>SCRF01000068.1 GCA_004322005.1 Rhodanobacter sp. | reverse complement strand
TAGGAAAATTCAAAGCCAAAGCATCGCCCGCCAGCGGGCTCCTACACAGGCAGCCAGGCCGCATTCTCCATGTACGACATCCGCTTCCATGCCGCGATCGCCGAACTGCCTGCCGCGCAGTGGGACGCGCTGCGCGGCGACGCCAACCCGTTCGTGTCGCACGCGTTCCTGGCTGCGCTGGAACAAGGTGGCTGCATCCGCCCCGACTGGGGCTGGCAAGCCCATCATCTCGGTTTGCATGAAAACGGCGAACTGCTCGCCGCCGCGCCGCTGTACCTGAAAGGCAACTCGCACGGCGAGTTCGTGTTCGACTTCAGCTGGGCCAGCGCATGGCAACGCGCCGGTGGCGAGTACTACCCGAAGCTGCTCAACGCCGTGCCCTACTCGCCGGTGCCCGGCCCGCGCCTGCTGGCGGGCCGGCATCAACACAGCGCGAGCCTGCGCCAGGCGCTGGTCGAGGCGATGCGCAACGAAGCCTTGCGGCTCGGCCTGTCCTCGGTACACGCGAATTTCCTGCCGGAAAGCGAACTCGGCGCATTCGAGAGCCTGGTGCCGGACCAGCGCTGGCTGGCCCGTTCGGACGTCCAGTTCCACTGGCATAACCGGAACTACCGTCATTTCCCGGATTTCCTCGCCGCGCTCAGCCACAAGAAACGCAAGAACATCCTGCGCGAACGCAGCCGGGTCGAGGCCAGCGGCCTCGCGCTCGAATGGCGCAGCGGCGACACCCTGAGCCTCGGCGAATGGCAGCGAGTGCATGCGCTGTACGCGGCCACGTTCGACGCCAAGGGCAACCATGCGGCGCTGACCGCGGCGTTCTTCGCCCGGCTCGGCGCGCTTGGCCAGTGCGTGCAGCTGGCGCTGGCACGCCACGCGGGCAGCATCGTGGCGATGGCGCTGTTCCTGCAGGGCGACGGCGTGCTGTACGGCCGCTACTGGGGCACCGCGGTGGATGTCCCCGGGCTGCATTTCGAACTGTGCTACTACCGCGGCATCGAGTACGCGATTGCCAACAAGCTCGCTCGCTTCGAACCCGGCGCGCAGGGCGAGCACAAGCTGGCACGCGGCTTCCTGCCGGTACGCACCCATTCGCGGCATTATCTGGCCGACCCGGACTTTCGCACCGCGGTGGCGGCGGCGCTGGCGCGCGAGGCGGTGGCGATGGACGCGTATATGGCCGAGCTGCAAGAGCACAGCCCGTACGCCGAGCACGGCAACGCCCGGTCATGATCCATCTGCCGCTGCTGGACCCCGATCTACCGGACCGCTTCCCCGACCCGCGGCAGGCGCTGCGCAAGCCCAACGGCCTGCTCGCGTTCGGCGGCGATCTGTCGCCGGCGCGGCTGCTGGCCGCCTACGCGAACGGCATCTTTCCGTGGTTCGGCGAGCACGAGCCGATCCTGTGGTGGTCGCCCGACCCGCGCTGCGTGTTTCGCACCGATCGGCTGAAACCCAACCGCAGCCTGCAGCGCACCCTGCGCGGCAAGGATTGGCAAATCAGCGTGAACCGGGCGTTCCGCCAGGTGATGCTGGCCTGTGCCGCGCCGCGACCGCAGCAGCCGGGCACCTGGATCAGCCCGGCGATGATCGATGCCTATACGGCGCTGCACGGCCTGGGCCACGCCCACAGCGTCGAGGTATGGGACGGCGGGCAGCTGGTCGGTGGCGTCTACGGCGTCGCGATCGGCCGGTTGTTCTGCGGCGAGTCGATGTTCAGCGCACACAGTGGTGGCTCGCGGGTCGCGCTGATCGCGCTGGCGCAGCTGCTGCTCGGCTGGGATTTTCCGCTGATCGACGCCCAGGTCAGCAATCCGCACCTGCTCGGGCTGGGCGCGCTGGAGTTGCCGCGCGACGCGTTCCTTGCCCAGGTACGCGAATTGTCGCGGCAGCCCTTCGACGCCACGGCGTGGCATGCGGTCGCCACCCAGCCTGCCTCAGCGTACCTGCAACAGGCCGCTCGCCGGCCATACGCGGTCGATGTCGCCGAGAGTGCCGGGCGCAAGTGAGTTCAGGTGCAAGCCGCCCGGCAACGCCGGTTGCCCAAGCTGCTTCAACGCGTCGTAATGGGCCAGGAACAGCGTTACCAACCCGGGATCGAATTGGCTGCCGGCCGCATTGTGCAGGTAGGCGAGCACCGCGTCTTCCGGCCACGCCGGCTTGTAGACGCGCGGACAAATCAGCGCGTCCCACACGTCCACGACACTGAAGATGCGTGCCGCCAGCGGAATCTCCTCGCCGCGCAGCCCGCGCGGATAACCGCTGCCGTCCCAGCGCTCATGGTGCGCGTAGGGAATATCGACAGCCGCACGCAGCGAGTCCACCTGATCGAGCAGATCGTGGCCGATCTGCGGATGCCGACGCATCATCGCCGTCTGCTGTTCGTCGAGCTTGCCGGGCTTGGTCAGGATGGCGTCGGGAATCGCCAGCTTGCCGATGTCGTGCAGCAGCGCGCCCAGCTTCAGATTCTGCAGCGCCTCGCCTTCCACCCCGGCCAGCTGCGCCAACCCTTCGCTCATCCGCATCACGCGGTCGGAATGATCGCTGGTCTCCTTGTGGCGGATGTCCATCGCCGAAACCAGCACGTGCAGCGCCTGCTGGTGTCCGCGGTGCAATGCCCGATTCGCCGCGGCCAGCCGACGGCGATCGCGGCTGATCATCCAGTGCAGCATCAGGCCGGTACCCAGCACGAACAGCCAATCCTTGACGAGCATCGCCCAGAACAGCTCTTGTGGATCCTGCACGAGGATGTCCAGTGCACGATCGGTAAGCCCGATCCAGAGCGCGGCCAGCACCACATAAACGAAGGTCGTGCGGAACTGCACACTGGTCGTCACTGCCGATCTCCGGGCGGGGCAACCGTCCTTCTGGAACGATCGCTTCATAAGAACGGTTTTCGGCACGGGCGTCGCAAACTTGACTGGCGTGCGTGCGACTCAGCCGCCTCGGGCGACGTATGTGCGCGCGACGTAATCGTCGACGATGGCCACGAATTCGCCGGCGATGTTGTCGCCGCGCAAGGTCATCGCTTTTTCGCCGTCGATGAACACCGGCGCGGCCGGCGCCTCGCCGTTGCCGGGCAGCGAGATGCCGATGTTGGCGTGCTTGGATTCGCCCGGGCCGTTGACGATGCAGCCCATCACCGCCAGGGTGAGGTTCTCCACGCCGTCGTATTTGATGCGCCATAGCGGCATCTGCTCGCGCACATGCTCCTGCACGGTCTTGGCCAGCACCTGGAAGAATTCGCTGGTGGTACGCCCGCAACCCGGGCAGGCGGTGACCAGCGGCGTGAACGAACGCAGCCCCATCGTCTGCAGCAGCTCCTGCGCCACGATCACCTCGCCGCTGCGCGAGCCGCCCGGTTCCGGCGTCAGCGAGATGCGGATGGTGTCGCCGATGCCTTCCTGCAGCAGCACCGCCAGTGCGGCGCTGGAGGCGGTGATGCCCTTGGAACCCATGCCGGCCTCGGTCAGGCCCAGGTGCAACGCGTAGTCGCAGCGCGCGGCGAGGTCGCGATACACGGCGATCAATTCCTGCACGCCGGAGACCTTGCACGACAGGATGATGCGGTCGCGCGGCAGGCCGATCTCCTCGGCCTTGGCGGCGGAGTCCAGCGCCGAGCGGATCAGCGCCTCGCGCGCCACGTGCGCGGCGTCCCACGGCTCGGCGCGGGTGTGGTTCTGGTCCATCAGCAGGGTCACCATGCGCTGGTCCAGCGAGCCCCAGTTGGCGCCGATGCGCACCGGCTTGTCGTAGCGCAGCGCCATCTCGATGATGGCGCCGAACTGGCTGTCCTTCTTCTTGCCGAAACCCACGTTGCCGGGGTTGATGCGGTATTTCGCCAGTGCCTGGGCACAGGCCGGTTCGGCTTCCAGCAGCTGGTGACCGTTGTAGTGGAAGTCGCCGATGATCGGCACCTCCACGCCCATCATCGCCAGCCGCTCGGCGATCCGCGGTACCGCCGCGGCGGCGGCCGGGGTGTTGACCGTGATGCGCACCAGCTCGGAACCGGCGCGGGCCAGCTCGGCGATCTGCTTCGCGGTGCTGACCGGGTCCTCGGTGTCGGTGTTGGTCATCGACTGCACCACGATCGGCGCGCCGCCGCCCACCGTCACCTTGCCGATCCGCACGGCCACGCTGGGCCGGCGCAAGGCCGGCTCGGCCGGACGCGGGTTCTGCGATGCGATCTCACTCATGCAAATCAACCGGAATGGCAGGTCGCGGCCACGCGCGACGATACCTGCAAGGATACCCGATCGCGCTTGCCGTCCCGTGACGTACCGGCCGAGCGAAACCGGGTGCCTAGCAGCCAGTCGGACCTTGGCTGGCCGGGCTGCGAATCCGTCTGTGCGGTCCACTATCCGCCGCCGACTTGACCTGGGTCATGAAACAACGATGCGCATCGGGCACAATTCCACAGCTATCACCGGGGGAATCTGCATGCCCAATACCGAGTACTACAACGACCGCGTCGTGCGCCTGTTCCTGCTGGCTGCCGCCGTGTGGGGCATCATCGGCATGGCGATCGGCGTGTATGCCGCCGCCGAACTGATGTGGCCCGTATTCAACTTCGACATCCCGTGGCTGACTTTCAGCCGGATCCGCCCCGATCACACGTTCGGCGTGATCTTCGCGTTCGGCGGCTCGGCCTTGATGGGCACCTGCTACTACGTGGTGCAGCGCACCGGCCACGCGCGGCTGGCGCTGGACCGGCTGGCCGAGTTCACGTTCTGGGGCTGGCAGCTGATCTGCGTGCTGGCGATGGTGACGATGCCGCTGGGGCTGACCCAGAGCAAGGAGTACGCCGAGCCGGAATGGATCATCGACATCCTGATCGCGATCGTCTGGGTGAGCTTCGGCGTGGTGTTCTTCACCAGCCTCACGCGCCGGCGCATCAAGCACATCTACGTGGCGAACTGGTACTACGGCGCGTTCATCATCGCGGTGGGCCTGCTGCACATCGTCAACAACCTCGCCTTGCCGGTGTCGATGTGGAAGTCCTACCCGATCTACTCGGGCGTGGTCGATGCGATGGTGGAGTGGTGGTACGGCCACAACGCGGTGGCGTTCTTCCTCACCGCCGGCTTCCTCGGCATGATGTATTACTTCGTGCCGCGCCAGGCGCAGCAGCCGCTGTGGAGCTACCGCTTCTCGATCGTCAATTTCTGGGCGCTGATCTCGGTGTACATGTGGGCCGGCTCGCACCACCTGATGTACACCGCGCTGCCGGACTGGGTGCAGTCGGTCGGCATGGCATTCTCGCTGGTGCTGCTGATGCCCAGCTGGGGCTCGGCGGCCAACGGCCTGCTCACCTTCAACGGCTCGTGGCACAGGCTCAAGACCGATCCGGCGGCGAAGTTCATGGTGATGTCGCTGGTGTTCTACGCCGCTGCCACCTTCGAAGGCTCGATGATGGCGATCAAGACGGTCAACTCGTTGTCGCACTACACCGACTGGACCATCGCCCATGTGCATTCGGGTGCGCTCGGCTGGGTGGCGATGATCACCATCGGTTCGCTGTACGCGATGGCGCCGCGTGCGCTCGGTCGCCCCGCGATGCATTCCAACCGCGCGATGGAGGCGCATTTCTGGCTGCACATGATGGGCACGCTGATGTACGTGGGCTCGATGTGGACCGCCGGCGTCACCGAGGGTCTGATGTGGCGCGCCACCCTGCCCGACGGTTCGCTCACCTATTCGTTCCTGGACAGCCTGATCGCGGTCAAGCCGATGTACCTGATCCGCTGGATGGGCGGCCTGCTGATCCTGTCCGGCATGGTGGTGATGGCGTGGAACCTGTGGCACACCGCCGCGGACGCACGGGCGCACCTGATCAAGCCGATTCCGGTGCCGATCCCCGAGCCGGAACCGCATCAGGTCCCTGCCCCGTTGCCGGCCGTCGGTTGAGGAGCGCGCCATGGCATTCAAGCATTTCGAAGCGATCGAGAAACACGCCGGCCTGCTCGGCGTCCTGATCGCGATCTTCGTCTCGATCGGCGGTCTGGCGGAAATCACCCCGCTGTTCATGCAGGCGCACGCGGTGAAGGCGCCGCCGGGGGTGCATCCGTACGACCCGCTGCGGCTGGCCGGCCGGGACATCTACGTGCGCGAGGGCTGCTACCTGTGCCACTCGCAGATGATCCGCGCGCTGCGTTTCGAGACCGAGCGCTACGGCCACTACTCGACCGCGGTCGAGTCGGTCTACGACCGTCCGTTCCAGTGGGGCTCCAAACGCACCGGGCCGGACCTGGCCCGCGTCGGCGGCAAGTACTCCGACCAGTGGCACCGCCTGCACCTGATGAACCCGCGCCAGGTGGTGCCGCAGTCGAACATGCCCGGCTATCCGTGGCTGGCCACCAAGAAGCTCGATGCGGCGGAAATCCAGGCCAGCATGCGCACCCTGCGCCGGCTGGGCGACCCCTACACCGATGCCGACATCGCCGGCGCGCCTGCGGCGGTGGACGGCAAGACCGAGATGGACGCGCTGATCGCCTACCTGCAGGGCCTGGGGATCAAGAACGAGCCGACGCCGACGCCAGCGGCGGCAACGGCTGCGGCCGGCACCGGAGGTGCGCCATGAATCCCGTCTGGGGCCTGGTGGCCGGGATTTTCATCGTGCTGATGATGCTCACCTTCATCGGCATCTGGATCTGGGCCTGGCGCAGCCGGCACCAGCAGGTATTCCAGCGCATGGCGCAATTGCCGCTGGAAGACGAAGACGAACCCGATACTGATACCGACACGAAGGAGGATCGCCCATGAGCGCGGGATGGTCGTGGTGGGTGATGTCGCTGATCGTGCTCAACTTCAGCGTCACGCTGTTCCTGTTCCTGTGGGGACCGCGGGCGAAGATCCCGACCCTGCCCGATGGCACCAGCGGCCACGTGTGGGCACACGGCACGCTGCGCGAAGGCGTGCGCAGGCTGCCGCGGTGGTGGCTGCTGCTGTCGGCCGGCATGTTCGTGGCCGGCTTCACCTACCTGGTGCTGTATCCGGGTTTCGGCAACCACAAGGGCGCGCTGGGCTGGACCTCGCATGCCGAACTGGCGCGCGACGTCGCCGCCAACGATGCCAAGCTCGACGCGCTGACCAAGCGCTTCGACATGTACACGGTCGAGCAGCTCGCCGGCGACCCGCAAGCGCAGCAGCTGGGCCGGCGGCTGTTCGAGGACAATTGCGCGGCCTGCCATGGTCGCGCGGGCAAGGGCAATCAGCTGGTCGGCGCGCCCGACCTGACCGACCACGACTGGCTGTACGGTGGCGACGGCAAGGCCATCACCACTTCGATCCATGACGGCCGCGGTGGCGTGATGCCGCCATGGGCCAGCCTCGGCGAGGACAACGTGAAAAACCTCGCGCAGTACGTGCTGAGCCTGTCCGGCTCGCCGCACGACGCGGCCAGGGCCGCCGCCGGCAAGCCGCTGTTCGCCACCTGTGCGGCGTGTCATGGCGCCGATGGCAAGGGCAACCAGGCGATCGGCGCGCCGAACCTCACTGACCACATCTGGCTGCATGGCGGCAGTGTCGCCGACATCGAGCGGACCATCGGCGGCGGCCGCCAGGGCCACATGCCGGCATGGAGCCCGCGGCTCTCCGGCGACCAGATCCACGTGCTGGCCGCCTGGGTCTACCACCTGTCGCACGAACACGATGTCGCCGCGCAGTAACCGCATCACCGCCACCGCATCGGCCTGGTATCGCCAGCCGGTGCTGTGGCTGGGCGTGGCCGTCTTCATCGGCTCGCTGGCCGGTTGCGTGTGGATGATCGTGCTCAGCGTGCGCCACGCCGACACGCCGCTGGATACAGCGCACAAGATATTCGACGTGCCGGTGAGCGCTAGGAGCCTGTCGGGCTTTGGTGGTCGAGGCGAGAATTCGGCTGTGCGAGGACAGATTTCTGACGCTTTGCCGGCCCATAGTGGTGCTATGGGCCGGCAAAGCGGCGGGAATATGGACCGCACAGACGGATTCGCAGCCCGGCCAACCAAAGTCCGACAGGCTCCTGGCAGCCACCACGCGCCCCGATGAACGCGCACGCGGCCTGGGCCCACCCGCAACTCGCCGGGCAGGTATTGCGCACCCGCACCGATGGCCGCAGCGAGATTGCCTTGCGGGTGGAATCCCTGCATGACGCGCGCCAGGTGCTGCGGCTGGAACAATGGATACGCGCGCTGCCCGGCGTGCAGCGCGTCGCCATCGACCCCACCGCACGGCGTGTGCGGGTGGTGTGGGACGCCGAACGCACCTCGCTGCCGGCGCTGCTCGACGCGTTCGCCGAGATGCGCTGCGCGGCGCAGCCGTTGCAGCACGACAGCATCGACGATGCCGGCGCAAGCCAGACCCACGATGCGCTGAAACGCCTGCTGGTCGCCGGCATGTGCGCGATGCAGGTGATGACCTACGCCTTCGTGATCTACATCGGCGCGGTCGATTTCGTCGACTTCACCACGCGCAGCCTGTTCCGCTGGCTCGGGCTGATCTCGACCCTTCCGGTCGTGCTCTATTCGGCGCAGCCGTTCTTCGTCGGTGCCGTGCGCGAACTGCGCGCCCGGTGCCTGGGCATCAACCTGCCGGTGGCGCTGGCGGTGGCGGTGGTCTTTCTCGCCAGCCTGTTCGACACGCTGCGCGGCAGCGGCGAAATCTACTTCGATTCAGTGAGCATGTTCGTGTTCCTGCTGCTGGGCGCGCGCTATCTCGAACTGCGCTCGCGCCTTCGCAGCGGGGCGCAAGCCGACGCGGTGATCGACACGGTACCGCTGCTGGCCCGGCGCCGGCGCGCCGATGGCGAACTGGATACCGTGGCCGCGATCGCCCTGCTGCCCGGCGATCGCGTGCACATCGACGAAGCCGGCACGGTGCCGGCGGACGGCGTGCTGGAAAGCGCCAGCGTGCAGGTGGACGAGGCGCTGCTGTCGGGCGAATCCCGCCCGGTCCGGCGCCGCTGCGGCGAGCGGCTGCTGGCCGGCAGCGTGCTGCTGTCCGGCCCCGCCGAATTGCGGGTGGAATGCAGCGGCGAGACCACCGCCGTCGCCCGCCTGGGCGCCCTGGCCCGCCGCACGCGGCAGGCGCGCGCGCGGATCGTCGGCAGCGATCCCGAGATCGGCCGCTTCGTCGGCCGCGTGCTGCTGCTGACCGCACTCACCGCGCTCGGCTGGCTGCTGGTCGATCCGTCGCGCGCCTTCGACGCCGCGATCGCGGTGCTGGTGGTGGCCTGCCCCTGCGCCTTCGCGCTGACCCTGCCGCTCACGCTGACCCGTGCGCTGGGCGTGCTGGCGCGGCATGGCGTACTGGTCACCGACACCGCCGCGATCGCCACCCTGGCCCGCGTCGACAGCGCGCTGTTCGACAAGACCGGCACGCTCGGCATGCCGCAACTCACCCTCGCACAGGTCGAACCCCAACGCGGCGAAAGCCGCGAACAGGTGCTGGCCTGGGCCGCCGCGCTGGCCAGCGAAAGCGCACACCCGCTGGCCCGCGCGCTGGCCGATACTGCGCGCGGGCACGGCCTGCCGCCACGCGCACGCAACGTGCAGGTCGTGGCTGGCGCCGGCATCAGCGGAGCCATCGACGATCGCCCGCTACGCCTGGGCCGCGCCGACTTCGCGCTCGCCGCCGGCGGTCAGGCCGTACCGGAAGCATTGCAGAGCGCGCTGCTGCTGGGCGACGAGCAAGGCATCGTCGCGGCCTTTCATTTCACCGAACAACCCCGCGCCGACGCGCGCCGCACGCTGGATGCGCTGCGCGCGCGCGGCATCGCGCCCAGCATCGCCAGCGGCGACACGGCGGACCGCGTGGCGCCGCTCGCCGCCGAACTCGACATCGCCGACTGGCACGCGCGCCAGACGCCGGCGGACAAGCTGGCCCTGCTCCACGCGATGCGCGCCCGCGGCCGGATCACGCTGGCGGTCGGCGACGGCAGCAACGACGCGCCGGTACTGGCCGGCGCGGATGTCTCCGCGGTACTGGCCGGCGGCACCGGACTGGCGCAGGCGCACGCCGACCTGCTGTTGCTGGATGGACGTCTGGATGGCCTGATCCACGCGCACACGATTGCCGTACAGGTGCAGCACGTGGTGCAGCAAGGCCGCCGCTGGTCGTTGTTCTACAACCTGTGCGCGATCCCGTTCGCCGCGCTCGGCCTGGTGCCGCCCTGGCTGGCCGGCATCGGCATGTCGCTCAGTTCGCTGGTGGTGGTACTCAACGCGCTGCGGGTCGGCCGCCATGCCGCTGCCGGTTCCGCACCGGACGGCCGGAGACTGCACGCATGAACATCCTGCTGGTACTGATCCCGGTCACGCTGCTGATCGTGCTGATCGCGGTGGGGCTGTTTTTCTGGGCCGTCAACCACCAGCAGTTCGACGACCTGGACAGCCCGGCCATCCTGCCGCTGCTGGACGACCCGGCCGTCGACCCTGCCGACCCGAAGCCGGCTGCGCCACCCGCTGCCGACACGGCAGACATCGATGCACCTGATTAGTGTCGAAACTCCGCCGGTAAGTGAAACCCATCCCCCGTTCGTGCTGAGCGTAGTTCGCGCCAGCAAGCGGAGTCGAAGCACTTCTTCGCTGGCACCCTTCGACTTCGGCCTTATGGCCTACGCCTGTCCTGAGCACGTCGAAGGGCTCAGGGCGAACCGCAGCCTCCTTCGTATCATGACGTAGAGTGGCGGGCAGTGCCCGCCCTACAAGCGGGTCGAACCCGCCCATGTTTGCCACAGATCACGACGCGGTTCCGCTCCGGGTACCGGTAGGGCAGACTGTCGTGCATGCATACCCAGGCGTTTGACCTGATCGTTCTCGGCGCCGGCTCGGGCGGCATTGCCGGCGCCATTCGTGCGGCACGGCATGGCGCGCGCGTCGCGGTGCTCGAACCGCATGTGCTGGGCGGCACCTGCGTCAACGTCGGCTGCGTGCCGAAGAAGGCGATGTGGCTCGCGGCGGAACTGGCCGAAGCGCAGCCGCTGGCCGCCGAGCTCGGCTTCGATCTCAAGCCCGGCGTGCTGGACTGGCCGGTCTTCATCGCGCGCCGGCAGCACTACATCGCCAATATCCACGCCAGCTACCGCAAGCGCTTCGACGAACTCGGCATCACCCTGCTCGCCGAGCGCGGGCACTTGCTGGGCAACGGCCGGGTGCGCGCCGGGGCGCAGCAACTGTCGGCGGCGCACCTGCTGATCGCCACCGGCGGCCATGCGCACCGGCCCGATATCGACGGCCATGAACACGGCATCGATTCCGACGGCTTTTTCGACTTGCGTGCCGCACCACGCAAGGTCGCGGTGGTCGGCGCCAGCTACATCGCGGTCGAGCTGGCCGGGGTGTTGCGGGCGCTGGGTTCCGAGGTGCATCTGCTGGTGCGCGGCGAGCGTCTGCTGCGCACGTTCGATCACGACTTGGGCGATGTCCTGCTCGAGGCGATGCGCACGCGCGGCATCGCGGTGCAGTTCGGGCATCGGCTGGATCGGGTCAGCCGGAACGCCGATGGCATCCGCATCCATTGCCGCAGTGGCGATGTCGCCGAAGGTTTCGACAGCCTGCTGTGGGCCGTGGGCCGGCGGCCGAGCGTGACCGGCTTCGGCCTCGAGGCCGCCGCCGTCGAGCTCGACGCCAAGGGCTTCATCGCCGTCGACGCCTGGCAGAACACCTCGGCCAACGGCGTCTACGCGGTGGGCGACGTCACCGCCGCCCCCGCGCTCACCCCGGTCGCGATCGCCGCCGCGCGCCGCCTGATGGACCGCGTGTTCGGCGGCCAACCCGAGGCCCGCCTGGATTACCGCAACATCCCCAGCGTGGTGTTCTCGCATCCGCCGCTCGGCACCATCGGCCTCACCGAAGCGCAGGCCCGCGCCGAGCACGGCGACGCGATCAAGATCTACACCAGCCGCTTCCGCCCGATGCTCGGCGCACTCGCCGGGCACCCCGAACGCTCGCTGATGAAGCTGATCTGCGCCGGCGACGACGAGCGCGTGGTCGGCCTGCACCTGATCGGCCCGGCCAGCGACGAGATCCTGCAAGGTTTCGCGGTGGCGGTGAAGATGGGCGCGCGCAAACGCGATTTCGACGACACTGTGGCGATTCATCCGACGGCGGGGGAAGAGTTGGTGTTGATGGGGTGAGATGCCAACGGAGAATGGAATGGGGCGTTTAACTTCCTCCGTCCCGTTTTCTCGCGGTTTGCGTGTCACGGTCGGCATGCTCGTGGGGCAAATCGGTACGGAGCACGGCATCGATGAACTGCTCGCCGACTGCTCCTGTCTGGAGCGCGAAGACATCATGCAGGCGCTTCGCTATGCGGCATGGCGGGCGGAAGAACGCGAGGTCATGCTCGCCACCGCATGAAGCTGCTCGTTGACATGAGGGCACCGCGAATAACCCCGATTTGTGTAGGAGCGCACCCTGTGCGCGAATGCTCTTTGCGGATGTTCATCGACAAGAGCATTCGCGCACAGGGTGCGCTCCTACGGGTACCAGGCATCAGGTTACGGGTGCCAAGCAGTGGGTTATTCGGGATTCCCATGAACCCACGGCCAGCCACCACCTGACACAACCGCGTCAGTCGAGCGTCACATCCGCCCCCATCGCCGGCATCTGCCGGCAGTAGTCGGCCGCTTCGGCCAGCAGCCATTCGCGGAACACCTGCAAGCCGCGGTGTTCCTGCGAGCGTTGCGGATACACCAGCCAGTACGCGTCCGGCACCGCCATGTAGCGATCGCCCAGCACCACCAGCCGCCCGGCATCGATCAGCGACTTCGAGGTCACCATCCGCCCCAGCGCGACGCCGAGGCCTTCCAGTGCCGCATGGCGCAGCGCGTCGAGGCCGTCGAACTGCGCCACGTAGCGCGTCGGGCGCGTGCCGCCGTAGCGGCTGAACCAGTCGCTCCAGCGCGTCGAGGGCGCCGGTTCGCCGAGCAGCGGCCAGCGCGACAGGTCGCGCGGGTCGGCGTCGCCCAGCCGGGCGATCAGCGCGGGCGCGGCCACCGGCGCGATCCATTCGCCGAACAGGCGCTCGCTGTGCAAGCCGCTCCACTTGCCGCGGCCGTAGCGCAGCCCGACGTCCACCGCCTCGCGTTCGAAGTCCACCAACGCGGAACCCGATTGCAGGTTGAGTTCCAGTTCCGGATATGCGGCGACCAGTCGCGGCAGTCGCGGCACCAGCCAACTCGACATGATGCCGGGACTGGCGCTGAGCGTCAGCTCGTTGTGGTGGTGCGTGCGATAGCGCGACAGCGCATGCTCGATGCCATCGAAGTGCTCGCCCACCGCCTCGAGCAGGCTGCGACCGTCGACGGTCAGCTTCACGCCGCGTGGTCCGCGCTCGAACAGGCGCCGTTGCATGCGTTCTTCCAGCTGGCGCATCTGGTGGCTCAACGCACTGACGGTAAGGTTTGCCTTCGTCGCGGCGCGCGACAGATTGCCCAACCGGGCAACCAGCACGAACTGTTGCAGCAGGCCCAGCGGCACCTTTCCCATCTTGAATTTCCTTCAAGTCTGGCTTGCGAATATATCGCTTTTTGGCGGCCTCCGGCACGCGTACCTTGAGCACACCCCAAGCCCAAGCACCCCACGGAGGCTCCCCCCATGAGCTCGCTCTGGAAAGATCTGCTGTTCCTGCACGGTCACGTCACCCCCACCGATCTGGCCTGGCGGCCCGATGCGCGCAGCGATGCGGATGGACGCAAGGCCATCGTCAGGCGCAAGTCCCGCACCAGGAAGGCCAGGCTGATCGCGTCGGCATGCTGCATGCCGGCCTCCTGGCCGCGACTCGCCGGGCCACGCTGACCGGCGTCCGACCTCCCGTCATGCAACCGCGTGAGGGTGGCGCATCCCCGCCCGCATCCGAGGTTTCCCCTTCAACCGCGCCCACACCGGAACTCTCGACGCGTGCCTTTGCTATTGATCCGGTCCGCAAATAGTCCAGGCTTTTGTCCTTCGACTTCCTCGCTCCTCAAAGCCGTGGCCATCCATGGCCACTCCCCGCGTGCACTTCGCTACGCTCAGGACGAACGGTGAATTTATCGCATTTGCGGGCCGTATCAATAAAGGCGAAGCGCTGACAGTACCGTCTTTGCATGCCGGCTCAATGGCTCGACGCTGCACCCACCATCCGCCGCAGCGCCGCCTGCAGCATCCGGCGCAGCACGCGGCGTCAATGCGTTAGCGAGATCACCGCAGATAAAAAGCGTGCAGTCGCAACCCCCGACGTGCGATTTCGGTCCGCGTGACTCTTCGCCCTACCAAAACAGCTCCACGGGATAATGCGTAAACACGTTGTCGGTACTGACCAACGGCACCCGTTCGGTCTGTGCCTGCGCCATCAAGAGCCGGTCGAACGGATCGCCGTGATGACGCGGCAGCACGTCCAGCGCCAACACATGCGCGGCACGGATGTCGAGCAGCTCATAGCGGTACGTGTCGATTTGCTCGCGCACGATCTGCTCCAGCGACACCTCCATGTCCAGCTTGCCAAGCACGCGTTTGATCTGGATTTCCCATAACGAAGCGACGCTGACGATCAGCGTGGTGGACGGGTCGTTGTGGGCCTGGATCACTTTGGCGGAGAGCTTCTCCGGCGCTTCCAGCATCCAGATAAAGGCGTGGGTATCGAGCAGCAACCTCACGGTTGACCACTCAACCAGAAGTCGTCGGGGAGCGGTGCATTGAAGTCGGCACGCATGTGCAGCTTGCCGCGATAGGCACCGAGCACCCGCGCCTGGCGCACCGGCGCAACCGCCACCAGCTTCACCTGCGTGTGATTCCCCGCCTCAATGAAGATTTCATCGCCGCGCCTGGCAGCCTCCATCAGCTCGGCCAGGTGGCCGTTGGCGTCGGCGAGCGTGACGTACTTGGCGCTCATGGTGGAACCTCGTATTTGCATCGAGGTTTCATCTTAGCAGCCAGCGGCCAAAGGGAGAGCCCGAACAACCCGGCCAGCCGACGCGGCTCAACGGCCCGACCGTGCACCCGCCATCCGCCGCAACGCCGCCTGCAGCACCCGGCGCAACACGCGGTCGGTCAGCGTGACCGGCGTGGTCAACCCCATCCGTTCCAGCGCCGCGGCCTCGCCGTCGATCGGCGCACCCGGCCGCGACAGCGCCTGCAGCAGCCTGAACCGGCCGCGCCAGTTGCCGGCCGATGCCTTCAGCCAGTTCAAGGCCGGCAACAGTTGCTGCTCGACGTCGGTGAAGTCGCTGCCGAACGGAAACAGCGGCAACAGGCCCTTTTTCTGCAGGGGCAGCAGCGCCTCGCGCAGATGGTCGGGATGATGGCGCCGCCAGGCCTCGGGTATCGCGAAATCCACCGCCAGCTTGCCGTGCGATTTCGCCTCGGCGCTCAGCACATCGAGAAAGCGCGCGTCGCTGATCGACAGCATCGCCTCGACGCATTCGCTGTCGCTCTTGCCGCGCAGGTCGGCGACCCCGTATTCGGTGACGTACAGGTCACGCAGGTGGCGCGGGATCGTGGTCTGGCCGTAGTTCCAGCGGATGTTGCTTTCGATGCCGCCGCGCGCCTGCCGGGTCGCGCGCAGCAGCAGCGCCGAGCGGCCGCCGGGCAGTTCGTGCGCCATCGCCACGAAGTTGTACTGGCCGCCGACGCCGCTGACCACTTCGCCATCGGCCAGCGTGTCGGACACCGCGGCGCCGAGCAGGGTCGCCATCATGCAGGTGTTGAAGAAACGCGCGCCGCGCCGCTGCAGCACCGCCAGCGCCTGATGATCGCCGTACAGCTGGTTGACGTTGGCGACCGGGCACATGTCGATCGCATCCGGGTCGGCCGCTTCGGTGGCAGCGAGCCATTCGTACAATGCCTGCGTGCCCAGGAAGAACGCGCCGCGCAGGTAGTGCCCGCCGGGCGTGGCCGGATCCAGCTGGCCGGCAACGGAAGCCTGTTCCTGGGCCAGATCGTCCCAACTGCGGCGCTTGAGCATGCCGGCCTGCTGCAGGTGCATGAAGCCGTCCATCACCATTTCGCTGGCGCCGTACAGGCCGGTCTCGAGCGGCGCCAGGCCGCCCATCGACGCGGCCAGCGCATGCGTGGCGCCGCGGCGGTCCAGCGCCACCAACGCGCGCCGCCACGCGATGTTTTCCTGCTGGCGCAGCAGCAGCGCCTTGACCAGCGCATCGGACAGCGCGCCGATGCCGATCTGCAGGCAGCCGCCGTCCCGGACCAGCGCACTGGCGTGCAGCCCCAGCGCGTACTCGACCAGATCGACTGGCGGACGCGGCAGCGCGAACAGGCGCGGCGAGGCGTCGGGGCGCAGTTCGATGTCGAAATAATCCTCGGCCACCTCGGCCGTGCCGCTCAGGTACGGCAGCTGCGGATGCACCACCGCCACGCACAGCGGCCGCGGCTTGCCGGCCAGTTGCACCTGGCGCAGGAAATCGAGGGTGAGATCCGGATTGCAGGACAGGCTGTAACGCACGCCGTCCGGCCCCTCGCGCCGCGCCACCAGCTGCACCAGCAGGTTGATGTCCTGCGGCACCAGGTCGCGGGCGACGTGAGTGTAGTTCTGGCTGATGTAGCTGCGCTGGGCGCTGGCCGAATGCAGCAGCGCGCCGGACTGCAGGTAGAACTCATGCACCTCGACGTTCGCCGGCAGCGCATTGCGCGCCTGATCCAGCGCGTACTGCGGGTCGATCTGGTCGGCACCGAAGTGACGCTCAAGGAACGGCCCCAGGAAGCGCGCCTCCAGCCCCGGCGCGGGCTGCGGCCGGGTCAGCGACAGCGCGGTATACAGGCGCAGCGAGCGGGTCGGCTCGTCGGCCGTGAGCCGGTACAGCGCATTGAGCAGGCCATGCGGCTTGCCCAGGCCCAGCGGCGCGGCGATGCGCAGATCCGGACCCAGCCGGTCGGCGATCTGCTGCGCGCATTCCGTGGTATCGGTGTGGCGATGCTCGATCGACATGCGGCCGATCATGCCAGAAGCCCGCAATCGGCGGTGCGGGCAGATGGATCGGAGTCCGACAGGAATGGCACTTGTTTGGCTCGGCCCCCACGTTTCGTCATCCCCGCGCAGGCGGGGATCCAGTGGCTTCACCGCCCCGCCAATGCGCCAAAGGCGCTGGATTCCCGCCTTCGCGGGAATGACGAGTTTTAAGTTCGCGGGAATGACCGGCTTTAAGCAAGTGCCACTCGCGAGTCCGACAGGCTGGTGGCATGACCTACACTCATCGCATGTCCACCACGCCCCTTCCCGTGACCCCGCATCGCCTGATGGCCGAGCAGGCGCTGAGCCGGGCTGCCGGCGCGCCGCTGCTGGGCGGCAATGCGGTGGAACTGCTGATCGACGCAGCGGCGCATTACGACGCCTGGCTGGCAGCGATCCGCGCGGCGCGACAGCGCGTGCTGCTGGAGAACTACATCATCCGCAACGATCGCGTCGGCCGCCTGTTCCGCGACGCGCTGGTGGAGCGTGCGCAGGCCGGGGTGCTGGTCGCGGTGGTGGTCGACTGGGTCGGCTGCCTGGGCCAGTCGCGCGGCGCGTTCTGGGCGCCGTTGCGCGCCGCCGGCGGCCTGGTGCGGGTATTCAATCCACCGCAGCTGGGCCAGCCGTTCGGCTGGATCAGCCGCGATCACCGCAAGCTGCTGGCGGTCGATGGCACGCACGGTTTCCTGTCCGGGGTCTGCATCAGCGCGAAATGGCTGGGCGACCCGGCGCGCGGCGTGCCGCCGTGGCGCGACACCGGCGTGGCGCTGCGCGGTCCGGCGGTGGCCGAGCTGGAGGCGGCCTTCGTGCAAAGCTGGGACGCCACCGGCGGCGCGGCGCTGCCCGCCTGGTCTCCAGCGCCGATGCCGGATGAACCCGCCGGCTCGATCGCCCTGCGGGTGATCGCCACCCAGCCGGCCAGCGCCAGCATGTACCGGCTCGACCAGCTGATCGCCGCGATGGCGCGCAGGACGCTGTGGCTCACCGACGCCTACTTCGTCGGCATCGCGCCCTACGTGCAGGCGCTGGTGGCGGCGGCGCGCGATGGCGTCGACGTGCGCCTGCTGGTGCCAGGCAGCAGCGACGTTCCGGTCGTCGCCGGGATGTCGCGCGCGGGCTATCGCCCGCTGCTGAAAGCGGGCATCCGCGTGTTCGAGTGGAACGGCTCGATGCTGCACGCCAAGACCGCGGTGGCCGATGGCCAGTGGGCACGGGTCGGCTCGTCCAACCTCAACATCGCCAGCTGGCTGAGCAATCGCGAGATCGACGTGGCGGTGGAGGATGCCGGTTTCGCCGGCCAGCTCGCCGCGCAGTTCGAGCGCGATCTGGGCAACGCCACCGAGATCGTGCTCGCGCCGCGTCGCCATCGCCGCAGCGAGCGGGTCCGCCGCAGTGCGGCGCGACCGCCGCGGGTCCGCCGTGCCGGCGGCAGTTCCAGCCGCGCCGCAGTCGGCGCCCTGCGCATCGCCAACAGCGTGGGTGCCGTGCTGAGCAACCATCGCGTGCTCGGCGATGCATCGAGCGGCCCGCTGCTGACCGGCGCGCTGGCGCTGGCTGCGCTGGCCGTGATCACGATCCTGTGGCCGGCGTGGATCGGCTGGCCGTTCGGGATGCTGGCCGGCTGGTTCGCCTTCAACCTCGGCATCCGCGGCTGGCACCTGCGCCTGCGCCAGCGACGGCAACGCGAGCTGCGCGACGACGATTGATCGGTGGACGACCTCCACTTAGATGGACACCTCGAACACCCCCGATCCCGTAGGAGCGCACCCTGTGCGCGAATGCTTTTATTGGCTGTCCACGAAAAGCATTCGCGCATAGGGTGCGCTCCTACCAGGGGCCATGAAGCGGGGCATCAGGGATTCCCGGATGCATGCCTGCATCTGTTGATGTGGCACTTTCACCAGCGGCGCCAAGCGGATGTTTCTTCAGGACCCAGCCGGCCCGGCCATGCTAGGCTCGCGCTCCCATGCCCGCCTACGACGACAACCCTCCGCGCCACGTGCTGACCCCCAGCACGCTGAACCGGCTGGTGCGCGATCTGCTGGGCGATGCGCTGCCGCTGGTGTGGATCGAGGGCGAGCTGTCGAATGTGGCGCGGCCGGCCTCCGGGCACCTGTACTTCACCCTGAAGGACAGCGGCGCGCAGGTGCGCTGCGCGATGTTCAAGCCGAAGACGGCCTCGTTGCGCTTCCGTCCGGTCGATGGCCTGCAGGTGCTGGTGCGC
The DNA here is from genome assembly GCA_004322005.1 of Rhodanobacter sp. Taxonomy (GTDB): domain Bacteria; phylum Pseudomonadota; class Gammaproteobacteria; order Xanthomonadales; family Rhodanobacteraceae; genus Rhodanobacter. The sequence goes on along the minus strand of SCRF01000068.1, from coordinate 14,690 downwards.
GCCAAGGTCGGCCTGTACGAACCGCGCGGCGAATTCCAGCTGGTCGCCGAGAGCATGGAGCCGGCCGGCGAAGGCGCGCTGCAGCGCGAGTTCGAACAGCTCAAGGCCCGGCTCGATGCCGAAGGCCTGTTCGCGTCGGCGCGCAAGCGCGCCCTGCCCCGTTTCGCGCGGCGCATCGGCGTGATCACCTCGGCCACCGGCGCGGCGGTGCGCGACGTGCTGAGCGTGCTGGCGCGGCGCTGGCCGCTGGCCGATGTCGAGGTGCTGCCGGTGCCGGTGCAAGGCCGCGAGGCGCCGCCGGCGATCGTGGCGATGCTGCGCAAGGCCTCGGCCAGCCGGCGCTACGATGTGCTGCTGCTGACCCGCGGCGGCGGCTCGCTGGAAGACCTGTGGGCGTTCAACGAGGAATCCGTGGCGCGGGCGATCCACGCCAGCGCGGTGCCGGTGGTCAGCGCGGTCGGCCACGAGATCGACTTCAGCATCGCCGACTTCGTGGCCGACCTGCGCGCGCCCACCCCCTCGGCCGCCGCCGAATTGCTGGTGCCCGATGCGCTGGCCATCGGCCGGCATCTGCAGCAGTTGCAGCAGCGCCTGCTGACCCTGCAGCAGCGCCGCCTGCAGGCGCACTCGCAGCGCGTCGACCACCTGCTGGCGCGGCTGCAGGCGCAGCGGCCGCAGGCACGGCTGGCGCGCGACCGCGAGCGGCTGATCCATCTGCGGCAACGCCTGACGGCGGTGCTGCGCGAACAAAGCCAGCGCCGGCACACCCGGCTGGAGCGGCTGCACGCGCGCCTGCTGGCACAACACCCGCGCGCGCGCCTGCCGCTGCTGGCGCGTCGCCTGGCCGAACAGGATCTGCGCCTGCGCCGTGCGATCGCGCACACGCTGGAGCGCGACCGCACCGCCCTGCGTCACGCCCGCCACGCACTGCATGCGGTGAGCCCGCTGGCCACGCTGGAACGCGGCTATGCGATCGTGTTCGATGCCGCCGGCCGGATCCTGCGCGTCGCCCGCAACGCGCCGCCCGGCACGTCGCTGCGCGCGCGGCTGGCCGAAGGCGAGCTCGCGTTGCGCGTGGTCGAACCGCCCGGGAACCACTGACCGCCCGTCCGGCCGGCCATTGGCTGGCTCGCGGTAGGCGCCCACCCTGTGGGCGAATGCTTTGCTCTTGTAGGAGTGCGCTTGCGCGCGATGCTCTTCAGCGATGCTCTTCACCCTGCTGCAAGAGCATCGCGCGCGAGCGCGCTCCTACAGTCGCCCATATAGAGCATTCGCCCACAGGGTGGGCTCCTACGGGACTCGTTTGATTCGCCGGAACAGCTTGGAGAGAAACCCATGCTCGACAAGACCTACCCCTACTACCTCGCCAACCGGGCGCAGACCTCGAACACCATGCTGGAGGTGCGCGACAAGTACAGCGGCAGGGTCGCCACCCGCGTGGCCGTACCCGACGCGAAAGCCGTGGAAAAGGCCATCGCCGCCGCGGTGAAGGCCGCCACGCCGATGCGCGAATACAAGCCCTGGGCACGCCAGGCGGTGCTGCAGCATTGCGTCGCCCGTTTCGGCGAACGCCGCGACGAACTGGCGCAGGCGCTGTGCATCGAGGCCGGCAAGCCGATCAGGGACGCGGCCGGCGAGGTGACCCGGTTGATCGAGACGTTCCGCATCGCCGCCGACGAATCCGTGCGCAGCAACGGCGAGACGCTGAACCTGGAGCTGTCCAGCCGTCTGGACGGCTATCACGGCTACACCCGGCGCGTGCCGATCGGCCCGGTGTCGTTCATCACGCCGTTCAACTTTCCGCTGAACCTGGTGGCGCACAAGGTGGCCCCGGCGATCGCGGCCGGTTGCCCGTTCGTGCTGAAGCCGTCGGAAAAAACCCCGGTCGGTGCGCTGATCATCGGCCAGGTGCTGGCCGAGACGGACCTGCCCCGGGGCGCGTTCTCGATCCTCCCGCTGGACGGCCCGCATGCCGCGCCGCTGGTCGAGGACGAGCGCTTCAGGCTGCTGTCCTTCACCGGCGGCCAGGTCGGCTGGGAGCTGAAAGCCCGCGCCGGGCGCAAGAAGGTCACGCTGGAACTGGGCGGCAACGCCGCGTGCATCGTCGATGCCGATCAGGGGCCGAAGCTGGATCGGGTAGTCGAGCGGCTGGTCTTCGGCGCGTTCTACCAGTCGGGCCAGAGCTGCATCAGCGTGCAGCGCATCGTCGCGCATGCGGACATCTACGAAGCGCTGAAGCGAAAACTGGTGGCGGCGGTGAGGAAGCTCAAGACGGGCGACCCGAAAAAGCCGGACGTGTTCCTCGGACCGATGATCGACAAGGCCGCCGCCGAACGCCTGCACGGCTGGATCGACGAAGCGCGGATCGCCGGCGGCAGGCTGCTGTGCGGCGGCAAGCGCGAAGGCGCGATGCTGCAGGCGACGCTGATGGAGAACGTGCCCACCGACGCCAGGGTCAACCGACTGGAAGCGTTCGGCCCGTTTGCCCTGCTGGCCCCGTTCACGATTTTCGACGAGGCGATCGCGATGGTCAACGACTCCGATTTCGGCCTGCAGGCCGGCGTGTTCACCGACAGCCTCGACCACGCCATGCGCGCCTGGAACAGGCTGGAACAGGGCGGCGTGATCGTCAACGACGTGCCCAGCTTCCGCGTGGACAACATGCCCTATGGCGGCGTCAAGCTGTCCGGCCTCGGCCGCGAGGGCATCCGCTGGGCGATCGAGGACATGACCGAAGTTCGCCTGATGGTGATCCGCGAGGGGTGATCGCCGCTACGGAATGCCTGCCCAACGCCGGGATCGTTACAGGCCACGCTTGATCGGGCCCGTGAATAGTGCAGGCACTTGTCCTTCGAGTTCGCTGCGCTACGCTCAGAACCTGCCCCGGACTCGATCCGGGGACGAACGGTAGATATAAAGTGCACCTCGAATAACCCCGATTGGTAGGAGCGCACCCTGTGCGCGAATGCTCTTTGTAGGAGCGCGCTTGCGCGCGATGCTCTTGTGGCATGCCGAAAAGCATCGCGGCTGAAGCCGCTCTTACAAAGAGCATTCGCGCACAGGGTGCGCTCCTACAGCAGGTGCCAAGAACAAGGTTATTCGAGATTTCCAAAAATCTTCACGGGCCGGATCTCTAGTCAAGGAGTCATGCCATGACCACCCTCGTCTTCGTCCATGGCTGGAGCGTCACCAGCACCGCCACCTACGGCCAGATGCCGCAGCAGTTGCAGCAGCGCGCGGCAGCGGCGGGCATCAGCATCACGCTGGCGGATATCTGGCTGTCGGAGTACGTGAGCTTCGACGACAGCGTGACCATGGGCGACCTGGTGCGCGCCTTCGACCATGCCCTGCGCGACCTGCACCTGCTCGACGCCAGCGTCGCCTGCGTGACCCACTCCACCGGCGGCCCGGTGGTGCGCGAATGGTTGCGCGCGCAGCGCGACAAGCCGGGCTGCTACAGCACGATCCGGCTCACCCATCTGGTGATGCTGGCGCCGGCGAACTTCGGCTCCGCGCTGGCCCAGCTGGGCAAGAGCACGCTGGGCCGGCTCAAGGCGTGGTTCAGCGGCGTGGAACCGGGCCAGCGTATCCTCGACTGGCTGGAACTGGGCAGCAGCGAGTCGCTCGCGCTCAACCTCGACCGAATCCACAGTCCCGATCCGACCGCGAGCGGCCAGTACCTGTTCGTGCTGATCGGCGACCGTCCGGACCGCTCGCTGTACGATCACCTCAACAGCTACACCGGCGAGGACGGCTCCGATGGCGTGGTGCGCATCGCCGCCGCCAACCTCAACGCGCGCCATGCCGTGCTGGCACTCCAGCGCAGTGCCGCCGACGGCGTGGTCGACGCCCTCTCGCTCAACCAGCAGCAAGGGCCGCGCTGCGCGTTCAAGCTGATCGCCGACGCAGCACACTCCGGCGACGCCCGCGGCATCCTCGCCAGCGCCGCCTCGGCTACAGTGGAGGCGATCCTGCGCTGCCTGCAGGTACGCAGCGCCGGCGACTACAGCGCGCTGTGCGACGCCTTCGACGGCGAGAACAGCCTGCGCGACGCGGACAAGGTGGAACTGGAACCGGCCGGCCCGTTCGCCCCGCGCGTGCACATCCACGATCCGCGCAGCCTGGTGATCGTGCGCCTCGCCGACGAGGCCGGCGAACCACTCACCGGCACCGGCGTGTTGTTCACCGCCGGTGCGCAGGCCAGTCCCGACCTGATGCCCGATGGTTTCATGCTCGACCGGCAGGCCAACTCGAAAAACCCCGCCACGATCTCGCTGTTCCTCAACCACGCGCTGCTGGCCGGCGATGCCCGTGTTGCCGACCCCCGCAACAGCCGCCGGACGCTGCGCCCTGCCATGGCCAGCCACCGGCCGTATGGCGCCAGCATGCAACCGGTCGACCTCAGCGGCCTGGTGCATCATGCGCTGGCGAAAAGCGCCGCCGACGACGATCTGCTCGACATGCTCGGCCCGCACCAGACCACCGTGCTCGACGTGGTGCTGCCGCGCAAGATCCACGAAGGCGTGTTCCGCCTGACGCAAAACCTGACGCCGGAAGATTTCAGCAGGCCGGTGGCGGGACCGGTGATCGGCTGATGGCGAAACCGCCGCATGGCCATCGCCTGCCAGCACCGTCTTCATGCGCGCTCGCTAAGATGGGCGTGCTGATTCGCAATCCAGGATATTCGATGCCCATGCCGATCCCGCTGTCTCCATCGCCCCGCTGTGTGCAGCCATTGTCCGATCGACGCCCGCCGCGGAGCATGGATTGATGGGCAAGCCCGGCAAACCACGACCGGTCGCGCCGACGGACAGCGGGCGACGCATGCAGATGGCGGACCTGGCCCGGCTGGCCGGGGTATCGACATCCACCGTCTCGCGCGCACTCAGCGGCAGCGAACTGATCAACCCCGAGACGCGCGAGCGCATCCAGACCCTGGCGCGCAAGTTCAACTACACCATCAACAGTGTCGCCACCGGCCTGCGTTCCGGGGTTCAGCGCACCATCGCGGTGATCGTCCCGTTCGAGAAGGCCAGCCGGCAGAGCTTCGCCGATCCGTTCCTGCACGGCATGATCGGCAGCCTGGCCGACGCGCTCACCGAACGCGGCTACGAAATGCTGCTGTCGCGCATCGATGCGGACCAGCTCGATACCGTCGCCGCCCTGATCGACAGCGGTCGCGCGGCCGGGGTGATCCTGATCGGCCAGTGGCGGCACCACGACCAGCTCAATGCGATGGCCGCCCGCGGCCTGCCGCTGGTGGTGTGGGGCGCGCACCTGCCGCATCAGGATTACTGCACGGTGGGCGGCGACAATGTGCGCGGCGGACGCCTGGTGGCCGAGCATCTGCTGGCGCAGGGGCGGCGGCGGATGGTTTTTCTCGGCGACTGCGGCCTGCCCGAAGTGGCGCAGCGCTATCGCGGCTTCACCGCCGGCTTGCGGGCAGGCGGGGTCGGCCTGCCCGCGCAACAGCGCAGGACGGTGCCATTCCTGGCCGAAAGCGGACGCCAGGCGATGCTTGCGCTGATCGACGCCAACCCCGCGCTGGATGCGGTGTTCGCCAGCAGCGACCTGCTGGCGATGGCGGCGGTGGGGGCGCTGCGCGAACGCCAGCGGCAGGTGCCGGCGGACGTCGCCGTGGTCGGCTACGACGACGTCGACCTGGCCGCGCACTTCAACCCTCCCCTGAGCACGGTGCGCCAGCCGATCCACGAAGCAGGCACCGTCCTGGTCGACGCGTTGCTGCTGATGCTCAACGGGAAGCCGGCACCGGCATCGGCGCTGCTGGAAACCCGCCTGATCGTGCGCGAAAGCAGCCAGTCCACGCCAGCACTTTGACGCAGCGCAACATGAGCGCCCGGCCACCGGTCTGACGGGGCGCGATGGCGCATGCCTGCCGGTTGGCGTGCAAACGTTGCCATAATTTGATGTAGATGTTTACTCGATTCGATTAACTTTCCTTTTATTGCATGGCTTTTGATCGTGTTGCAGTGCGTATTGCAATCGATTGCATTGAATTCGAAGATGGTGGCCGTGACCAGACCACGCGTGTCCGGAACACACGGGCAACAGCACCACGGTCTGCGCGATCACCACTACGGGGAGACACCATGAAATTCGACGCTCTACGCAAGCACACTCTTGCCGTCGCCGTGATGCTGGCACTGTTGCCGGCGGCCGCGATGGCCCAGAACGAAACCGGCAGCCAGGCAACGTCCACGGCGGGCAAGGCCGCCACCAGGGACAACGGCAAGGCTCCGGCGAAGGCGGACCAGGCCAAGGCGGTGAACCTCAACCAGATGGTGGTCACCGCATCGCCCTCGGCGGTCAGCAAGATGGGATCGAGCATTTCCGTCAGCACGCTGGAGGCGGATCAGATCATCGACAGCGGCGCCCAGAACGCGGCCGACATCCTGCGCGACATTCCGGGCATCCGCGCCGAATCGTCCGGTGGCGACGGCAACGCGAACGTCTCCGTTCGCGGCCTGCCGGTGGCCTCCGGCGGCGGCAAGTTCGTGCAGTACCAGGTCGACGGCATGCCCGTGCTCGAATTCGGCGATATCGCCTTTGCCACGCCCGACACCTTCCTGCGGCCGGACTACAACCTCGATCACGTCGAGGTGGTGCGCGGCGGTTCGTCCTCGGTGTTCGCCAGCAACGCGCCCGGCGCGATCATCAACTTCATCACCAAGACCGGCGAGGAAAAGGGCGGCAACATCGGCCTTACCGCCGGCCTCGACTACAACAGCCAGCGGCTGGATTTCGATTACGGCGAACCGGTCAGCGCCACGACCCGCTTCCACATCGGCGGCTTCCTGCGCGATGGCGACGGCCAGAAGGACGTCGGCTACAACGCCCAGTCCGGCGGCCAGCTGATGGGCAACCTCACGCACGACATCGACGGCGGCTTCCTGCGCGCCAGCTTCCAGTACCTGGACGACCATTCCGCGGTGTACCTGCCCGTGCCGGTGCGCATCTCCGGCAGCAACAGCGACCCCAGCGTGGGCTCGCTGCCCGGCTTCAGTGTCACCAACGGCGTATTGCAGTCGCCCTACTTCCAGCGCGACCTGGCGTTGAACGCGTCCGGCAACCCGATCGTCACCAACATCGCCGACGGCTACCACTCCAAGGTGAGCGCCTTCGGCGGCGAGGGCCAGTTCAGCCTGGACGACCACTGGACGCTGCACGAGCAGTTCCGCGTGGCCGACAACAGCGGCGACTTCGTCGGACCCTATCCGGCCGAGGTCAACACCGCCGCGACGCTGGCCCAGGAGATCGGCGGCGCCGGCGCCACGCTGCGCTACGCGACCGGCCCGCAGGCCGGCCAGGTGGCGAATGCGGCTTCGGTCGGCGGCAATGGCCTGGCCACCCGCGTGCACCTGTTCAACGTGTCGCTGCCGGACATGGGCAACATCACCAACAACGTTTCCCTCAAGCGCTCGTTCGACCTGGACAGCGGCCCGGTGGACCTGGAGCTGGGTTACTACCGTTCGCGCCAGAGCATCCGGCAGGACTGGCACTGGAACACCTACCTGGAGACCGTGCAGGGTTACAAGGCATCGCTGCTGGACGTCTACGACGCCAATGGCAACCCGGTCACCGAGCACGGCCTGGTGGCCTATGGCACGCCTTACTGGGGCAACTGCTGCGTCCGCTCGTACGACGCGCGTTACACGATGAGCTCGCCGTATCTCTCGCTGTCGTGGGAACCCGGCGCCTGGCGCTTCGACGCGGGTCTGCGCTACGACCATATGCGGGCCAGCGGGACTTACGCCGGCGCCACCGGCACCAAGGTCATGGACGTCAATGGCGACGGCGTCATCTCGGTGCCCGAACAGACGGTGCCGGTGGTCAACAACCTTGCCGCCAGCCCGATCAGCTATACCAAGCACAAGCTGGAATACACCTTCGGCGCCAATTACCTGCTGAGCACCGACCTGGCCCTGTTCGCCCGCACCAGCCGCGGCGCCCGTTTCAACGCCGACCGCCTGCTGTTCGGCGGCGGGCTCAACGCCAACGGCGACGCGCCGCAGGGCGTGGCGGTAAACCAGGTCAAGCAGGACGAACTGGGCGTGAAGTGGAGCACCCGCCACACCAGCCTGTTCGTCACCGGCTTCTACGCCACGACCCAGGAGCAGAACCAGGATGTGACCTCGCAGACCTCGACCCTGATCAGCCGCAACTACCGCTCCTACGGCGTGGAGCTGGAAGGCTCGGTCGACTACGGCAACTTCAGCGTGCGCGGCGGCGCGACCTACACCCACTCGCGGATCACCCGCGACCAGATCACGCCGGCCAACGTGGGCGGCGTGCCGCAGCGCCAGGCCAACTGGGTCTACCAGCTGAGCCCGAGCTACCGCTTCCTCGACCGGTTCATGGTGGGCGCGACGGTCATCGGCACCACGCAGTCCTACGCCAGCAACCCGAACGGACTGGTGCAGCCGGCATACGCGCAGGTGAACGTGTTCGGCAGCTACGACCTCAGCGACCGCATGACGATATCGCTGCACGCCGAAAACGTGTTCAACCAGACCGGCCTGACCGAGATCGACCAGAGCCCGGTTTCGGTGCAGGCCAACGGCCTGAACACGGCCCGCTCGATTCTCGGCCGTACCGTGTCGGTGAGCTGGAACTATCGCCTGTGACGGCAGCGGCCGACACCGGCAGCGATGCCGACGGGAGCCACGACGACGCGCGGCGGCAGTATCTGGCGATGCTGCCCCGCGCCCGCCGCCGCAGTGCCGCACGGCGCTTCGACAGTGCCGGCAAGATTCTGGTCCGCGAGTTGTCCGCACTGTACGGGCACACCGCCGGCTTCGACACCTGGCTGGCCCGGTTCTGTGCCGAGCTGGGCCGGCTGGCGGCCGCGCGCCCGGCGGCGCTGACCGCGCTCGACGGCCGCCGCGCGGCACGCCCGGACTGGTTCGTGCGCCAGCGCATGGTCGGCTACTCGGCCTACGTGGACCGCTTCGGCGGCACCCTCGCCGGGGTCGGCCAGCGGATCGACCACCTGCGCGAGCTGGGCGTGGACTACCTGCACCTGCTGCCGTTCCTGCGTGCCCGCCAGGGCGACAGCGACGGCGGCTTCGCGGTGGCCAGCTTCGAGGAGATCGAACCGGCGCTGGGCCGCATGGACGATCTGGACGCCTTGACCGCCCGGCTGCGCGAGGCGGGTATCAGCCTGTGCGCGGACCTGGTGCTCAACCACGTTGCCGACGAGCATGCCTGGGCGCAGGCAGCGGCGGCCGGCGACCCGGCGATGCGCGCGTTCTTTCACGTGTTCCCCGACCGGCAGCTGCCCGACGCCTACGAGAGGACGCTCGGCCAGGTGTTTCCGCAGGCAGCGCCGGGCAATTTCACCCATGTGCCGGCGATGGGCGGCTGGGTGTGGACCACCTTCTATCCGTTCCAGTGGGATCTCAACTTCGCCCATCCGCCGGTGTTCGCGGCGATCGGGCGGGTACTGCTGCAGCTGGCCAACCGCGGCGTGGAGGTGTTCCGGCTCGATTCGGCGCCGTACCTGTGGAAGCGGCTGGGCACCCGCTGCGTGAATGAGCCGGAAGTGCACCGGATCCTCGCCGCGTTGCGCGCCTGCGTGCAGCTGGTGGCGCCCGGCGTGCTGCTGAAGGCCGAGGCGATCGTGCCCACCGAACAGGTCTCCGCCTATTTCGGCCGCGGCGAACTGCAGGGCCGGGAATGCCAGCTGGCCTATCACAGCGGCCTGATGGCTTCGGCCTGGGCAGCGCTGGCCGAAGGCCATGCCGAACTGCCGCGGCAGTTGCTGGCGCAGACGCCGGCACCGCCCGCGGCGGCCGGCTGGATCACCTACGTGCGCTGCCACGACGACATCGTGTGGGGCGTGCTGCGGCCGCAGGTCGCGGCGGCCGGCGGCGACTTCGCTCGCCGCATCGGCAAGGCGGCGGCGTTCCTCGAAGGCCGCACGCCCGGCAGCTTCGCCCGCGGGGCGGCGTTCCAGACCCCCGGCGACGACGCCGTGCACGGCAGCAACGGCATGACCGCGGCGCTGGTCGGGCTGTCCGACGATCCGCTTGGCGCGGTCGATCCGGCCGCGCTGCGCCGCTACGTGTTGCTGCATGCGCTGGCCTTCTGGGTCGGCGCGGTGCCGCTGATCTACATGGGCGACGAGCTGGGCCAGCACAACAATGCCGCTCCGGCGGACGCCGCACGGGTGGCGCAGGACGGTCGCTGGCTGCAACGTCCGTTGCTGTCGGCAGCGGCGCTGGATGCGCTGGCTGCCGGCCGCGGCGTGCCGGCGGCGACCTTCACCGCGCTGACCGCGCTGGTCGCCGCGCGCCGGCACCGCCACTGGCCGGCCGATGCCGGGGTGAGCGTGGTGGACCACGCCGATCCCGGACTGCTCATCGTGCGCCGCGGCGACAGGGCGCTGGGCATCTTCAACTTTGCGACGAACGACGCAGCGCTCGATCTTGCCGGGCTGGACGCGGGACAAGGCTGGTCGGATCTGTTTTCCAGCGGCGTCGCGGGCACCGGCACGACGACCCGCACACTGCAGCCCTGGGCAACGCTGTGGCGGGTGCGCGGCCATGTCTGAGCAAGCCGCGGCCGTCGTTTTCGGCGAAGCGCTGGTCGACGCTTTCGGCAGTGTGCTGCTGCCGGGCGGCGCCCCGTTCAACGTGGCCTGCCATCTCGCTGCGCTGGGGCTGCCGCCGCTGATGATCACCCGGCTTGGCCACGACGAGGCCGGCCGGTTGCTGCGCGACACCGCGGCGCGCTTCGGGCTGTCGCTGCAGGCGGCGCAGCTCGAACAGCGCAGCGCACGGGTGGACGTGTGCGAGCGCGAAGGCGGCCATGTGTTCGAGATTCCCGCCGGGCAGGCGTTCGACCGCATCGAGGCGGCGGCCGCGGTGCAGGCCGCTGCCGGCACCACGGCGCCGGGCTGGCTGTATTTCGGTACGCTGGCGTTGCGTGAGCCAGCCAGCCGGCAGGCGTTGACGGCGCTGCGCGCCGACCGGCCACGGCGCGCGTTCGTCGATCTGAACTGGCGCCAGGCCGGCCCGTCGGCGCAGGTAATCCTGGATATGCTGCAGGGGATCGAGGTGCTGAAGCTGAGCGACGCGGAACTCGACCTGATGCTGGGCTGGCTGCAGCTGCCGCCGATCCCGGGCGTGCCGGCCGAAGGCGAGCAGCATGCCGCGATGGCGCGGCTGTGCGCACGCTTCGACGCACGCCACGTGCTGGTCAGCCATGGTGCCGATGGCGCCGCCGCGTGGGATGCAACCGGCTGTTGCGTGGCCCGCGCGCCGACGTCGCCGGTGCCGCACCTGCGCGACACGGTCGGTGCCGGCGACGCCTTCAGCGCGCTGATGCTGGCCGGCCTGCTGCTGCAGCGGCCGCTCGCGGCAGCACTGGCCGATGCCGTGGCGTTCGCCAGCCTCAGCTGCGGCTGGCGCGGTGCGCTGCCGGCGGATACCGCGCTGTATCAACCCTGGCGCACCCGCCTGGGCCTGGCCGCAGCGGCCGTCACCACCGCGCCGCCGCCGGGATAAGTCCATGTCCAAGCCCAAGCCCCGCCTGCGCTTCTGGCAGATCCTGAACATGAATGTCGGCTTCTTCGGCATCCAGTTCAGCTTCGGCCTGCAGCAGAGCAACATGAGCCCGATCTACAAATACCTGGGCGCGCACGACGCCAGCCTGCCCTACCTGTGGCTGGCCGGACCGATCACCGGGCTGCTGGTGCAGCCGCTGATCGGCGCGATGAGCGACCGCACCGACAGTCGCTGGGGCCGGCGCACGCCGTACTTCCTGATCGGCGCGCTGATCTGCAGCCTGTGCCTGCTGGCGATGCCGTTCAGTCCCGCGCTGTGGGTGGCGGCCAGCCTGCTGTGGATCCTGGACGCCGGCAACAACGTGACGATGGAACCCTACCGGGCCTTCGTCAGCGACCGCCTGGACAGTTCGCAGCACGCGGTGGGCTTTCTGACCCAGAGCGCGTTCACCGGGCTGTCGCAGACGCTGGCCTACCTCACCCCGTCGCTGCTGGTGATGCTGGGCATGAACATGGCATCGGGCACCGCACACGGGATCCCGTACGCGGTGGTCACCGCGTTCGTGGTCGGCGCGGTGTTCTCGGTGGCGTCGATCGGCTGGTCGGTCTGGACCACGCCCGAGCTGCCGCTGGATGAACCCGAGCGCGCACGCATGCGCGCGGCGCCGCGATCGGCCAGTGCCACGCTGCGCGAGATCGTCACCGCCCTGCGCGAGATGCCGGCCACGATGCGCCAGCTGGCGGTGATGATGCTGTTCCAGTGGTACGCGATGTTCTGCTACTGGGAATACATCACCCTGTCGCTGGCGCACACGCTGTACGGCAGCACCGACGCGACCACGCCGGGTTTCGGCCAGGCGGTGCTGATCACCGGCCGCATCGGCGGCTTCTACAACTTCATCGCCTTTGCCGCGGCGATCGCGATGATGCCGCTGGCGCGCAGGATGGGGCCGCAACGGCTGCACTCGGCCTGCCTGACGCTGGGCGGCCTGGGATTGCTCAGCCTGCCGCTGATCCACGAGCCGTGGCTGCTGTTCGTGCCGATGCTGGGGCTGGGCCTGAGCTGGGCCAGCATGATGGGCAACCCCTACGCGATGCTCGCCGGCAACATTCCGGCCGATCGCGTCGGCGTCTACATGGGCATCTTCAACGGCTTCATCGTGCTGCCCATGCTGCTGCAGATCGTCACCATCCCCCTGCTGTATCACCGCGTGCTGGGCGACAACCCGGAGAACGTGATCCGCCTGGGCGGCCTGGGCCTGCTGATCGCCGCCGTGCTGGTGCTGCGGGTGCGCAGTGCGGCCGCAGCGGAACCGGCAGCCGCCGGCTGAACCGTGCGCCAGCTGTTCGCTGACGGCAAAAGCCGCCGTCAGCGGACTGCTGGCGGCGGCACTGAAGCGGCTCGTACCCTATTTCACGTTCAAGTCGACGTCATCGAGCACGAACGAGGTCTGATCGATGGAATCCTCCGTGCCGATGAATTTCAGCGTCACCGCCTTCCCGATATAGGCGTCCATGTTCACGCTGTGCTGCTGATATCCGGACGCGGCATCGAGGTTGGAGAACTGGGCCGCCGTGCCCAGCAGAGTGCCCGAGGTATCGAACACCTGAACTTTCAGGGTGTCGTAGGCACGACTTGTCGTGGTCTCGGCGGTATCGATATGCAACCAGAACGACAGTGTCGCACTGGTGTTGCCAGACGGTATCGCGACTGCTTGCGACGCCGTGTCCACGTGCGCGCTGCCATAACCGTCCAGCCACGCAAAGCCCGAGCCGGCGTGGGCCGTTTCACCGGAGCAACTGCTGTTGGTACACAGCACACCGGCGCTGATCGACCATGGCGCAGCCGTGCCGCTCTCGAATCCGGTGTTGCCGAGCAGCTGGCTGCCGCCGCTGCCCGACGACAGCACGATCGACTTGGTCAGGGCGTTGGTCTTGCCGCCATTGTCGGTCACGGTGAGCGAGACGTTGTAGGTGCCGCCCAGGGCGTAGGCGTGGTTCGGACTGGTCGCCGTGGAGGTGCTCCCGTCACCGAAGTTCCAGGCACTGGACACCACGGTCCCGTCACTGTCTGTGGACGCGTTGGTAAACGCCACGATCAGGCCATTGATGGAATCGCTGAAATTCGCCACCGGCGGCACATCGCCGCCAATGCTTGACGGATTGAACACGATATCAAGCACGGGATGCAGCTCGATCCCGTTCGGCGCGACGCCGGTCTGTCCATGCAGGAAATCGAAGAATCCGACACCCTTGATTTCAACCGGGACGTTCACCGTGTGGAAACTGGTTGTGGCGGTGTACATGGCGTCGAACTCGCTGCGCGCGCTCTGAATGCCGGGCGCCAGGGGACTGCCGGCCCCCACGCAGGCCGGATCGGGAATCTCCGCGATCATCGTGTTGCCCTGGGCATCCTTGAGAACCAGGTGGTAGTCCGAGTCGTCCTCCAGCTTGTATTCGACCAGGGTCGCATCGAGCACGAAGGTGGTGGTTTCGGTTGGCTGCACGCGGGCATCGAGCGGCGGACTGCTCGGCGCCGTCAACGACGCCAGGTAACTGATGGTACTCGGGACCGGGTTGCTTATATCGACCAGAGACGCATCGGGATCAGTGCCGGTCTTTACCGACCAGCGTTCGACGCCGCAATGCCCGCTGCTCGAATACGGAGTCGCCGCGAGCGTCTCGTGCTCCGCCGGAAGCATTGCCGAATGGTTGAAAATGCCTTGGGGGGACGCCGACGCCACCCCTGTCGTTCCAACCAGTACGGCAACAATCGAACACCACAACGATCTGTGCTTCAACATGGAATGCTCCTTTGTGCATGTACGGAATGATTGAAATGGTTATGAGCGGCCATATAAAATGCCCGCCAACCGGATACCTGAAAAAAAATGACGCCTTTAATTGAAAAGCGTGACAGCCATGTAAAAAATGCATGACGACCATGAGACAATCGTCACAAACGATGCATTTCGATATTCAGGTTGTTCAGGATATTCGCCACCGGAGTATGTGAAACTGCCATTCCGTGGTTATCCGATGTGCCCTAAGCGGAAATGGAACCATTACTGCAACTTTCGGCTGCCAGGTTAGCTTGGTCCGATCCGGACTTTTCATGCGTATCCGTCTTTTTTATATTTTCCATTTTGAATATCACTGTCCA
>SCRF01000067.1 GCA_004322005.1 Rhodanobacter sp. | reverse complement strand
CCGGCGTTGAGCACGATGTCGTTGATGGTGACGTACAGCGCGTGCTCGAACAGCGGCGACTTGATCTTGAAGGTGGAGCCGACCAGCGTCTCGGGACGCTCGACGCTCTCGTGCATCTGGATCACTTCGGCCGTCGGCGCCTCTTTCGGCGCGGCGGCGGTGACTTTGGGCGCGGCAACCTTGTCTTCGGGTTTGACCACGCTGTAGCCGGTGATCTTCTTTTCGATCTTGATCGACATGGTGTTCGCTTCTTTTGAGTGTGAGTGCCGGGCGGGACGCGGCATGCGGCGTGAAGGCCTGCGGCCCGGCGCTGACGCCGGGCCGCAGGCAGGTGGTGCTACTTCTTCTTGGCGGCGGACTTTTTCGCGGCAGGTTTCTTCGCCGTCTTCGCGCTCGCTTTCTTGCTGGCAGTGGGCCTCTTGGCCGCCTTGGCGACGACCTTCTTGCCGGCGGACTTCTTGACTGCCGCCTTCTTCGGTGCGGCCTTCTTGCTGGCCGTCTTCTTGGTGCTGACCTTCTTGGCTACCTTCCTGGCGCCCGCTTTCTTGACCGCCTTCCTGGCGGCGGCCTTCTTGGCTGGCGCCTTCCTGGCGGCGGCCTTCTTCACGGCTTTCTTGGCAGCAGCCTTCTTGGGTGCGGCTTTCTTCGCGGCCGCTTTCTTCGGCGCGCCCTTCTTGGCGGCCGCCTTCTTTGCAGCGGCCTTCTTCGGCGCGGCCTTCTTCGCTGCGGCCTTCTTCGGCGCAGCCTTCTTCGCTGCGGCCTTCTTGGGTGCGGCCTTCTTCGCAGCCGCCGTCTTAGGCGCGGCCTTCTTGGCGGCCGGCTTCTTGGCGGCCTTGACCGGCTTGGCGGCCGGTGCCGCGGCTGGCGCTGGTGGCGGCACGGCTGGCAGTGCCGGCAGTGCCGGCGCGGCGACCGCGGGTGTGTCGCCGGCTGCTGTGGCGGCGTTGCTGTTCGCTTCTGTTTCGAGATCGATCGACATGCGTTTTCCCCTCCGATGATGGTCAGAACTTGCCGTAGTAACCTTCCTTCAAGGCATCGAAGAGATTGGCGGCGGAGTGCATTTCGCCGTCGTACTCCACCTGCTCATTGCCTTTCAGTTCGACAACGCTACCGTCTTCCAGCTCGAAGCGGTAGAGGGTGCTTTCAAGATCGGAATCCTTGACCAGCACGCCCTGGAACGCAGCCGGGTTGAAACGGAAGGTGGTGCACCCCTTCAGCCCCTGTTTGTAGGCGTAGAAGTAGATGTCCTTGAAGTCTTCGTAGGGGTAGTCGGTGGGCACGTTCGCGGTCTTGGAGATCGACGAATCGATCCACTTCTGCGAGGCGGCCTGGATGTCGACATGCTCTTTCGGGCTGATGTCGTCGGCCGAGACGAAGTAGTCCGGCAGCTGGTTGGCCGGCTCGTCGGTCGACACCTTGGCATCGGCGTTGATCAGCGCGCGGTAGGCCAGCAGCTCGAAGCTGAGCACCTCGATCTTTTCCTTGGATTTCTTGCCCTCGCGGATCACGTTGCGCGAATAGCTGTGGGCAAAGCTGGGCTCGATGCCGTTGCTGGCGTTGTTGGCCAGGCTCAGGCTGATCGTGCCGGTGGGCGCGATCGAGCTGTGGTGGGTGAAGCGCGCGCCGGTTTCGGCCAGTTGCGCCACCAGGTTCGGCGCCACCGTGGCGATCCGCTGCATGTAGCGGCTGTATTTCGCATGCAGCACGCGGCCGGGGATGGAGTCGCCGACCCGGTAGCCGTCGGCGAGCATTTCCGGGCGCTTGCGCAGCATCTCGCCGGTGACGGTGAAATCCTTCTGCAGGATCGGTGCGGGGCCTTTCTCCTTGGCCAGATCCAGCGCCATTTCCCAGCCGGCCAGGGCCATCTCGCGCGACACTTCCTCGGTGAACGCGACGGCTTCGGCGCTGCCGTAGCGGTGCTTGAGCATGGTCACGGTGGAACCGAGGCCCAGGAAGCCCATGCCGTGGCGGCGCTTGGAAGTGATCTCGTCGCGCTGCTGCTGCAGCGGCAGGCCGTTGATCTCCACCACGTTGTCGAGCATGCGGGTGAACACCTTGACCACCTCGCGGTATTCGTCCCAGTCGAAGCGCGCCTTGGGGCCGAACGGGTCGCGCACGAAGGTGGTCAGGTTGATCGAGCCGAGCAGGCAGGAACCGTATGGCGGCAACGGCTGCTCGCCGCACGGGTTGGTCGCGCGGATGTGCTCGCACCACCAGTTGTTGTTCATCTCGTTGACCTTGTCGATCAGGATGAACCCCGGCTCGGCGTAGTCGTAGGTGGACACCATGATCATGTCCCACAGGTGCCGCGCGAGGATGTGGCCGTAGATCTTGCAGGCGACCAGGCCGTCCTCGCGATCGACGTAGTTCTCGTGGGTGGGCCATTCGCGCCAGACCACTTTCGACGGATCGTCGACGTCGATCTCGTCCTTTTCCTTGATGTGCACCGGGAACACCAGCGGCCAGTCCTGGTCGTGCTCGACCGCGTCCATGAAGGCGTCGGTGATCAGCAGGCTGAGGTTGAACTGGCGCAGCCGGCCGTCCTCGCGCTTGGCGCGGATGAATTCCTTGACGTCGGGATGGGCGATGTCGAACGTGCCCATCTGCGCGCCGCGGCGGCCGCCGGCGGAGGACACGGTGAAGCACATCTTGTCGTAGATATCCATGAACGACAGCGGGCCGGAGGTGTACGCGCCGGCGCCGGAGACGTACGCGCCGCGCGGCCGCAGCGTGGAAAATTCGTAGCCGATGCCGCAGTTGTGGATGACCAGCAGACCGCCGTTGCCGGCCAGGTAGTTGTTGTGTCCGTCGACGCGGAAATCGTAGAACGTTTCGCTCAAGGGCAGCGCGCGGCGAATGCTCTGCACCGGACGCAAGCTGCGCGCCAGACCGAGCAGGGACTTCAATGCGGGGAAGCGTGCTTCCCAGCGATCCAGCCAGACGCGGCTGATCCGCTCGCGCAAATGATAGCCGTGATAAAAGCCCAGCCGCTGGCGCTCGAGCGCATCCAGATTCGTCTGCTCGGCAGCCAGCGCCTCGCGCAGCACGAGCGGCAATTGATACTCGTCGTACTGTCCGGACTGGCTGGCGTGTTCGCGGATGCGCTGCCGTTTGGCGCTGTCGGCCATGAAATCGGCGACGCGCGCGAGAAACGCCGAGTCGCTTATTTTCAGCATGGCGCCGCCGCTGTCGCGCACGATGTGGCCATCCAGCTCGTGCCTGCGTGGCTTGCGCCGCGTCACTGCGCCATGCACGCCAAACAGGCCCAGCAAAGCCTGCAACTCTTCGGCAAAAGCGGCCGATTGCATGGCGATGATGGCGCTGCCGTGTTCGCCGCTCACCGTGCCATCGGTGTCGATCAAGCCGGCGAGAAACGGCAGGAAATGATGATCCGGCTGCGACCTGATCCATGCCGGCACGTGCATGCCGTGCGTCTTGACGCCGGTCTGCCCGTCAATCAGATCGACTGCCCGGCTGGCCTTGAAGCTGGCTACGGTGTAGTCCCACACGGCGGTCCCATGGGGGGTTGCAGCGGCAACCACACGCGCCTGCGCGCCGCAGAAATCCTGGAAAAACCGCGCGTACCGCTCCACGACCTCGCGTTCGGCGGCGCGGATCTTGAACACCAATCGCTGACCCAACGCCTGTGCACGCCGCGCCCAGGCGGCACGCGAGGGTTTGTAGGCCATCGGCTTGGCATACGCAGAACCATCGCCCAGATGCGCTCCGGCAAACCATGCCTCGGAGGCGCGCGCGACTTGTGCGGTCCATTCGAAGCGATGCTGCACCAGCGCATCATCCTCGCGCACCTCATCGGCACGCACCCACTCGGTGCGGGCGCCGCGGTAGACCAGCACGGGATGCCGGTTCGAGGTGACCAGCCTGGCACCGCCGGCGGTGATCTCGATGTTGTCCGCATTGGCGACGTGGGTGGTCAGATGCTCGACGATGCGGCGCATCTCGAAGCGACCGCTCGCGCGGTCATAGCTGAGGATCTGCGCATGGCGCTCGGCTACCGCCTGATCCGCCGTGGTGAGACCACGTTCCGTCACCACCCAGGTGCCCGGCGCAACGCACCCCGCCTTCAACGTAAGCCCGGCCTCGTGCACCTTCTCCAGGATGTCGTCCATCGAGTCGCGGATGGTGCCGGACACGGTGCAGTTGATGGTGGAGGTGGCCGGCTTGTGTGCCAGCGCGCCGGCGTTGGAGGTGATCCGGCCGGCGGGAATCGCGCCACGGCGCAGCGCCCACAGGAAACGCTCGTACCAGTGTTTGCGCAACTCGTCGGTGGCCTCGACCTCGGACAGCGCGCGCGCCACCCGCTGGTAGGTTTCGTCGATGGTGGCGTCGACCGGCTCGCCGGACTTCGCCTTCAGGCGGTACTTCTTGTCCCAGATATCCAGCGACGCGGGCTGCAACGGAATTTCCACGGCGTCACGATTCTTGGCTGAAATGTTGGCTGGTGCACGTGCTGTGCTCATCGGCTTCCTGACCTCCCGGCAGGGTCCTGCGGACCCCTTGTTTTTATTTGATGATGACGCCGCATTCAACGACGTGTCATGTGATTTTGCGGCGAACGATCCGTCGTGAGGATGGCCCTCCGACCGAAGCCCCGCAGCATGCCCGACGACAACGACTCCCCCCTCAAAGAGTACGATGCACGGCACCAGTGCTTGTCTTGGCGCCCGCTTTCGAACACAAGATGTTGTGGTTGTGATCGGTGAAGCAAGGTACCCCCGACGGCGCCGGATGTAAAGTGTCAGGGCACTCATTGCCGAAATGAACCGCGGCGCCTGCGTCGGGTCGAACCAGCACCGCAGCGATTGCCCAGGAGGATCCCCATGTCGAGACGCCACCACCGCTTCCCGCACTGGTTGACCGGTTTGCTGGTTGCCGTTTTCATCGGCAGCCTGCCAGGCGCCGGCCATGCCGCCATGCCGCCCGCGATCGGCAACCCGTCGATGCCGTCGCTGGCGCCGATGCTGCAGCATGTGACGCCGACGGTAGTGAACATCTCCACCAAGACCCGGGTGCGCGTGCGCGACCCGTATTTCGACGATCCGATCGTGCGCCAATTCTTTGGCCTGCCCGCCACCCCGCAAGAACGGGTGGAGCAAAGCCTGGGCTCGGGCGTGATCGTGGATGCGGCCAGGGGTTATGTGCTGACCAACAATCATGTGGTCGGCGGTGCCGACGACATCCGCGTGACGCTGCAGGACGGGCGCAGCTTCAAGGGCAAGTTGATCGGCACCGATCCGGACACCGATGTGGCCGTGGTGCAGATTCCGGCCGACCATCTGCAGGCGTTGCCGCTGGCCGATTCCAGCCAGTTGCGCGTCGGCGACTACGTGGTGGCGGTGGGCGACCCGTTCGGGCTCGGCCAGACGGTGACTTCCGGCATCGTCTCCGCGCTGGGCCGTTCGGGCCTGGGCGAGTCGAGCTACCAGAATTTCATCCAGACCGATGCCTCGATCAACCCGGGCAATTCCGGTGGCGCACTGGTCAATCTGCGCGGCCAGCTGGTCGGCATCAACACCATGATCCTTTCGCCCTCGGGCGGCAATGTCGGCATCGGCTTTGCGATCCCCAGCAACCTCACCAGCGAGGTGATGACCCAGCTGCTGGCGCACGGCAAGGTGCTGCGCGGCAGCCTGGGCGTGCAGACGCAGACGATCACGCCGCGTCTTGCCAGACTGCTCGGGCTCAAGGACAGCAACGGCGTGGCGGTGACCGGCGTCAACGACGGCTCGGCCGCCGCACGCGCCGGCCTGCAGCCGGGCGACGTGCTGACCACGCTCGACGGCAAGCCGCTGCGCAGCGAGCAGCAGCTGCGCAACGCCGAGGGCCTGCTGCCGCTGGGCAGCACGGTGCGGCTGGGCGTGCTGCGTGCCGGCCAGGTGCGTGAAATCAGCGCCACCCTGAGCGCGGAAAAACGGGCCAGCCTCGATGGTGGCCAGCTCGATCCGCGCCTGCGCGGCGTGCGCTTCAGCGAGTTGAGCCAGGATCAGCGCAACCAGGGCCTCGACGGCGTGGCGGTCAGTTCGGTGCAGGCGGGCAGCCACGCCGCCCGTGCCGGGCTCACCACCGACGATGTCGTCATCGGCGTCGGCAACCAGCGCATCAGCAGCCTGCGCATGCTGCGCGGGCTGGCCGGCGTGCAACCGGACCCGCTGGTACTGGTGGTAGCCAATGCCGACGGCTCGCGCTATGTCGTGATCAACTGACGGACAGGCTGCAGGCGTGTTCCGGTCGGCCCTGTCGCCGTGCGCCGGCTCACAACTTGGCGCCCGGCCCCGGTGCAAAGGCATGAAAGTGCTTGATGTTCGAGGTTCAGGTCGATGCAATAAGCTGTGCGCTTCACGGCGACATGCCACAGCTTGCGCCAGGGTCGCGTCGTCATCCACAAGTTCTGCCGGGATTTCCCACCACATGTCCGCACGTCACTCCGCCCTGCTGTCCGCCGCCCTGCTCGGGGCGTGCCTCTCCACCGCCGCATTCGCCGGCAGTCGTGCGCATGCTGCGCACGGCTCCGGACTGATCTGGCGTGGCGACGATGTCACCGCACGCAGCGTCGTCAGCGAGGTAGCGCCGGTCTGGGAAAGGGCCGGCCACGGCCATGTCGAACTGCAGCCGTTCAACACCGCTTCCGGCATCGACGCGGTGGTCAGCGGCCAGGCGGATGTGGCCGGCAGCGCGCGCGCCGCCGACGGCAGCGCCGAGGATGCGAATCTGATCTTCACTCCGGTGGCCTGGGATGCGCTGGTGATGATCACCAACGCCTCCAATCCGGTGCGCAGCCTCACCCTGAAACAGGTGCACGACATCTATTACGGCCGGATCCACAACTGGAGCGAAGTCGGCGGTCGCAATGCACCGATCGACGTCTACGCGGTGGCCAGCCCCGGCGACGGCGTGGAGTTCAGCCTGCGCCAGCTGCTGTTCGGCCGCGGCAACCAGCCGGTCGCCGCACCACGACTGTATGTCAACACGCGCAAGCTCGAAGACGGGGTGGCCCTGAATCCCAACGGCCTGGGTGCTTCCACGCTGAGCGACATCCGCGGCAACCCGAAACTCAAGGCGCTGGCGATCAACGGCGTCATGCCCTCCGTGGCCAACCTCGCCGATGGCAGCTACGTGCTGTACAGCCCGCTGTATCTGGTCACCAACCCGCACGGATCGAAGGCCGCCGAAGCACAGGCATTCGTCGATTTCGTGCGGACCGCGCCGGCCAGGGCCGCGCTGCGCCAGCATGCGGTACTGCCATTCCAGGATGGCAGCGCGCTGGCCTCGATGGATCGCTCGCGGCGCAGCCGGATCCTCGCCGAAGTCGGTGCCAGGGCCAGCCATATCGCACCGGCTGCGATGCCGATTGCCGCGCCGGGGGCAACCTATGCCGATCGCGCCGCGGCCGCCCCCACCTCGCCGGACACGCTGGCCGCCCGGCGGGCGTTGGAGCGCCGCCAGGCGAAGGATCAGGCAGCGGCTGCGCTGGCGAACGAAAAGTCCCGGCTGAGCGGCGTCAGCGGCAGCGTCGCCGGGATGAGCGTCAGCAGTCTGGCGCACGCAAGCGGTGCAGCCACCACGGTCAACGACCCGAAAACCAATGGCGCGGATTTCACCAGGGTCACGGTGGATGCCGACACCGCCGCGCGCCACGCCGATCGCGGCGGCAACACCTATCGGGTGGCCAAAGGCGACACGCTGGCATCGATCGCCCGCAAGCATGCCCTGGACGTGACCCGCTTGCGCAACTGGAACCATCTCACCGGCAACCATATCAAACCGGGCCAGTGGCTGCGGCTCAGCCGCGACTGACTGGTGGGATGACGTGCGGATACTCGCGCTTACGATCGATCTGGACGACACCCTGTGGCCGGTGGCGCCGGCGCTGGAACGCGCCGACCTCGCGGTCGATGCATGGCTGCGGCGGCACCATCCCGAGGTCGCCCGTGTCTGGCCGGTCACGGCCATGCGCGAACTGCGCGCACAGATCGCCAGCGAACGGCTCGACCTGGTCCATGATGTCACCGCGCAGCGCCAGCTCACCCTGCAACAGGCGTTTGCCGCCTGCGGCATCGCGACCGCGCCGGTGGACGCGTTGTGGGAAATCTACTTCGCGGCGCGCAACACCGTGGAGCTGTATCCGGACAGCCTGCCGGCACTTGAGCGGATCGCCGCGCGCTGGCCACTGGCCAGCCTGACCAATGGCAACGCCGACTTGCGACGCATCGGCATCCGGCAGCACTTCAGCCATCACATCAGCGCACGCGATACCGGCGCGGCCAAGCCGGACCCGCGGATTTTTCTGTCCGCCGCCAAGCAGTTGCGCGCTGCCCCCGCGGCGATCCTGCATGTCGGCGACGATCCGCGGATGGACATCGCCGGCGCCCGTGCGGCCGGCCTGCGCACCGCCTGGATCAATCGCTGCGGCGAACCCTGGCCATCCGCGCTGGGCCCGCCGCCCGAACTGGATCTGCCCGACCTGACCGCGCTGGCCGACTGGCTCGAGACCCAGCCCGCCGCATAGGCAGTTCACGGCAAACGGAGCATCATTGAAGGTCGCCAAGGTGACGCATCCGGCGCCACGCACTGCCGCACGCAACAAGCAGCAAACAGCAAACAGCAAGGAAACCGCATGTCCGTCCTGATCGAACGCCCAGCCGGCGACCGCCACAGCATCGCCATCGAGACCACCGATGCGGCGCACTTCGTCGCCACGCGCCGTCGACTGACTGCCGCGCAGCGACGCTGGCTGGGCGAGAGCGGCTTCCAGGCCGCCGCCGGCACGTTTGCGCTGCTCGCCGACAGCCACGGCAAGCTGCAGCGCGTGCTGGTCGGCGTCGATGCGCAGGATGCGCTGGGGGCACTGGCCGCCCTGCCCAACACCTTGCCCGAGGCGTGCTATCACCTTGCCGCCGAAAGCGTGCTGGCCGATCCGCTGCAGTCCGCTCTGGGCTGGGCGCTGGGCGCCTACCGATTCAGCCGCTATCGCAAGCCCACCCGCGCACCGGCACGGCTTGCGGTATCCGCCGCCCACCTGCAGCGGCTGCTGCCGCTGGTGCAGGCTACCGCCCTGGTGCGCGACCTGGTCAACACGCCGACCGAGGACATGGGACCGCCGCAGCTGGCCCAGGCGATCAAGCAACTGGGCAAGACGCACAAGGCGAAGGTGCGCGGCTGGGTAGGCGACAAGCTGCTCGAAGCCAACTTTCCGACCATCCATGCGGTCGGCCGCGCCAGCCATCGCGCACCGCGCCTGATCGAGTTGACCTGGGGCAAGGCATCCCATCCGAAGCTGGTGCTGATCGGCAAGGGCGTGTGCTTCGATAGCGGCGGTCTCGACATCAAGTCCGCCGACGGCATGCGCAACATGAAGAAGGACATGGGCGGCGCCGCCCATGCGATCGCGCTGGCCGGGCTGATCATGCAGGCGCAGCTGCCGGTGCGCCTGACCCTGCTGGTGCCGGCGGTGGAAAACGCGCTGGCCGGCAACGCGCTGCGCCCGGGCGACGTGATCGCCACCCGCGCCGGCCTCACCGTGGAAGTCGACAACACCGATGCCGAGGGGCGCCTGGTGCTGTGCGACGCGCTCAGCTACGGCGCCGAGCAGCAGCCCGACCTGATCGTCGATTTCGCCACCCTCACCGGTGCCGCGCGGGTGGCGCTGGGGCCGGACCTGCCGGCGCTGTTTGCCAATCGGGACGAACTGGCCGGTGCCGTGCTGGCCGCCGGCCGTGCGGTGAACGACCCGCTGTGGCAACTGCCGCTGTGGCGCCCGTATCGCAAGTTGCTGGAGTCCCAGCTGGCCGACTTCGCCAATGCCGGCCCCTCGCGGCATGCCGGCGCGATCACCGCGGCGCTGTATCTGGAGCGCTTCGTGCCCGACGCGATCGCCTGGCTGCATCTGGATACCTACGCCTGGAACGACACCGACCGTCCCGGCCGGCCGCGCGGCGGCGAAGCGATGGGAGTGCGCGCGGTGTTCGCGTTCCTGCAGCGGCGCTACTCCCGTCAAGACGCGGATTAAGGTACGGAGTTTTTGTGTTAAAAAAAACAGCGCCTCGACGCTGTTTTTTTTGGCGTACTCGTGGGATGCTCCATGCCGGCCTGCGCCCCGATTAATTAACAAGTCGCCGGCACGCTGGCGACCTGCATCGGGGCCACCAGGTCAACGTGCCTGCCTTTGCCGCAGGCACAAGTCACCGCTCATGACGACAAACGTGCCTTTGGAGCAAGGAACGCCAAGCGCTCAAACCGATGGATGCGTCAACTCGAGAAGCGCTGTCACCGTGAGTCTCCGGCATCACCAATCTAAAAATGGGGAACCTTCATGCACCGTCCATTGCCTCACAACCGGCTTGCCCTGGCCCTGTCCAGCGCACTCATCGCCAGCATCTCGCTGGGCGCGTCGGTCGCACACGCACAGAGCCAGCAACCGCCACCGGCAGACGCCAAGTCGACAACCAACCTGCAAGCCGTCGAGGTAACCGGTTCGCGCATCAAGGGTGCGGACATGGCCACCCAGGTGCCGGTGATCACGATCAGCTCGGCGGATATTGCCAAGACCGGCCTGACCAGCATCGGCGACATCCTGCAGCAGTTGAGCTCGTCCGGTTCGGCGCTCAACACCAAGTTCAATTCGGCCGGCAACTTCGGCTTTCCGCCGGACGGCAGCGGCGTCGGTTCCGGTTCGGCCACGCTCGACCTGCGCAATCTCGGCGCCAAGCGCGTGCTGATCCTGGTCGACGGCATCCGCTGGGTGGATGAAAGCTCCGCCTCGGGCGTGTCGTCGGCGGTGGATCTGAACACCATCCCGGCCAGCATCATCGACCGCATCGAGATCCTGCAGGATGGCGCCTCCGCGCTGTACGGCTCCGACGCGATGGCCGGTGTGGTCAACATCATCACCAAGCGCTCGCAGAAGGGTGCCGCCGCCAATTTCTACTTCGGCAACTACGGCAACCTCTCCGGCGGCAACACCAGCCAGGCCGATGTCTCGCTGGGCGGCAAGACCGACCGCTACGAATTCTTCGTCGATGTCAGCCACGTCAAGCAGGACGCCATCAGCTCCAGCGCCTGGGGACAATCCAGCAACGAATGCGTACCGGGCACCGGGCTGGACAACTGCAGCTCGGCCACGCCAACCGGTCGCTTCATCTTCACCGACAACACCGGCAACACGGTAAGCGTCACGCCCAACGGCAGCTTCCCCAACGGCGGTCCGTCCTACCCCGGCGACTTCCATCCCTTCACCAGCGCCGACCGCTACAATTTCGCGGCGCGCAACCTGCTGCTGACGCCCAGCAAGCGCGACGCGATCTTTGCGCAGACGCGTTACAAGGTCTCCGACAGCGTCACCTGGTACATGCGCGGCCTGTACAACACCCGCAAATCGATCAACCAGGCCGCACCGGAGCCGATCTTCCTCGGCCCGGGTGCCGGCACGGGCGGCCTGGCCGACAACGTCGGGGTGGATGTCACCAACCCCTACAACACGCTCGGTTTCACCCTCAACCCCGATCCGGTCAATGGCAATCTGGTGCTGATCGGCCGACGCCCGATCGAAGGCGGCCCGCGCGTCTTCAGGCAGAGTGTCGACACCTCCTATTTCGCCACCGGCCTGGAGGGCACCTTCAGCCTCGGCGAGCACGATTTCTACTGGGACGTGAACATCGCCCACGGCGACAACAGCGCCACCCAGACCGTCACCGGCACCTACAACATCGCGCACATCCAGCGGGCGCTCGGACCGGTCGCCGACTGCACCGGCAACTGCGTGCCGCTGAACATCTTCGGCGGCCCGGGCACCATCACGCCGGCGATGCTGCAGTACATCCAGTACATCGAACACGACACCAGCGACAACAAGATCAACCTGCAGACCGCCAACCTGTCCGGCAACCTGTTCGACCTGCCGGCCGGCATGTTCACCTTCGCCACCGGTTTCGAGCACCGCAACCTCACGGGCAGCTACCAGCCCGATGCCGTGGTGGTCGCCGGCGAATCCAACGGCGTGCCGTCACTGCCGACCTCCGGCAGCTACTCGATCAAGGAGTACTACCTGGAGCTGGATGCCCCGCTGCTGAAGGATCTGCCGTTCGCCAAGGCGGTGGATCTGTCCGGTGCCACCCGCTATTCGGACTATTCCACCTTCGGCGGCACCACCAACAGCAAACTGGGCCTGCGCTGGCAGCTGTCTGACGACCTGACCTTGCGCAGCACGCTGGCGCAGGGCTTCCGCGCGCCATCGATCGGCGAGTTGTTCGGTTCGCCGGCCCGCTTCGACGCGAGCCTGCAGGATCCGTGTTCGGCACCGATCGGCAACTCGCAGACCGCCAGCAACTGCGCGGCACTGGGCGTGCCGGCCGGCTACACCCAGCCGAATCCGCAGATCTCAGTGCGCACCGGCGGCAACGTCGATCTGCAGCCGGAAACCTCGCGCAGCCTGACCTACGGCGCGGTGTACAGCCCGAGCTGGGCCACCAACACCGCCTGGGCCAGCAAGCTGGATATCACCGCCGGTTACTACCGGGTCAAGATCGCCAACTCGATCCAGGCACTGGATCCGCAGACCAAGCTCAACCGCTGTGTGGACAGCGGCAGCAACAGCTCGGTGTTCTGCACCGGCATCCATCGCAATGCCACCGGCAATATCGACGGTTTCGATGCCACCTTGCAGAACCTCGGCAACATCGACACCCACGGCTGGGATTTCGGCGTGAACTGGCGCGGGCCGGAATCGACGATCGGCGTGTTCCGTGCGAACCTGCAGGGGACGGTCGTGGGCAAGTATGTGGCCAGCAACAAGGCCGGCAATGTCGAACCCCGCACGGTGGGTCTCGAACTCAACGACAGTGCCATCCCGCGGCTGACCTCGAACCTGGATCTGGGCTGGTCGTACAGGTCCTGGGATGTC
Organism: Rhodanobacter sp.; assembly: GCA_004322005.1. GTDB lineage: Bacteria > Pseudomonadota > Gammaproteobacteria > Xanthomonadales > Rhodanobacteraceae > Rhodanobacter. The sequence continues at coordinate 16,993 of SCRF01000067.1, read as the reverse complement.
AGCTACAAGTTCCGTTACATCAGCGCACTGAAGGAAGATTGCGCTGCAGCCGCGGGTTATGCGATCTGCAACCATCCCAGCGAGATCACTCCGGCTCGCCCGGACGGCACCCACTACATCGGTGCCGTGACCTACCAGGACGTGCGCGCCAGCTGGAAGCTGCCGATCAGCCTGGACATGACCTTGACCGCCGGCATCAACAACCTGTGGGACAAGAAGCCGCCGATCTGCGTCTCGTGCTCGTTGAACGGGTATGACGCATCCACCTACGACACGCCCAGCCGCTTCATGTACGTCCAGGCCAGCGTGAAGTTCTGATTCACCACCACGCACGGGTCGTCATCACGACCCGTGCCATGGCTTGCACCGATTCTGCGTGCCGGCCGTGAACGACCACGAAAAAGGCAGCGCCGAGGCGCTGCCTTTTTTTGCGGATCTTGCGCAACGCGGACTCAGTGTGCAACCGTCGCCGCCGGAGCCGCCTTGTCCGCGACCGAGGCGACGCTGAACTTGCCGCCATACGGCAGCACTTCGGCCGCCAGCCGCGGGTCGGCCTTGATCATGCCGACCGCATCGAACAGGATGTGCGCGGTTTCGTTGAGCTCCACGTCCTTGGCTTTCTTGGCCTCCTTCTCCAGCTTCAGTTCGATCTTCAGGCTGCGCTCGTCCGCGTTGAGGCCATCGTCAAGGACCTTGTCCTCGTCGCTGAGCAGCGCATCCGTGCCGTCGATCGCCTTGTGCCGGGCGCGGAACCCGGCCTGGATCGCGTCCTGCTGCTTGCGCTCGGCCTCGCGCGTGGCAAGGTTCAGCGAGATCGAAGTCTTGTTGCGCACGATCTTGGACTGCGCCAGCTCGTCGAGCATCAGTTTCCACGCCGGTGACTTGGCCACGCGCGCATCGTGCATTGCCTGCAGTTGCGGCAGGTACGCCTTGAGGTCGGCCACCGGCTTGTAGTCGGCCGGTGCAATCCGGGTCCAGGGCAAGGCATTGTCGTAGGTGGATTCGCCGAAATCCTTGTCGTCACCGTTCTTCGGAAATTCGATGTCCGGTGTCACCCCCTTGAGCTGGGTGGAGCCGCCGTTGATGCGGAAAAATTCGGCGATGGTCATCTTCAATTCGCCGAACTGCGGCTTTTCGCTGCCGCCCTGGGTGTAACGGTCGAGGTCGACCAGGTTCTGCACGGTGCCCTTGCCGAAGGTCGGCTCGCCGATGACCAGTCCGCGGTGGTAATCCTGGATTGCCGCGGTGAAGATCTCCGATGCCGAGGCGGAACCGCGGTTGACCAGCACCGCCATCGGGCCGCTCCAGGCCATGCCCGGGTCGTCGTCGCCCTCCACCTCCACGTGGCCGCTGGCGTCGCGTACCTGCACCACCGGTCCCCTGTCGATGAACAGGCCGGTCAGCGAGTTGGCCTCGGCCAGCGAGCCGCCGCCGTTGTTGCGCAGATCCATGATCACCCCCTGCACGCCGGCAAGCTTGAGCTCGCCCAGCAGCTTGGCGACATCGCGGGTGGCGCTCTTGAAATTCTTGTCGCCTTCGCTGCGCGCGCCGAAGTCGGAGTAGAACGTGGGCAGCTCGATCACGCCGATCTTGCGGGTGACGTCGCCGTCCTTGATGGTGACGATCTTCTTCTTGGCCGCCTGATCCTCGATGCTGACTTTCTTGCGCACCAGGGTGACGATCTCGTGCTTGCCGTCGAGACCCGCTTCGCCCGGCAGGATCTCCAGCCGCACGGTGGTGTCCTTCTTGCCGCGGATCAGGTTGACGACGTCGTCCACGCGCCAGCCGACCACATCGACGATCGGCCCCTTGTCGCCCTGCCCGACGCCCACGATGCGATCGCCCACGTGGATCTTGCCGGAATTCGCGGCCGGGCCGGCCGGCACCAGCTCGCGCACCAGGGTGTATTCGTCGCGCGTCTGCAGGACGGCACCGATGCCTTCCAGCGAGAGCTTCATGGCAATGTCGAAATTCTCCGCCTGGCGCGGACCGAGGTAGTCGGTGTGCGGATCGGTGGTTTCGGTATAGGCCGTCATGAAGGTCTGGAACGCGTCCTCGGAGTCGAGTTGCTTCACGCGGTCGATGTAGCCGGAGTAACGCTTCTCGAGGATCTTGCGGATTTCCGCATCGTCCTTGCCGGCCAGCTTCAGGCGCAGCCAGTCGTTCATGGTGCGCTCGCGCCACAGCGTATCCAGCTCGGCCTGGTCCTTCGGCCACTTGGCATGCTTGCGATCGAACGTGTAATTCAGGTCGGCGGAAAAGTCGAAACCTTTCTTCAACAGGCCGCGGGCATAGTTCATGCGTTCGACCGCGTGCTGCAGGTAGAGGTTGAAGATCGCGAACGGACCGGACAGATCCTCGTTCCAGATCGCGTCGTCGAACTTGGTCCTGAGCGGCGCGAACTTGTCCATGTCGGCCTGGGTGAAGAACACCTTCTCGCTGTCGAGCAGCTTGAAGTAGTCGTCGTAGATGCGCGCCGACATCGCATCGTCGAGCGGCTTGGCGTCGTAATGGAAGCGGGTCAGGAAGCGCGCCGACAGCTGCGCCGCCTGCGCCTCGGTGGCGGTGGGCTTGAGTGGCCACACCGCAGCCTTGCGATGCTGAGCGTTGGCTCCGAAGTCGGCTGCCGACTGCGCATGGACGCCAGTAAAGGTGAAAGCAAGCAGCAGGGCCAGCAGATGACGAAATTTCATGGATTCTCTCAGGTTGACTCGGTGACGCCGGCTGCATGGGCCTGCAGGTCGGCGTGATAGGACGAACGTACCAGCGGACCGGAGGCGACGTGATGGAAGCCCATCGCCTCGCCGGCTTCGCGCAGCGCATCGAATTCTTCGGGAGTCCAGTAGCGCACCACCGGATGGTGATGTGGCGTGGGCTGCAGATACTGGCCGATGGTGATCATCTCGACGTCATGTGCGCGTAAATCGCGCATCGTCTCCAGCACCTGCTCCATCGTTTCGCCCAGGCCCAGCATGATGCCTGACTTGGTCGGCACCTCCGGATGCTGCGCCTTGAAGCGCTTGAGCAGGTCGAGCGACCACTGGTAATCGGCGCCGGGACGCACTTCGCGGTACAGGTGCGGCACGGTTTCCAGATTGTGGTTGAAGATGTCCGGCGGAAAATCCTTCAACACCTCGAGCGCGCGTTCCATGCGGCCCTTGCCGCGGAAGTCGGGCGTGAGGATCTCGATCCGGATCTGCGGGCTGGCATGGCGCACCGCGCGGATGCAGCTGGCGAAATGCTCGGCGCCGCCATCGCGCAGATCGTCGCGATCGACCGAAGTGATCACCACGTAGCGCAGGCGCATGTCGCGGATCGTCTCGGCCAGCCGTGCCGGCTCCTGCGGGTCCGGCGGCTGCGGGCGGCCGTGCGCCACGTCGCAGAACGAGCAGCGGCGCGTGCACACCTCGCCGAGGATCATGAACGTGGCGGTGCCCTTGCTGAAGCATTCGTGGATGTTCGGGCAGGAGGCTTCCTCGCACACCGTGACCAGCGAACTGTCGCGCAGGCGCGATTTCAGCTGCTGCACGGCGTTGCCCTGGGGCAGCCGCACGCGAATCCAGGCTGGCTTGCGCAGTGTCGGCACGTCGGTGTCGAAGCCGGCACGATTGCGCGCAATCTTGTCGTTGCCCAGCTGCTTTTCAGCCGGCGTGCCACTCACCACGCTGATCGGAATGGCTCTGGACGATGGATGGGTTTCGCTCATCTGCAACAACCTAGACCGCTACGCGAGCGGGGAGTTCGGGAAGAAAAGGGGCGGCCGGCTCTGCGGTGAAACCGAACTGGCGGCAGAATTCGCCGATCAGCACATCCTCGACAGCGGCCAGCTGCGAGGGACCGCCCAAGTCTAGCACCTGAGTGACCGCCAAACCCTTGTAACCGCAAGGATTGATGCGCTGGAACGGCGCCAGGTCCATCGCCACGTTGAAGGCCAGCCCGTGAAAACTGCAGCCGCGCCGCACGCGCAGGCCCAGCGCCGCGATCTTGGCGGCTGCGACGTAGACCCCCGGTGCGCCCTCGCGCCGCGTCGCGCCGATCTGCCAATGCTGCAACGTATCGATGATGGACTGCTCGATCTTGTCGACCAGTTCGCGCACACCCACGCCGAGCCGGCGCAGGTCGATCAACGGGTAGGCGACGATCTGGCCCGGACCGTGGTAGGTCACCTGGCCGCCGCGATCCACCGGCACCACCGGAATATCGCCCGGCGTCAGCACATGCTCCATCTTGCCGGCCTGGCCGAGCGTGAACACCGGCTCGTGTTCCAGCAGCCACAGCTCATCGACCGTATCCGCCACCCGGTTGTCGGTGAACGCACTCATCGCCCGCCAGGTCGGCTCGTACGGTTGGCGACCCAGGCGACGGATTTTCAGCGGCAACGACATGAGGTGTGACCTTGGAACGGATGCTGTGTAGAAGCGCACCCTGTGCGCGATGCTTTTGCCGCGCGTGAAGAAGAGCATTCGCGCACAGGGTGCGCTCCTACAGCGTATAACGAATGTCCGGGCTCTCGCGCAACGCGGCATGCGCCGCCTCGTACTGCTCACGGTTCTCGCAGCGAAAGCTCACCGTGACCGAGACGAAATTGCCGGCGCCGGAATGCCGATGACGCACGCTTTCGTGCAATACATGCAGGCCGGCGCGCTCCAGCATCTGCGGCACATGACTCGGCAGGTTCGCGCTGGCATTGCCCACCGCGGTGATCTCGAATTCGCCCGGGAACCGGAACCCCTTGCCGTCCTGCTTCGCCTTGCTGAAGTCGATCGGTTGCATCAGCCGATACCCGCGGCCTGTTCCGTGTTGCCTTTGCTGCTGTGGAACCACAACAGGATACTGTCCCACAGCCGCGAGAAGAAACCGCCCGGCGGCGCATCGCTCAACGCTATCAGGGGCACCGTCTGCACCGGCTGGCCGGCCAGCGTGACGCGCAGCGTTCCCACCTGCTGTCCTTTCTTGAACGGGGCGATCAGCGTGGCCGGGATATCCATGCTGGCCTTGAGTTTGCCGTATTCGCCACGCTTGACCGTGACCAGCACATTCCCGGCAACGCCGATCGGCAACTGGTTCGCCTCGCCCTTCCACAGTCGCGGCGTGGCCAGCGGCTTGCTGGCGTCGTAGAGTTTGTGCGTCTCGTAGAAGCGAAAACCGTAGTTGAGCAGCGCCATCGCCGAATCGGCACGCGCCTTGTCGGTGCTGGCGCCCATCACCACGGCAATCATGCGTTCGTCGCCCTGCTTGGCCGAGGCATCCAGACAATAGCCAGCCGCCGCGGTATGCCCGGTCTTGATGCCGTCCACGCTCGGATCGCGCCACAGCAGGGTATTGCGGTTGCCTTGCTTGATGCCGTTCCACTCGAACTGCTTGATCGCGGAAATCGCGTAGTCGGCAGGGAAATCGTGGATCAGCGCACGCGACAGGATCGCAATGTCGCGTGCCGTGCTGTAGTGGTCGGCGACCGGATAGCCCGATGCATTCGAGTAGTGCGTGTTGACCATGCCGAGCTGCTTGGCATAAGCGTTCATCAGGTCGGCGAAGGTGCCCTCGGAGCCAGCGGTATGTTCGGCCAGCGCAATGGCGGCGTCGTTGCCGGACTGGATGATCATGCCTTTGAGCAGATCCTTCAGCGGTACCTGACTGTTGAGCTTGAGGAAGCTCGTGGAGCCGTCGGTCCCGGCCCCGCCACCGCGCCAGGCGTGCTCGCTGATGAGGACCGGATCGTCCAGGTGGATCCTGCCGTTGGCGATCTCGGCCGAAACCACGTAGTCGGTCATGACCTTGGTCAGCGACGCAGGCGCCCGACGTTCGTCCGGATTCTTGGCGGCAAGAATCTGGCCGGTGGCGTAGTCCATCAGGACCCAGCTCTGGCCATCCACCTCCGGCGGCGGCGGCACCGGCGCCTCGGGCACCACCGGGCGCGGCACCGGCGAAGGCTGCGGCGGCGTCTGGGCGACGGCAACACCGAGCAGCAATGCGGCGGCTGTCAGGGGGATCAGCATGCGGCGGAAACATTTCATCGTGGTCATCAGTCCAGTCTTCGGGTGCCCGACAAGCACGGGCACATGCGTGATAAATACCGCTCAGTCTACCGCGACCTGTGGTCGTGGCAGGCCCATATTCTCGATCCGGACACTGACCTGGTCGGCCCGCTCAAGGCCAGGCAGCGGCCCGACCCGCACTTGGTGGACGCGGCGACCATTGACCACCGACTCCATTTCCGAAACCGGCGCAATCTTGGCCCGACGCAGGCGCCGCACCATCAGATCGGCATTGTCCGCGTCGGAAAATGCGCCGACTTGCAGGTAGATTCCCGAATGTGCGGTTGTGACCGCCGGCGGCGACGGCAGTTCCCCGGATGGCTGGTCGGGATCGATGCCCTGTACCTCGACCCGGCCGGTGCCCTTGGGCCAGATGCCAATCTTCACCGCCGCCGCATAGGAAAGATCGATCACCCGACCGCGATGGAACGGGCCGCGGTCGTTGACCCGCACGATCACGCTTTTGCCGTTTTCCAGATTGGTGACGCGCGCATAGCTGGGCAGCGGCAGCGTCTTGCTGGCGGCGGAGTAGGCATACATGTCGTAGTTTTCGAGGTCGGATGTCTTGTAGCCCTGAAACTTGTTGCCGTAGTAGGAGGCAAGCCCGCGCTCCTGATAACCGCGTGCACTGGGCAGAACGTGATAGATGCGCCCACGCACGGTGTACGGCGACTTGTTGCCGTACAGCGAACGCGGCTCGTTGCGGGGTATCGGCTCGGCCAGCTTGCCAACATCGGGCGGAGGCCCGCCAGGCACGCTGTCCGTGCTGTCCCGGTACCGGCTTTCCTGCGGCTTGCTGATGTCGTCATGGAAACGGTCGCTTCGGCCACCGTCAGTGCCCGTGGGGACGGTGACGTGTCCGTGCCGGCCTCCCCGCGTCGGCCGGGTCCGGGACGCACCGCAACCCGCCAGCAGCAACGCCGCGGCCAGCATTGCCGCTGCGGCCGCCCATTTCATCGGCCGACATCCGCGCGGGCAACGTCCGACCGGGCAACGTCCGACCGGGTAACGTCCGCCTGGGCAACGTCCGCCTGGCGCACTCCGACATCGATGGCTTGCGCCAGCTGGTCGACCGCCATCGCATACAACGGGCTGCGGTTGTAGTGGGTGATGACATAAAAATTCTGGAAGGTGAACCAGTACTCGGGCCCGTTCGCGCCCTGCAGCGTCAACAGGCTGCTGGGCTGCGCGGGCGACAGAGTCTGCAGCGGTGCATAGCCCCACGCTTCAAGCTGCTCCAGCGGCCACTGCGGGGCGGCATCCGGCTCCGAGATCGGCTTTGCCGCTGCATCGGGCTGCGCCCGCGCCGCCACCGGACCACCACGGACCCAGCCGTGCCCGGCCAGATAGTTTGCCACGCTGGCGAAGATGTCCGGCAACGAGTTCTTCAGATCGATGCGGCCATCGCCGTCCTCATCCACCGCAAAATCGCGGATGCTCGAGGGCATGAACTGGCCCCAGCCCTGCGCGCCGGCATACGAACCGGTGAGCGTATCCAGCGGACCGCCCAGCCGATTGCCCGGCAGTTCCAGCAATGCCTTCAGCTGCGCGCGAAAAAATTTTGCCCGTGGCGGGTAGTGCAAGCCCAACGTCACCAGCGCATCGAGCACCCGATAGTTGCCGCTGTTCCGACCATAGCTGGTCTCCACGCCGAGGATCGCAACGATGTACGCCGGGTCCACGCCGTATTGCCGGCCAACCTGCTCCAGCAACGCGCGGTGCTGGCGATAGAACACGATGCCATCGTCGATGCGCTTGTCGGTGAGAAAGATCGGCCGGTAATCCTTCCATGGCTTGCTCTCGGCCGGCCGGTTGATCGCATCGAGGATCCCCTGCTGCATTTTCGCGCCATCGAGCAGCGCGTTCAGCGCCACCGGATCCTTGCCGGTTGCCCGTGCCACTTCACGCACCAATTCGGCCTGGCCGGGATGCGTCGCCGCCAGTGCAGGCGTCCGCGCGGCAACCAGCAGCATCGCCAGGATGACGAGGAAACGGACCTGACGCGGCATGATGGTGGCTGTCATTGAGGGCTTCGCATGCGGAAAACGGTGTCGACAAAAGCCTAACACGCACACCCCGTCGGTCAGGCCCGGTGGCGGGCAATACCGGCATGCCGGGTGGTGTCGCATTCAGTCGTGCATCTTGCGATGGGCATGGATCGACATCAGCACGCCGAAACCGACCAGCAACGTCACCGCCGAGGTGCCGCCGTAACTGATCAGCGGCAACGGCACGCCGACCACCGGCAGCATGCCCGCGACCATGCCGCCGTTGACGAACACGTAGACGAAGAAACCCATGCCGATCGCACCGGCGAGCAGGCGCGAATAGGTGTCGCGCGCTTCCATCGCGATCCACAGGCAGCGGCCGACGATGAAGGCGTACAGCGCGATCAGCGCGGCCACGCCGACCAGCCCGAACTCCTCGGAAAACACCGCGAAGATGAAGTCGGTGGTGTGCTCGGGCAGGAAGTCCAGCCGCGATTGCGTGCTGTGCTGCCAACCCTTGCCGAAGATGCCGCCGGAACCCACTGCGATCTGCGACTGGATGATGTGCCAGCCGTTGCCCAGTGGATCGGATTCCGGATTGAGCAGGGTCAACCAGCGATCGCGCTGGTATTGATGCAGAAAGTGCCAGGCCAGCGGGATCATGCCGGCCACCGCAGCAGCCAATGCCCCGATGCGCCACCACGCCATGCCGGCCAGGAACAACGCGAACAGGCCGGCCGCCGCGACCAGCACGGCGGTACCCAGATCCGGCTGCTTGGCGATCAGGCTGACCGGAATCGCGATCAGCACGGCGACTGCCGCCATGTCCTTCCAGCTCGGCGGCAGCTGGCGCGGATGCAGGTACCAGGCAACCATCATCGGCATCGTCAACTTGAGCAGCTCCGATGGCTGAAAGCGCATCACGCCCAGATTCAGCCAGCGATCGGCACCACGTCCTTCGCCCAGCAGCACCACCAGCACCAGCAGCGCCGTACTGCCGGCATACAGCCACGGCGTCCAGTTGCGCAACACCGACGGCGGAATGCGCGAGATCAGCAGCAACAGCGCGCCGCCCAGCACGAAGCGACCGGCCTGACCGCCGACCAGGACGAGGTTGCCGTTGCCTGCGCTGTACAGCGTGACCAACCCGACCAGCGCCAGTGCCAGCAAGCCGATCGCCAGCGGCATGTCGATCCGCGGCCGGGTCATCACGCGACGAACGAAGCGGCGCCAGCGCATGTACAGCACGGTGATCATGGCGTGGCTCCGGTCGATCCGGAGACCGGAAATTTTCCGGGCTCGCCAGCCTTGGCGGCGTCGGGAGCCGAAGCGCTCGATGACGGCAATCTTTCCTCCCCCCGGATGACGCCACCATGAGCGGCCAGCCACGCATCGAGAATCTTGCGCACGATCGGACCGGTATCGGAGGCACCCCACGCACCGGATTCCAGCAGCGCCGCTACCGCGATCCGCGGGTGGTCCGCCGGTGCATAGGCGACAAACCATGCGCGATGGCGGCTGGCCAGATACGCCGCGTTTTTGTCATTGTTGTAAGCCGAGGTGGTCCGCGAAAAACGTTCGGCCGTGCCGCTCTTGCCGGCAATCAGGTAAGGAAAGCCCTTCGCCAGCCCATAGCCCGTGCCCTTGGCGCCGTAGATCACCATTTGCATGCCCTTGTTGATCACGTCCCAGTCCGCCGGGTTGCGGATCAGCGGCGGTCCACTGGGTGGATTGGACAACGGTTTGAGTGGCGCATCCATAGCTGCCTGGGTCGCCATCACCAGCCGTGGCGCATAGGCTATGCCGTGTCCGGCAAAGGTGGCGATCGCGTGCGCCAGCTGAATCGGCGTGACTGCCCAGTACCCCTGACCGATGCCGGCGATCACGGTCTCGCCCGGGTACCACGGTTGTCTGGAGTGCGCCGCCTTCCACTCGCGCGATGGCAGCACGCCGGACGATTCGCCCAGCAGGTCGACACCGGTGGGACGACCGAAACCGAACTTTCCCAGCCACGCGCTGAAGCGGTCGATGCCCATGTCGAGCGCCAGCTTGTAGAAGTAGGTGTTGACCGACTGCTCGATCGCCTGCACCAGATCGACCCGCCCGCTCCCCCCGCGCACGTCGTCACGATAACCGCGCGCCTGCCCCGGTATGTAAAACACGCCGGTGGACACTACCGTATCCTCCGGCCGGCGAATGCCATATTCCAGCCCCCCCAGACCAATCAACGGCTTCACCGTGGAACCGGGCGGATACACGCCGCGCAGCGCACGGTTGTACAGCGGCTTGTCCGGATCACTGGTCAGCACGCCGTAATCGGCCTGACTGATGCCGTTGACGAACAGGTTGGGGTCGAAGCTCGGCACGCTGACCATCGCCAGCACCTGGCCATTGCGCGGATCGATCGCCACCGCCGCGCCCGGCCGGCCGTCGAAAGCCGCCTCGGCGGCCTTCTGCAGGCGCACGTCGAGGCTCAGGTACAGGTTCCTGCCCGGCGTCGGCGCATGCGTCTCCAGCACGCGCTGGGTGCGCCCGTCGGCATTCACCTCGATCAGTTCGTAACCCGGCGTGCCGTGCAGCACGTCTTCATAGGACCGCTCCAGACCCGTGCGGCCAATGTGGCTGGTGCCCTTGTAGCGCACCGGATCGAGCTTTTGCAGGTCATCGGCGTCGATGCGTCCGACATAGCCAATCACATGCGAAAAAAGTTTGCCGAACGGATAGCGACGGATCAGGTAAGGCACCACATCCACACCCGGAAAACGCCAGCGATTCACCGCGAAACGGTCGATCTCGTCTTCGGTCAGGTGCATCTTCAAGGGCACGCTCTCGAAACGCTGGCTATGCGCGAGCAGCTTCCTGAATGCGTCCAGGTCGTCCCGGCCCAGCGGCACTATCTTGCCCAGTCGTGCCAGCATGGCGGGCATGTCCTCCACCTGCTCGGGCACGACTTCGAGCCGGAACGCCGGCACGTTGTCGGCCAGCAGCACGCCGTTGCGGTCGTAGATCAGTCCGCGGGCGGGCGGCAGTGCACGCGGCTTGACCCGGTTGTTCTGTGACCGGGTGACGAATTCGGCGTGGCGCATCACCTGCAGGAACGCGAAGCGGCCGACCAGCAGCGACAGGCTCAGCAGAATCAACACGAATCCCGTCAACGCGCGTCGACGGAAAAGTGCGCTCTCGCCGCGGTTGTCCTTGATCGATCGCCGGATCTTCATCGGTTACTGGATGCGCAGGCGCGCGCGCAGGTCATCAAACAGCAGGAACAGGAACGGCCACAGTGCCGCACCGACGAACGGCGAGATCCACCAGCTGCCCGGCGGCAACGATCCACCGGCCAGTACGCGCACGATCAGCAACAGGATGCGATCGTTCAACAACAGTACCAGGACGGCAAGGGACTGCTGCCACATCGGGAAAAAGCGCAGTCGCGAGCGAAAACGCAATGCGATGAAAACCAGCGCACACAACCGCAACGCCTGTTCGCCCAGCACCACCCCGTTGAGCAGATCCGCAGCAATCCCCACCGCGAATGCCAGACCCAGGGTGACCCGATCTTCCGACTCCAGCGACCAGTACAGCAGACACAAGGCAGGCCAATACGGTTTGAACGGCTCCAGCACGAGCGGCAATGGCACCAGCATCAGCAACAGCGCAGACACCAGCGTGCCGAAGAACAGCCATGAACCCAGTCGCTGCCGATTCATCGCGTTACGCCGCCAGGCACCGACCGGCGTGTCGGTCCGGCCACAGGCGGAACTGCCCGACCGGCGTTGGCCGCAGGCTTGTCGCCAGTGCCTGGCGCCAGGTCGCCGGGTGGCCCCATTGGCGGCAACAGAGCCGGCGGTCCGTCGGGTTCGGCCTGATCGTGCAGCAGCAGCACCTCGTCGCTGCGATTGAGATCCGCGGCCGGCCGCGCCTGCGCCACCATGAACATGCCGGTGGCGGCGGTGGCCACGGCGCGGATCTCCCCGACCGGGAACCCCGGCGGAAAGCGCCCGCCCACGCCCGAGGTCAACAACTGGTCACCGACGCGCACGTCTGCTGCCAGCGGAATGTCCGGCAGGGTCAGCTGCTCGCCGTCGCGCGAGCCATAGGCCACCGTGCGCAGACCGGAGCGTGCGATCACTACCGGAATCGCGTGCGCCGGATCGGTCAGCAGCATGACCACCGATGTGGTTGGCAGCACCTCCCTGACCTGGCCCATCACGCCATGAGCGTCGATCACCGGCTGACCCGGCTTGACGCCGTCGCGGGCACCCACGTTCAGGGTCAAGCGATACCGGTACGCTCCCAGGTCCACGCCAATCACCCGCGCCAACTGCACCTTCAGGCCCAGGCTGCGACGGGTATCGAGCAACTGTTTCAGCCGCTGGTTCTGTTCGGCCACGGCCGCCATCTGGTTCAACCGGGCGTTGGCCAGCAGCAGATCCTCGCGCAGGCGCTGGTTCTGCTCGGTCAGCTGCTGGCGGTCGCCAAAAGCCGAACTCAGCATGTGGATTCCCACGGCCGGCAGCCCGGCCAGCCGATACACCGGCTCCACGACCACCGCCGCGGTGTAGCGCAGGCGCCACAACCAGCCATTGCGTTGATCGAGCACCATCAGCACCATGGCCAGCGCGAGGTAGACGATCAATCGCAGCGTGCCCGCAGCATTGCCAGCGAACAGAGGCGAGGATTCGTCGCGTGTGCGCGCCATGAACGCCCCTCGGATTACGTCTTGTTATTCGGGCGAAAAGAAGTCGCTGCCATGCTGATCGATCAGCTCCAGTGCCTTGCCGCCACCACGTGCCACACAAGTCAACGGATCGTCTGCCACCTGCACGTGCAGACCGGTCTCCTCGGAAATCAGACGATCCAGATCGCGCAGCAATGCGCCGCCGCCGGTCAGCACGATGCCGCGCTCGGCGACGTCCGAGCACAATTCCGGCGGCGTCTGTTCCAGTGCCGACTTCACGGCGGCCACGATGCCGGCGAGCGGCTCGTGCAGCGCCTCGAGAATCTCGTTGGAATTGATCGTGAACATGCGCGGCACGCCTTCGGCCAGGTTGCGCCCGGAGATCTGCATTTCCTTCACATCGGACTGCGGGAATGCGCAGCCGATTTCCACCTTGATCCGTTCGGCCGTGGATTCGCCGATCAGGGTGCCGTGATTGCGCCTCACGTAATTGATGATCGCCTCGTCGAAACGGTCGCCGCCAACACGTACCGACTGCGAATAGACGATCCCGTTGAGCGAGATCACTGCCACCTCGGAAGTGCCACCGCCGATGTCCAGCACCATCGCGCCACGCGCCTCGTGCACCGGGATGCCGGCGCCGATCGCGGCGGCCATGGGTTCCTCGATCAGGAACACGTCGCGGGCACCGGCACCTTCGGCCGACTCCTTAATCGCGCGGCGCTCGACCTGGGTCGAGCCGCACGGCACGCACACCAGCACGCGGGGGCTGGGCCGCAGGAAGCGAGACTTGTGCACCTGCTTGATGAAATGCTGCAGCATCGCCTCGGTCATGGTGAAGTCGGCGATCACACCGTCCTTCATCGGCCGCACGGTGGCGATGTTGCCCGGTGTGCGGCCCAGCATGCGCTTGGCCTCCGTGCCGACCGCCGCGATGGTGCGCGGGCCGCCGGGACCGCGATCCTGACGAATCGCCACCACCGACGGCTCGTTCAGGACAATGCCCTGGCCACGCACATAGATCAGCGTATTGGCCGTGCCGAGGTCGATGGAGATGTCGTTGGAAAAGATCCCGCGAAACTTCTTGAACATGGGTCCGCCGTGGGTCGGCTTGGCTTGAAAGCAAGCTCGCCAGTCTAGTCAGCGTGTCCGGCATGCGCAAGGGCGCCGACGTTAAGAAATCCTTTCGCAACACCACCATAAGCGGGTTTTTTGCGTCGTTGCACGAGCAGTCAAGAGGCACCTTCCGCCACTGCAGGGGAGGGCTGGCAAGCGGGCAAGGAGTCGCCATGGCGCACAGATGGCGGTAGGATCCGTATCTTTGACCGAAGCCGCCGAGTCGGCTTCCGTCGTGCCGCTCGGCTGCAACCTGTTCACTCATCACCCCGGACTCCCGCACACCATGCCTGCCGTCATCTGCGGATCACTGGCCTACGACACCATCATGGTGTTCCAGGACCAGTTCAAGAATCACATCCTGCCCGATCAGATGCACATCCTGAACGTGTCTTTTCTGGTACCGGCGATGCGCCGCGAATTTGGCGGCTGCGCCGGCAATATTGCCTACAACCTCAAGTTGCTGGGCGGGGATCCGTTGCCGGTGGCGGCCGTCGGTCAGGACTTCGCACCCTACCGCAGGCACATGGAGCAATGCGGTATCCGGCTCGACGGCATACGCCAGTTCGACGACCAGTTCACGCCGCAATGCTTCATCACCACGGATCTGGACAACAACCAGATCACCGCGTTCCACCCTGGCGCGATGTCCAGCGCACAGGAAAACCATGTGCGCGATATCCCGCAGGTCGATTTTGCCATCGTCGCTCCGGACGGCCGCGAGGCGATGTTGCAGCATGTGGACGAATTTGCCGCACGCGGTGTGCCCTTCATCTTCGACCCCGGTCAGGCGATGCCATTGTTCAACGGCGACGAATTCCGTTCGATGATCGAAAAATCAACCTATGTGATCGTCAACGACTACGAATCGCAACTGCTGCAGACGCGCACCGGATGGAGCACTGCCGAGATCGCCGAAAAAGTCACCGCGTACATCATCACCCAGGGGCCGCGTGGCTCGGTGATCCGGGTTGGCAGTGAGACACACCAGATTCCGCCGGCGCGCGAGCGCCGGATCGTCGACCCCACCGGTTGCGGCGATGCTTATCGTGCAGGCCTGATGTTCGCCATCATGCGCGGCGATGACTGGCCAACCGCTGGCCGCATGGCATCGCTGATGGGGGCGCTGAAAGTGGAGCACCCGGGCACCCAGAACCAGCATTTCACCTACGCCGAGTTTGCCGCCGAATTCCTCGATCAATTCGGTTACCCGCTGGATTGAATGCCCCTCACAACCTTCGCCTGCGAGCGGGGAAAAAGCCTTCGTCCCCCGCCCACTGGAATGCTGATGTCCGCGGTGGCTGACATGCCTTGTCTTCAACGCCAACCGGATTGAAGCGCATTCACTCGACGCGAAACCCCATGGTTGCATTCACCGCATCCTGCCAGCCGCGATACAGGTGTTCGCGGGTGACGTCGTCCATTTTCGGCTGGTAGCCGCACCCCTTCTGCCAAAGCTCCGCGAGCTGTGGACGACTCCGCCAGAAGCCGACCGCAAGTCCTGCCAGATAGGCCGCTCCCAGCGCGGTGGTTTCCTGTATCTGCGGACACACCACCGGCACGCCGAGCATGTCGCTCTGGAACTGCATCAGGAAATCGTTTGCGATCGCCCCTCCGTCGGCACGCAACTCGAGCAGTGCGATGCCGGCATCGGCCTCCATCGCACCCAGCACGTCACGCGACTGATAGGCCATCGACTCCAGCCCAGCCCGGACTATATGTTCCCTGCGCGTACCGCGCGACAGGCCGAACATTGCCCCGCGCACGTCACTGCGCCAATACGGCGCACCCAGGCCGACAAAAGCCGGTACCAGATACACTCCCTCGCTGGAAGACACACTTTCCGCATACGCCTGCGAATCACGGGCTTGTTTGACCATGTGCAAGCCATCACGCAGCCACTGCACCACCGAGCCGGCAACAAAGATGCTGCCTTCCAGCGCATATTCGACGGCACCATCCAGCTCCCAGGCAATCGTGGTCAGCAGACCATGCCGCGAGGGCACGGCCTGTGAGCCGGTATTCATCAGCATGAAGCAACCGGTGCCGTAGGTGTTCTTGGCCATGCCCGGCGTGAAACAGGCCTGGCCGAACAAGGCCGCCTGCTGATCCCCTGCCACGCCGCCAATGGGAACCTCGCAGCCGAAAAACCGCGAAGCGGCGGTATGGCCGTAAATCTCACTGCTCGAGCGCACCTGCGGCAGCATGCTGCGCGGAATATCCAGCATGCGCAGCAGCTCGTCGTCCCAGCATCGCGCATGGATATCGAACAGCAGCGTGCGCGCGGCATTGCTGACATCGGTGACATGCAGTCTGCCATCGGTGAGGTTCCAGATCAGCCAGCTGTCGATCGTGCCAAACAGCAGTTCGCCGCGTTTCGCGCGTGATCGGGCGCCTTCGACGTGATCCAGGATCCAGCGGATCTTGCTGCCGGAGAAATAGGCATCGATCAGCAGGCCGGTCTTCGCGCGCACCAGGGGCGCATAGCCGTCGCTCTCCAGCTGCGCGCAGATCGTCGCGCTTTGCCGTGATTGCCAGACGATCGCGTTGTAGACCGGCTCGCCGGTGCGGCGATCCCAAACCACCGTGGTTTCGCGCTGGTTGGCAATGCCGATGCCGGCGAGCTGGGCGACATCGAGATGGGCCCGGTCGAGTGCTTCCGCCACCGTCGCCAGCACACTCGACAGAATCTCTTGCGGATCGTGTTCCACCCAGCCCGGTTGGGGAAAAATCTGGCGGAACTCGCGCTGCGCCGATCCCGCGACACGACCTGCGCGGTCAAACAGCATTGCACGCGAACTGCTGGTGCCCTGGTCGATCGCGAGAATGTACCTGGTGTGCATGGACTGAATGGCCCGCATCGCTCTTCGAGCACCGAGAGCGCAGGTTAGCAAACAAGTCCGGCTCCCCGCATGCCTGGGACGACCAATCCGCCGGCGGACACCCGACCAAGGCATCGCGCACAAGGTGCGCCCCTACCCGGCATCACGCGGCCCTTGGTGGACAGGCGCCGCAGGATCCCACCCTGTGGGCAAATGCTCTTAATCAACTCCCATAAAAAAAACGCCCCCCGGTGAAGGGAGGGCGTTGGGGTGAGGCCCCTGGCGGTGACCTACTCTCGCATGGCAAAGCCACACTACCATCGGCGCATGCGCGTTTCACTTCTGAGTTCGGGA
>SCRF01000066.1 GCA_004322005.1 Rhodanobacter sp. | reverse complement strand
CTGGTGCGCGAGGAATACAGCGCCACCAGCCCGAAGCGCAGCCGCAGATCCAGCACCGGCACGATCGCGCCGCGCAGGTTCAGCACACCCATCACGTAGGACGGCGCCTGCGGAATGCGGGTCACCGGGGTCCAGGCACGAATCTCGCGGACGGCGAGCAGGTCGATCGCGTATTCCTCGTGCGCCAGATTCACCGCCAGGTACTGGGTCATGGCGGGCGCATTGACGACGGGTTCGGACACAGGGTTGGCTGACTGGCTCATGGGCTTTCCACTGGCAGGGCGCGCGGCCTGCCGTTCGTTGTATGAGTACCGTGTTGTATGAATGCCGCTATCGGGCTATCGGCTGCCGCGACCGATTCTTGAAGGGATTCTCGAATAGCCGGTTGGCACTCGTAGGAGCGCACCCTGTGCGCGAAAGCTCTTTGCCGGCAACCATGACAAGAGCTTCGCGCACAGGGTGCGCTTCTACACGAACCGGGGTTATTCGAGCTGCCCTTGTATTGTCAGGCCGCCTTGCTGCGGCTCTGCAGCCGGATCAGCCCGGCCACATCCACGATCAATGCCACCGAGCCATCAGCCAGGATGGTGGCGCCGGAGATTCCGCCGACACGCCGGTAATTGGCCTCCAGCGACTTCACCACGGCCTGCTGCTGACCGATCAGCCCATCCACCAGCAACGCCGCCCGCGCCCCGTCGCCTTCGACCACGATCAGCAGGCCTTCCTCGATCACGGCCTGCGCGCCCGCGCAGCCGAACAGCTGGTGCAGGCGCAGCACCGGCAGATATTCGTCGCGGAAACGGAACAGTTCGCCGCCGCCCGTCACGCGGTGGACGGCCTCGGGCCTGGCCTGGACCGATTCGATGATCGACACCAGCGGCACGATGTAATGCTCGCTGCCGACCGCCGCGGTCAGTCCGTCGATGATCGCCAGCGTCAGCGGCAAGGTGATGGTGAACACCGTGCCGTGCCCGGGACGGCTGCGGATGGCGACGGCACCCCCCAGGTCGGACACGTTGCGGCGGACCACATCCATGCCCACGCCGCGACCGGAAAGGTCGGTGGCGACCGCCGCGGTGGAAAACCCCGGCTGGAAGATCAGCTCGGCCACCTGCTCGTCGCTGAGCTGGTCGCCCGAGGCGATCAGCCCGCGCTGCAGGGCCTTCGCCACGATCGCCTCGCGGTTGAGGCCGGCGCCATCGTCGCTGACCTCGACCACGATGTTGCCGCCGCGATGAAAGGCCTCCAGCCGCAGCGCACCGGTGTCGCTCTTGCCGGCGGCACGGCGGCGGTCGGGCATCTCCAGGCCATGGTCGATCGCATTGCGCACCAGGTGCACCAGCGGGTCGCCGATTTTCTCCAGCACGGTCTTGTCCAGCTCGGTCTGCTCGCCGACCAGCTCGAGTTTCACCTGCTTGCCGAGTTTCTGGGTGAGGTCGCGCACCAGCCGCGGAAACCGGTTGAAGACCGAGCCGATCGGCAGCATGCGCACGCCCATCACGCTTTCCTGCAGTTCGCGCGTGTGGCGTGCCAGCTGGGTCAGCCCCTGCTGCAGCAACGCCAGCTTCGCGACGTCGAACTCCTCGCGGAACTGGTCGAGCATCGACTGGGTGATCACCAGTTCGCCGACCAGGTCGATCAGGCCGTCGATCTTGTCGATCGACACCCGCACCGAACCCGACTCGGCGCTGTGGACGGCCGCGGCGGCCGGGGGCTTGCCCGCCGGCACGGCCGCGACCGCCGGGACCGGGGTGTCGGCCACGACGTGCAGCGGCGCGATCGTCAGTTCGCATTCGTCCTCGACCCAGTCGAACACCGCGGCGATCTGATCGCGGCTGATCTGATCGGGGGGGACCTGCCCGCGCAGTTCCAGCACCCAGCCCAGATGGCATTCGGCCGGTTGCAGCGCCGCCAGCGGCGGCAGCCGGTCCAGCACCGGCTGCACCCGCAGCTCGCCCAGCGCGGCCAGTTCGCGAAACAGCCGCAGCGGATCGTTGCCGCCGGCCAGCATGCCCGGATGCGGGCGGAAATCGATCCGCCATGCATCGGCATGGTCGCCCGCGCGGCGCGACGGCGGCGCCTTCGGCTCGATCTGGCGGCCCAGCGCGGCGGCCATCTGCTCGCGCAGCGACTCGGCCTCGGCGTTGTTCAGCGGCTGGCCGGACTGCGCCCGCGCGAACATGCCGCGCAGGCAATCGACCGTGCGCAGCAGCAGTTCCACGATCGCACCGTCGATCGCCCGGCGGCCGTCGCGCAGTTCGTCCAGCAGCGACTCCGCCTCGTGCGTGAAGGCCGCCATTTCGGGAAACCCGAACGTCGCCGAACCGCCCTTGATCGAGTGGGCGGCGCGGAAGATCGTGTTCACCAGCTCGCTGTCGCCGCCCTCATCGAGTGCCAGCAGCGACGACTCCATCGCATCGAGCCCTTCCAGACTCTCCTCGAAAAAGACCTGATGAAACTGCGCGACGCCGACGCTGGCCATGCGATTTATCCCAGCACGCGCTTGACGGTGGCCAGCAGCTGGTCCGGGTCGAACGGCTTGACCAGCCAGCCGGTGGCGCCGGCCGCCTTGCCTTCCATCTTCTTGTCGGTGTGCGACTCGGTGGTCAGCATCAGGATCGGCACGCCCTGGTACTGGGCCATCGCGCGCAGTTCGCGCACCATCGCGATGCCGTCCATCACCGGCATGTTGACGTCGGCCAGCACCAGGTCGAAGGTGCTGCCGCGCGCCGCGTCCAGCGCGAGCTGGCCGTCTTCGGCCTCGGTCACCTCATGCCCGGCACCACGCAGGGTGAACGCCACCATGCCGCGCATCGAGACCGAATCGTCCACTGCAAGAATCCTTGCCATGCTGCCACCTCCTGTCAGGCCGGCACGGCGGCCGGCAATTTCAATGTCTTCGCCAGACCCAGCAGGTCCGCCGCCTCATCAAGCGCTACGCTCGCGCCCATCCAGTTCAGCGCGGCGCCGCGCGCATCCGCTTCACGCTTGAACAACGTCAACAACTGCAAGGCCGCGGTGTCCACGCGCTCCACCGCGCGACCGTCCAGATCGATCGCGCAGGCATCCAGGGCCGCCAGCAATTCCTGCAGCAAGTGCGCCTGGGCCGCCATCCGGCAATCCGCCGGCAGCGTCACCACGACCGACTGCGGCCGTGCGGACACGGCACCATTCGCTGCGGGCTCCGCCGCGGTCGCCGTCGGCGCAAGCTGCAGCATGTCCGGCCCTGCCGCTTGCGGCAGGCTGCAAGTACCTTGTTTCCCAGTCGCCCGTTTGCCGGCCATGCCGCAACCCCGCTTGCGCAATCTGCGCTGACAAACGGCATATCGGCCGCCGTGGCGATCGCTTTAGGGCTGCCCGAACAACCTGGCTCCCGGCACTTATATATGTGTAGGGGCGCGCTTGCGCGCGATGGCTCTTTGCCAACGTTCGGACAAAAGCATCGCGCGCAAGCGCGCTCCTACCGATTCTTCCAACGGGCCGTCCGCAGCCCTTGCGAAACACCTCAAGTCGGCATGCACGCGGCCGATAGCTCTCTCAAGACGAGCCTACTCGAACCCCGCACAGGCGACCCGGCGCAGGAATTTCCGTTGATCATCCAACCCACCAGCCTCGCTGCCCTCACCTGGGCCGGCGCCGCCGCCGGCACCAGCGCGCAGAGCTGGCGCATCGGCACGGTGTTGTCGGCGCGACCGTTGGGAGTCAACCCGCAGGGCATGCTGGTGTTGCAGATCGGCGCATTGACCGTGGAGACCGCGATCCCCGGCAATCCGTTGCCGGCGCAATTCCAGGTGCGGGTGTTGAGCCTGGGCGCCCAGCCACAGCTGGAGCAGCTCACCCCCTCCCCCGCCGACGCGACTTTCCAGCGCGCCCTGCGCGAGCGCCTGCCGCAACAGAACGGCTATGCGCCATTGCTGTCCACGCTCGACAGCCTGGCCCAGCGCCCCATGCTGCGCCAGCTGCCACCGCAGCTGCGCGCCGCGCTGGCCATGCTCGAGAACGGCATGAGCACACCCGTGGAAATCACCCAGGGCGAAGGCTTGCGCATGGCGATCAGCCGCAGCGGCCTGTTTTTCGAATCGCAGCTGGCGCAGCCCCAGGGCGACCTGCCGGCGCTGGTCGAGCAGGACTGGAAAGGCGCGCTGCTGCGGCTGTTCGGCCTGCTCGAGCAGCGGCCCTCGGCAGCATCGGCTTCAGGCCGTACCGACACGGCACCGCCGCTGCTGCAACGCGGCCTGCAGGCACAGGCGCGATTGCCGTTGCCGCTGTTCACGGACAGCGAAAGCGTGGCCCCGCTGCTGGATCGCCTGCATGGCGACGTGAAGGCCGCGCTGGCACGGGTGGAAATTGTCCAACTGGAAGCAAGCACCCTGCCGGCCTGGATGATCGAGATACCGCTGCAGGGAGACGGCGGCCACGATGTG
Source organism: Rhodanobacter sp. (assembly GCA_004322005.1). Taxonomy (GTDB): domain Bacteria; phylum Pseudomonadota; class Gammaproteobacteria; order Xanthomonadales; family Rhodanobacteraceae; genus Rhodanobacter. The sequence continues at coordinate 29,655 of SCRF01000066.1, read as the reverse complement.
CTGCAGCTGCAGCTGGAATACATCACCGATGCCGACGATGGCGGCCATGGCTGGACCCTGGGTTTTGCACTGGACCTGCCGGCACTGGGCCCGGTGCAGGGTGAACTGCAACTGCGCGATCTGCGCCTGTCGGTGCGGCTGTGGACCGAAACCGCCATGACCGCACAGCGTCTGGAACGTCAATTCACGCCGCTGCGACACCGCCTGTCCGCATGCGGCGTACTGCTCGACCAGCTCAGCTGCCAGGTCGGCCTGCCGCAACCGTCGGGGCGGCACAGCGCCCTGCTGTTGCAGGCGACCGCATGAACCTGCCGCCGCCGGCCCAGCGCAAGGTCAGTCTGCGGCTGGCCGGCGGCGCGAACGAGATCAAGCCGATGCCGGCCGAATCGCTGGACAGCTTGCTGGCCCGCGCCCGTTCGCTGGGCATTCCACTGCATCACGACCCGCAGATCGCCGCGCTGCTGGCCGGCCTGCGGCTGCGCGAAGACGTGCCCGCGCTGCTGTATGCCGCCGCCGCATCGGTGCTGGCCTGCGTCTACGAGGCAGCGGAAGAGGATCCGTAGCGGCACGCTCGCCGCGATCCGACCGGTCACGGCAGGCAGCGCCTCCTCAATGGAGTTGTTCCCGACCGCCCCAATCCTCGACCTTGCCTCGGGGTACGGCGCCGGAGCGGCAAGCGGGCGCAACGGCGTCGAAGCGGAACAGCTGCCAGTCCTGCCCGCTGGTGATGCCCATGTCCCGGGCATCGGCGCGATTCACGCATGGCGCCATGACACCGTCATTCGACGATCCGCAAGCCGGCGATCACCGGCTGCGACACATCAGCGTGCGGTGGCCATGGTAGTGGCTGGCGAAGCTCAGTGCGCGCCCGCGTCGGCCGGCAACCGGCAGAGCCGGCACACATCGAGCAGCGCGACGAAGCTGCCTCTCGATTCGAGCACGCCTTGCACCGGATCCTCGTCCCGCTGCGTGCGGTTCGGCGGCGGGGCGGACACCGCCTCGTCGGAGGCGATCAGCAATTCGCCGACGGCATCCACGCGCAGGCCAACCAGATGCGGGCCATGGCCGAGCATGACGATGCGCACTTCCTCATCTGCATCATCGCGCACGGCGAGCCCGAGTCGGCGACGACCGTCCATCACCGGCACGATGCGCCCGCGCAGGTGCCGCACGCCGAGCAGATCCGGCGCGGCACCGGGCACCGGGGTGATTTCACCGGGACGGATCACCTCCCTGACCCGGGCCAGCGGCGCCGCATAGAGCTGGCCATCGAGGCGGAAGGAAAGCCAGCACTGTGCCGCGGTACCGGCAAGCATCTCGGTCGCTGCGTTCATGCACGGGGCTCCTGCGGAAAATGGGGGTGATGGAGCTGGCTCATGGACCGCGACCGGTCGTGTCCGCCGACGGTTCCGCGACCAGCCCGGCATCGCTTTCGGCGGCTCCCGCCGCTGCGGTGGCGGGGGCGGAGCCGGCATGCACGGGCCCGATTGCCGGCAACGATCCAGCCGCGGCGGTCGTCCTGCCCAGCGGCGCGCCCGTGCCGTGGCCGGGCTCGCCGAGCCGCCCGGGATCGCCGCGGACAGAATCGGGCGTGTTCCGGTCGTTCATCACCACCACCAGCACCCGCCGGTTGTGGTTGCGACCTTCTTTCGTGGCATTGTCGGCGACCGGCCGCACTTCGCCCCAGCCGACAATGCCGAGCCGGTCCGGCCTGACCCCATGCCCGGCAAACAGGCGAGCCACGGTGGCCGCGCGCGCCGCCGACAGCTCCCAGTTGGACGGGTACTGGGGGGTGTCGATCGGCACGTTGTCGGTGAACCCCTCCACCCGCAGCGGGTTCGGGAATGGCGCCAGGGTCGAGGCCAGGTCGAGCAGCACCTGGTTGGCCGAGGTCGACAAGTTGGCCACGCCACTGGGAAACAGGATGTCGGTGCGGATCTCGATTTCCAGCCGGTCCGGCGTGCGCCGCAGGACCACCAACTTCCTGTCGATCAGCGGCTGCAAGACCCGCCGCACCTGATCCTCGATCTGCTCCAGCGGAGCCTGCCGGCCTGCAAGACTGACCACCGGCTGCACGGAGAGCGGGGGATGCGGCATCGGCACGCTGATCGGCAGCATCGGCACCCCGTACGTTGCGGGAAGCTGCAGCGCCGAGGGCACCGGCACCATGCCCGGCGTCGGCGTCGGCGTCGGCGTCGGCGGCGACGCGATCACCCGGTCCTTCCCGTTGAACGCCTCCATCATCGAGGCGGACATCACCCGGAACTTGCCTTCGTTGACCACCGACACCGCATACATCACCACGAAGAAGGCCAGCAGCAGCGTCATCAGATCCGCGTAGGGAATCGCCCATGCCTCATGGTTGAGGTGCTCCTCGTGCCGTTTCCTCCTCATGCGAAATAACCCTGCAGCTTCGTCTCGATCTGCCGCGGATTGTCGCCATGGGCAATCGACACCAGCCCTTCGATCAGGATTTCGCGCATCTGCGTCTGCCGGCCGATCAGGCCTTTCAGCCGCGCGGCCATCGGCAGCATGAACAGGTTGGCCAGCGCCACGCCGTAGATGGTCGCCACGAAGGCGGCGGCAATGCCATGGCCGAGCTTGCTTGGATCGGCCAGGTTCTGCATCACCGCCATCAGGCCCATGACCGCGCCGATGATGCCCAGCGTGGGGGAATAGATGCCGGCGTTCTCGTACACCTTGGCGCCGGCCAGGTCGATCGCCTCGCGGGTGTCCAGATCCACTTCCAGTACGCTGCGGATCGCCTCCGGCTCGCTGCCGTCGACCAGCAGCTGCAAGCCCTTGCTGATGAACGAATCGGGCTCCGCCTCGATCTGCGGCTCCAGCCCGAGCAGGCCCTGGCGCCGCGAGATTTCGCTCCAGCCGACGATCCGCTCGATCAGGTCGGCGGGCTCGTGCCGTGGCGGCCGGTAGATCATCGACAGCATCTTCCAGGCATGCCTGAGCACCCTGCCCTGGTTCTGCACCAGCAGCGCGGCGAACGTGCCGAAGAACACGATCACGAACGCCGCCGGATTCCACAGCGCACCGGCCGTCGAACCCTTCAGGATGGTGCCGGCAATGATCACCACGAAGGCCAGGATCGTGCCGCTGATGCTCGTCCGATCCATCGCGTCAGCCGACCCTCTGCAGCGCAGGCAGCAGTTGCCCATGGGCATCGGCCAGCCCGGCCAGATCCATCACCAGCGCCAGTCGTCCGTCGCCGGTGACGGTGGCGCCGGCGATACCCGGCACGCCCTCGAACAACGGGCCGAGCGGCTTGATGATGACGTCCTCGCGGCCAAGCACCTCGTGCGCCAGACAGCCCAGCCGCAGATGGCCGATGCGCAGCACCACCACGTGCCGGCCGGCGGCGGTGGCCGCACCGGCCCAGCCGGCCAGATTGGCCAGCGGCAGGGCGCGGCCGCGATGGCTGGCGACCAGCCGTCCATCCAGCATCCGGTCCTGCCCGTCGGCCAGCTCGAAAACCTCCTCGATGTTGCTCAACGGCATGGCGAACATGCGTTCGCCCACGCGCACCATCAACACCCGCAGGATCGCCAGGGTCAACGGCACGGCCAGCTCCAGCTCGCTGCCGTGACCGCGCTTCGAGCGCACCTGCAGGCTGCCGCCGAGTTCCGCCACGCGCGTCTTGACCACGTCCATGCCGACGCCGCGCCCGGAAATGTCGGAGACCGTCGCCGCGGTGCTGAAGCCGGGACGGAAGATCAGTTCGTAGCATTCGGTTTCGCTCAGGCGTGCCGCCTGCGGCTCGTCGATCACGCCCTTCTCCAGCGCCTTGCGGCGCAGGACCTGCGGATCCATGCCGGCGCCGTCGTCGCTCACCGAGATCACGATGCGCTCGCCGCGCTGGCTCGCCGACAGGCACACCCGTCCCTTGCGCGGCTTGCCGCTGCGCTCGCGCAGATCCGGCATTTCCACACCATGATCGAGCGCATTGCGCAACAGGTGGATCAGCGGGTCGGCCAGCGCCTCGACCAGGCCGCGATCGAGCTCGGTGTCTTCGCCTTCCAGCACCAGCTCCACGTCCTTGCCCAGCTGGCGCGCCAGGTCGCGCACGATCCGCGGAAATCGCTGGAACAGCCGGCTCACCGGTTGCATGCGCATGCCCAGCGCCGCGCGCTGCAGTTCGTCGGCAACCCGGTCCAGTTCACTGGCGGCGGCCACCAGCGCCACCTCGCCGCTTTGTCCGGCCAGGGTAAGCAGCCGGTTGCGTACCAGCACCAGTTCGCCGGCGCGGTTCACCAGCGCATCGAGCCGCGCGGTATCCACCCGCACGGTGGCCTCCGCCGAGGCTGCATGATGTGCGGGAGTGGGCGATGCGGGTGGCGCGGCGCGGGCCGGTGCGGGGGCGGTGGACGCAACCGCTGCGGGCTGGCCACCCTTGCCGTGCAGCGTGTCCAGCAGCGCCTCGAATTCGTCGTCGTCGATGGTGGCGGTCGGACCCGGTCCGGCGCTCGCCGGCGCAGCGGCCGCGGCAACACCGGGCGCGCTGGTGCCATAGAGGGTGTCGAGCAACGCCTCGAATTCATGGTCGTCGATCCCGGCGGCGCCGTCGGCCGCCGCGATCGCATGGGATGGCTCCGGTTCCGCCGGCGCAGGGCCGGCGGCGAGCGGCAGCAGGCGTTGCAGCAGGGCCGCGGGCGGCATCGCCAGCGGCGCACCGGCATCCAGTGCGGCCATCATCCCGTTGAGCAGATCCAGCGCTTCGAGCAGCGCGTCCATCTGCGCCGCGCCCAGCACCACGTTGCCGCTGCGGGCCTCGTTGAGCAGATCCTCGGCGTGATGGCACAGCAGCACCATCGGTTCGGCCGCCAGGAAACCGGCGCCGCCCTTGACCGTGTGGAAGGCTCGGAACACCGCGTTCAGCAGTTCGTTGTCGTGGGGCGTGGATTCCAGCTCGACCAGCTGCTCGCCGAGCCGCTGCACCAGCTCGCCCGCCTCGACCAGGAAGTCCTGAAGCAGCTCGCTGTCGAATGCCGCATTCACCGCGACACCGCCTTCAAAAACCGAATTCGCTGAGCAGGCGGTCGGCATCTTCCTGGCTGGACACCGTGACCACGCTGGCCGGGACCTCGCTGCCCGCCAGCGCTCCGGTCAGCCGCACCAGTTCCAGCAGCGACGATTCGACGGCGCCGATGAAGCTGGCGACCTTCTTGATCCGCTGCCCGCTCAGATCCTGCCACGATTGCGCCATCACCATGTCGGCCAGGCCCTCGCTGCAGTTCACGGCGAAACCGACGGCCTCCCGCGCCAGCACGCCGGCCGCGTCGCTGTCGTTGGACCACTTCAGCATTTCGCCGGCGTTGTGCGCCAGCGACTCCGCCTGGGGGCGCATGCGTTCGGCAAAATCCAGGCTGCGGTGCGCCGCCTGGGCGCTCATCTCGAGCGCTTCGTTCAGATGCTGGCGGGCATCGGCCACCGTGCCGGGCACGCCCTCCTGCGCCAGTTCGCCGCCTACCCGGCGCACCGCGTCGTGCAGGTCGCGCGCAAGCTGGCCGAGCGCGCGGAACAGCCGCTGTTCGCGCTGGCGCACCATCACGTCCAGCGCCTGCTCGAATGTGGTGCCATCCGGACTGTTCAGCAGATCGCGCAATTCGACCGGCAACGCCTCGTCGTTCACGATGGGAAGAATGGCTTTCATGCGTTCGCTCCGCTGGCGGCGATCCGTTCGAAGATCTTGTCGATTTTTTCCTGCAGGGTGATCGCCGTGAACGGCTTGACGATGTAGCCGTTCACGCCCGCCTGGGCGGCAGCGATGATCTGGTCGCGGTTGTTCTCCGCCGTCACCATCAACACCGGCAACCCCTTCATCGCAGGCTCTGCGCGGATCGCGCGCAGCAACTCGATGCCGGTCATGTTGGGCATGTTCCAGTCCGTCACCACCAGGTCGACCGGCGTCTTGCGCAACAATTCGATCGCATTCTGGCCATCGTCGGCCTCCTGGATCAGCGGATTGCTGAAGCCCAGTTCGACCAGCAGGTTGCGCACGATGCGCCGCATGGTGGAGAAGTCGTCCACCACCAGTATTTTCATGTTCTTGTCCAAACACCTTCTCCACTTGCGCTGCATGCACTGTTCAAATCAGTGCGCCGAACCTCGGGAACCCGCATCGCCTGCCCGATCAACCGCGCCAGTCGGTCAACCGGGCACGCAGCCGGATCACGGCCTGCCCATGGATCTGGCACACCCGCGACTCACTCACGCCGAGCACGGCGCCGATCTCCTTGAGATTCAACTCCTGCTCGTAATACAGCGACATCACCAGTTGTTCGCGTTCGGGCAGGTTGCCGATCGCCTCGGCCAGCGCATCGCGCATGCCGTCGCGCTCGATGCTGTCGTGCGGATTGAGTCCGGCTTCGTCGGCCACGTTCAGCACGACACCTTCCTCGTTGTCGTCCGCTGCGGTAAGGCTGAGCAAGCGCACGCAGGCCGCGTCGGCGAGTACCTGGTGGTATTCGTCCGCACTGATCCCGAGTCGCCGCATGACCTCGGCATCCTCCGCCTCGGCACCGGTCTCGGTCTCGATCTGGCGCACCACTTCGGCCACTTCGCGCGTCTTGCGATGCACCGAGCGCGGCGTCCAGTCGGTGCGTCGCAACTCGTCGAGCATCGCACCCCGGATGCGGATGCCCGCATAGGTTTCGAAGCTCGCCCCGTGACCGAGCGCGTAATGTCGCGACGCTTCCAGCAAGCCGATCATCCCCGCCTGCACCAGATCGCCCACGTCGACGCTGGCCGGCAATCGCCCCATCAGGTGATAGGCGATACGCCGTACCAGCGGTGCGTGCCGACGTACCATTTCGTCGGCACTCTCGCGGGAATGTTGTAGGTATTGCGATGCCACACTCATCTCAGCACCCTGCCGCCGGGGTCGCCCGGCCACCAAAAAAGGCAATCCGGTCGAGGCCCGAACGTTCGGGTTCTGCCCATTTATCGACCGCACCTGCCAATTGCTTGAATGCCAGCGCCGAACGGCTCGAAGGCCACAGATCGACCACCGCGCGCTGCCGACGGATGGCCTGCCGCAGCCTTTCGTCCTGCGGCACCCATCCTGCGAAATCGATCACCACGTCGAGGAAGCGGTCGCAGACCCGCGACAGCTTCTGATGCAACTGCCGTGCCTCACCCTGGTTGTGCACCATGTTCGCCACCATGCGGAATCGGCGCACGCCGAAGTCACGGCTGAGCACCTTGACCAGCGCATAGGCATCGGTCAGCGAGGCCGGCTCGTCGCACACCACCAGCACCGCATCGGCGGCGGCGGCGGCGAACATCGCCACGCTGTCGCTCAAGCCGGCGGCCGTGTCGATCAGCAGGTAGTGCGGCGGCGGCGCCAGGTCGTCGAAGGCACGGATCACCGCCGCGTGTTCGCCACTGCCGAGCTGTGCCAGCCGGCGCGCGCCGGAGCCCGCCGGCACGACCCGCAACCCGTGCGGCGCGCTGAGCAGCAGATCCTCCAGCGCACACTGGCCGTCCAGCATGTGGCCGATGTGCCGCGACGGCGCAAGCCCGAGCAGCACATCGACGTTGGCCAGGCCCATGTCGGCATCCAGCACCATCACGTCGTGGCCGGCCATCGACAGCGCCATGCCCAGATTCACCGCCACCGTGCTCTTGCCGACGCCGCCCTTGCCGCCGGCCACGGCGATCGCGCGACAATGGCGACTCGGCAACGCCGCTTTCGCCAGCAGGCTGCTGGCCTGATGGCCGGGCGCCGATGCCGGCTCGCCGATGCCGGCCAGCGTCATCGGGAAATGCTTCAGGCCCCAGGCTTGATCCATCGCAAGTACTCCGTTCATGCACTGGCCACCGCAAGGCCGAAGCGTTCGGCCATCTGTCCGTCATCCGGCAGCCGGCTTTTCTGCGACTGGGCGGCGCGACAGACCAGCACCCGCGCATCCGCCATGGCGATGTCCTCGGGCACGCGCTGGCCGTCGGTGGTGAAATCCAGCGGCAGCCGGTGGCGGATCAGCACCGACAGCGCACCGCCCAGGCTCGGCGCCTCGTCGAGCTTGGTCAGGATGCAGGCGCTCGGCTTCAGCGGCAGGTAGGCGCGCACCGCCTCGTCCAGCGACCGCGACTGCGTATTGGCTGCCAGTACCAGGCAGGCACGCACCTCGCCGGTGCCGGAAAACAACTCCAGCTGCTGCGCCAGCCGCGGATCGCTGCCGGCCACCCCGGCGGTATCGATCAGCACGGTATGCCTGTCGCGCAACAGCTCGAGCACCTTGCGCAGGCTTTGTGCGTCGTAGGCCGGATAGACCCGGATGCCGAGCAGGCGGCCGTAATGTTCCAGCTGCGCGGCGGCTCCGATGCGGTAATGATCGGTACTGACCAGCGCGACCTGCTCCACCCCGCGGTGCAATACGGCGCGGGCGGCGAGCTTGGCGATGGTGGTGGTCTTGCCCACGCCGGTGGGGCCGACCAGCGCGGTGACGCCCTGGTCGTCGGACAGGTTGCGGCCGCTCACCGCCAGGCTGCGGCTGAGCATGCCCAGCGGCAGGTAACGCGCCTGCTCGGCGTTGATCTGCGCGGGCAGAGCCGCCACCAGCTGGTTCGCCACGTCCGGTTCGATGCCGAGCCGGGTCATCTCGCGCAGCACGCGCGCGCGCAGTGGCTGGCGCCGTTCCAGGTCGTTCCAGGCCAGGCTCGACAACTGCATTTCCAGCATCTCGCGCAGGCTGCCCAGTTCGACGCGCATGCGCGCCGTGTCCTGCACGGCGCGCTCCATCAGCGGGTGCATCGCCACCGGTTCGGCGGATGCCTGCGCAGTGGAAGGCGCCACTGCCCCCGGCTCCTGCGTCGATACCGGCGCATGCTGCAGACGCGAGCTGGTTTTCGTTGACGTTGCTGCCTTTGCGCTTGCCGCCGCTGCCGACGACCGAGACACTGGCGGCACGCCGGCCACCGCTGCGGCGACTGCGGACGCGGCTGGTTCATCCACCGCTGCCGACGCAGCGCCATGCCGTGCGGCTTCGCGCACCAGCGACTCGTCGTAATCGATCGCGGCGATGACCTCGATCCCTTCGTCGAGCCGGCGGGTGGACAGGATCACCGCCTCCGGCCCCTGCTCTTCGCGCACTTCGCGCATCGCCTGGCGCATGTCCGCGGCGACGAAACGTTTGATCTTCATGCGCGCTTGCTCCACGCGTTCAATAGGGAAAAACGCAAACCGGCAACGTGCAGGGACCGGAGGGCGCGGAGCGCAAAGCCCGACTCTCGTTTCTCGCTTCTCATCACTCGCTCCTCAGCTCAGCGTCCCAATGCCTGCACCAGCCGCACACGCCGGTTGTCGGGCACCTCGTTGTAGGCAAGTACGTGCAGGTTCTGTGCCACATGGCGGGTGAAGCGCGCCAGCCACGGCCGCAACTGTGGCGCCACCAGCAAAACGGCGGGTTCGCCGCTCGCTTCCTGGCGCCGCGCGGCGTCGGCCACGCTCTGCTGCAGGCGGTCCGCCAGGCCCGGTTCCACCGCCGCGCCGGCCACGCCGCCGCCGCTGGCCAGCGAGCCGAGCAGGATCTGCTCGAGCTCCGGGGCGAGCGTGATGACCGGTACCTCGGTGCCCAGTCCGGTGATCTCCTGCACGATCTGCCGGCCCAGCGCGACGCGCACCGCGGCGGTCAGAACGCCGGGATCCTGACTCTGCCCGGCATGCTCCGCCAAGGATTCGACGATGCTGCGGATATTGCGGATCGGCACCCGCTCGGCGAGCAGGTTCTGCAGCACCTTGACCACCGCGCCCAGCGACAGCCGCTTGGGCACCAGGTCCTCGACCAGCTTCGGCGCCGTGCCGGCCAGCCGGTCCAGCAGCTGCTGCACGTCCTGGTGGCTGAGCAGCTCATGCGCGTGGCCCTGCAGGATGTGTGACAGGTGGGTGGCGATCACGGTGGCCGGGTCGACCACGGTATAACCGTAGCTCTGCGCAAGTTCGCGCTGGCCGCTCTCGATCCACACCGCCTCCAGGCCGAACGCCGGGTCCTGCGTGGGAATACCCTGCAGCGTGCCGTGCACCTGGCCGGGGTTGATCGCCATCAGCCGGTCGTTGTGCACCTCGGCCTCGCCCATCGGCACGCCCATCAGGGTGATCCGGTAGGTGTTCGGGCCCAGGTCCAGGTTGTCGCGGATATGCACCGCCGGCACCAGGAAACCCAGTTCCTGCGACAGCTTGCGGCGCACCGACTTGATCCGCCCCATCAACTCGCCGCCCTGGTGCGTATCGACCAGCGGAATCAGCCGGTAGCCCACTTCCAGCCCCAGCGGATCGACACTGGCCACGTCCTCCCAACCCAGCTCCAGCCGCTCCGACGGGGCGCTGGCGGCGGGCGCCTCGGCGACCGACTGCGCCAGTTTCGCGCGGCTCGCGCGCTCACGCCTGAACAGCAGCCACGCCGCACCGCCGCAGCTAGCACCGAGCAGCAGGAAGGCGATGTTCGGCATGCCGGGAATCAGCCCCATCACGGTCAGCACCGTGCCGGCCACCGCCAGCGCGCGCGGCTGGCCGAACACCTGGCCGAGCACGTGGCTGCCCATGTCCTGCGACCTGGACACGCGGGTGACGATGATCGCCGCCGCCACCGACAGCATCAGCGCCGGCACCTGCGCCACCAGGCCGTCGCCGATGGTCAGCAGGGTGTAGGTGCGCGCCGCCTCGCCGGCCGACAGGCCATGCTGCATCACGCCGACGAAGAAGCCGCCGACGATGTTGATGATCAGGATCAGGATGCCGGCGGTGGCGTCGCCACGCACGAATTTCGATGCACCGTCCATCGAACCGTAGAAGTCCGCTTCCTCGCGCACTTCCTGGCGCCGTTCCCGGGCTTGTTCCTGGTTCAGCAGGCCGGCATTGAGGTCGGCGTCGATCGCCATCTGCTTGCCGGGCATCGCATCGAGGGTGAACCGCGCGGTGACCTCCGATACGCGGGTGGCGCCCTTGGTCACCACCACGAAATTGATGATGGTGATGATCGCGAACACCACCAGGCCCACCGCGAAGTTGCCGCCGATGACGAACTCGCCGAAGGCCTGGATCACCTTGCCCGCCGCACCGGGGCCATCGTGACCGTGCAGCAGCACCACGCGGGCGGACGCGATGTTCAGCGCCAGCCGCAGCAGCGTCGCCATCAGCACCACGGTGGGGAACGCAGCGAATTCCAGCGGTCGCATCACGTAGACCACCGCCAGCAGGATCACCAGCGACAGCGCGATGTTGAAGCTGAAGAGTATGTCCAGCAGAAACGGCGGCAGCGGCAGCATCAACATCGCCAGCATGACCAGTACCGCCACCGGCGCACCGGCGCCGCGGCGGACCATCTGCCTGAAATCCGGGAATGCGCTTGCGCCGATCATCTGCCTGGCCTGTCATCAATCACGATAGGCCCCCATCAGGTCCGGATCGACCTCGGGGGAAGGTGCCGGCGGCGCTGTCTCGCCGTGCGCCGCCGCCTGCTTCAACTGGTACACATAGGCCAGCACCTGGGCGACCGCGACGTACAGCGCGGCGGGAATTTCCCGGCCCAGCTCGGTGGTGGCATACAGCGCGCGCGCCAGCGGCGGCGCCTCGACCAGCGGGATGCGATGGCTGCCGGCCACCAGGCGGATCTGCTGCGCCAGCAGGTCGACGCCCTTGGCGATGACCCGCGGCGCACCCATGCGGCCTTCGTCGTAGGCCAGCGCCACGGCAAAGTGGCTGGGGTTGACCACCACCACGTCCGCCTTCGGCAGTGCTTCCATCATGCGGCGGCGCGACTGCATCTGCTGCACCTGGCGAACGCGCGACTTCAGCTCGGGGTTGCCTTCGGTTTCCTTCGCCTCGTCGCGCACTTCCTGCTTGGTCATGCGCAGGCGCTTGCCGTGATCGAACTTCTGGTACAGCGCATCGATGCCGCCGATCAGCGCCAGGATGGAACCGAACCACAGTGCCGCGCGACCCAGCAGGGTGATCGACAATGCAATGCCGGTCAGCACCGTGCCGCGGCCGGTGGCCTGCAGTTCGCCCTGCCAATGCCGCAGCAGCAACAGCAGCGCCAGCCCGATGAACAGCAGCTTCAGCAACGCCTTGGCCAGCTCGACCAGCCCGCGCATGGCGAACACCCGGCCGAGTCCCTTGATCGGATCGAGCCGCTCGAATTTCGGTTGCAACGCCTTCGCGCTGAAGTTCAACCCGCCCATCAGCAGCGGCGATGCCAGCGTGGCCAGCAGGGTTGCCACCGCCACCGGCCCGAACAGGGCCAGCGCCTCGCCTACCGCTGCGTGCAATGCCCGCCCCGGCAATGCACCGGAGAACAAGGCCTCGCGCCGGTAGTCGAGACCGATCGAGAAAATCCGTCTGGCATGGCGCAACGCGGCCTCGCCGTTGTTCATCAGCACGGCCACGCCGGCCAGCACCACCAGGGCTCCGGACAAGTCGCGCGAACTCGCCACCTCGCCTTTCTCGCGCGATTCGCGCAAGCGTTTTTCGGTAGGCTGTTCGGTTTTTTCCTGGTCGCTGTCTTCGGCCATCGCATCAGCTCCCGATCAGTTCGCGGATCAGCGACCAGGCATGCCCCTGCAACGCCTCGAAGGCACCGGGCAAACTGCGCAGCGACAGCCACAGCGCGATGAAACCCAGCGAAAGGGTGATCGGGAAGCCCACCGCGAACAGGTTCATCGAGGGGGCCGAGCGGCTGATCGCGCCAAAACCGATGTTCACCACCAGCAGCGACGTCATCGCCGGCAGCGCCACCCGCACGGCGCCGGCAAACAACTCCGCACCGAAGCCGGCCACGGCGTAAAGACCGTTGGCGTTGATCGTCGCCATGCCCGGCGGCAGGCTGTGAAAACTGTCGGCAAGCAGGGCGATCAGGCGCAAGTGGCCGTCCATCGCCAGAAACAGCAAGGTCACCAGCAACGTGTAGAACTCGCTCAGCACCGGCGAGCTGGGCCCGCCCTGCGGATTGGCCACCTCGGCAAAACCCAGGCTCATGCCCTGTGCCACCAGCCCGCCGCCGAACGAGACCGCCTCGAACACCAGATTCAATACGAAACCCACCGCCGCGCCGATCAATACCTGGCCGACCATCGTCGCCACACCGGTCGCGCTCAGCGGATCGATCGTCGCCGGCGCCAGCGGCGCCAGCACCATCGTCAGCACCACCACCAGGGCGACCTTGATTCGCGCCGGCAGCATCCTGGCGCTGAATACCGGCGCCGTCAGGAACAGACCGCCGACCCGACCCAGCGCCCACAACAGGCCACCCAGCCAGATCGGCAGTTGCGCCAGGTCCAGCGCCATCACCGGATCGCCGCCGGCAGCCCGACGATCAGCTGGTGCGTGAACTGCACCAGCACGCGCAGCATCCACGGCCCGGTCAGCAGCGCCACCAGCGCCATCCCGATCAGCTTGGGGATGAAGCTCAAGGTCATTTCGTTGATCTGCGTGGCCGCCTGGATCACACCGATCAGCAGGCCCACCGCGAGCGCGGTCAGCAGCAACGGCGCGGCCACCAGCATCGCCACGTACATCGCGTGCTGGCCGATCGCCATGATCGATTCAGGCGTCATGCGAACGTCCCTGCGGGGTGCGGCTCGCCGCAGCGGTGGCGAAGAGCGTTCGCTCGCTTGCACCTGTAGGAGCGCACCCCGTGCGCGCTGCTCTTGCTCTTGCCGCATTCAGAGCAAAGAGCGATCGATCGCCTTCGGCGACCGAGTCACTTTTCTCTTGCGTGGCCAAGAGAAAAGTAACCAAAAGAGAAGGCCCAAGGCTCATCGGGATCGAATACGAATTCTCCCCCTCCATCCGCCCTGAGCGTAAGCCGCAAAGGCGAAGTCGTTCGGCCCGAACCACATCACGCTTCAACTTCGCTCGCTCACGCGAGCTACGTTCTGATCGAATTGAATTTTGCAGGCCAGGCAAAGCTGCACGCTTTTCCGCTGTCGCAGCGGCTGAGCCGCTGCGCACCGAGTGCGGGCCAGGATGGCCCGCTGCTCTACCAGGGGCCCCTGTGCGGCGGTGAGCCGGGGGCGACAGGCCGCGCAGCGGGAATCGGCAGGAGGCCGATTCCTTTTCGCCAGCACAGGGATGTGCTGTCGAAAAGCCCGGCCCCGGCTCACGGACTTGCCGGGCAGGAAGCCCGGCAAGCGCCAAACGGGGTGTCGTTTTCTCTTGGTTACTTCTCTTTTGGACAAGCAAAAGAGAAGTAACTCGGTCGCCGCAGGCGATCGAAAGCTCTTCGCCTTGTTGCAAGAAGAGCATCTCCCGCAAGCGGGCTTCTACAGAGGTTCCGGCATTCACGTGTAAAAACTCCCCGCCAGCGTGCCGAGCAGCAGCGTCCAGCCATCCACCAGCACGAACAACATGATCTTGAACGGCAGCGAGATGATCATCGGCGAGACCATCATCATGCCCATCGACATCAGCACGCTGGCCACCACCAGATCGATGATCAGGAACGGGATGAACAACAGGAAGCCCATCTGGAAAGCCGTCTTCAGCTCGCTGGTGAGAAACGCCGGCATCGCCACCTTGAACGGCACATCGGCCTTGCTGGCATACGGCTTGTCCTTCGCCAGCCGGGTGAACAGCTGCAGATCCGCATCGCGCGTCTGGTCGAGCATGAAGCGCTTGAACGGCGCCACCGCCGCCGGTATCGCCAGCTCGGCGCTGAGCTGGCCGCCCATGTACGGTTTCACGCCGTCGAGGTAGGCGCGATCGAGCACCGGCGACATCACGAACAGGGTGAGAAACAACGCCAGTCCCAGCAGCACCTGGTTCGGCGGCGTCGATTGCGTTCCCAGTGCCTGGCGCAGGAAACCGAGCACGATGATGATGCGGGTGAACGAGGTCATCATCAGCACGATCGCCGGCAGCAGCGTCAGTGCCGTCATCAGCGCCAGCACCTGCAGCGACAGCGTCCAGTTCTGGCCGCCGCCGGGCACGTTCTGCACGTTCAATACCGGGATGCCCGGCACCGCGGCCAGCGTCGTCAGCGGCAGCAGCAACAACAGGGCGGCAAAGATCCAGTGCGCGGTTTTCATGCGCCACGCTTCCAGCGCGCCAGCAGCTCGCCGAAGCCGGCGGTCAACGCCTGCGGCGGTTGCGGCGGTTGCGGCACGGCCTCGGTTTCCGCCGCGCGGTCATCGTAGACATGCAAGGTGCGCATGCCGCCGGGGCCCATGCCGAGCAACAGCCGTTTGCCGTCGGCGTCGAGCAGCAGCAGGCGCTCGCGCGCGCCCACCGAAAACGTCTCGATGCAGCGGATGCGGCGGCCGGATGCACCCGGGCGATGCTGCAGCCGCCGGCTGAGCCAGCCAGCGGCGAGGATCAGCGCGATGATGCCCAGCAGGCTCAGGATCACCCGCACGATCTCGCCACCGACTTCGACGCCGGGAACGGTTGCCGGCGCGGCGGCCAGCATGAGAGCCAGCGTGCTCATCAGCGCAGCTTGCGCACGCGTTCGGTCGGGCTGATCACGTCGGTCAGGCGGATGCCGAACTTCTCGTTGA
Organism: Rhodanobacter sp.; assembly: GCA_004322005.1. Lineage (GTDB taxonomy): Bacteria > Pseudomonadota > Gammaproteobacteria > Xanthomonadales > Rhodanobacteraceae > Rhodanobacter. The sequence goes on along the minus strand of SCRF01000066.1, from coordinate 14,151 downwards.
CCACCACCACCTCGCCATGTGCCACCAGGGTGCCGTTGACGAAAACGTCCAGCGGCTCGCCGGCGGCGCGGTCCAGCTCCACCACCGAGCCCTGGTTGAGCTGCAGCAGGTTGCGGATGCTGATGCGGGTACGCCCCACCTCCATCGCCAGGGTCACCGGGACATCGAGGATCATGTCGAGGCTGACGTCGCCACCATCGGCGGTCGCGCCGCTCAGTGCATCGAATTCGACGCGCTCGGGCTGGACCGACGCACCATTCACGGATTGGTTCATGCTGGATTCTTCTCGATGGGATGATCGCCCGCCGACCGCCTGTCGCGGCGACCGGCCTGGGCATGGAAACGCACGGCATTGCTGCCGTTGGACTGGCCGTAATGGCCGCGAAACACCGGCACATCCTCGGCAAACACGGTGGCCAGCTCGGGGAGCTGGATCGGGATCACGTCGCCCGGACGCAGATGCAGGAACTCGCCGATGCTCAGCCGGGTCTCGAGCAGCAGCGAGCTGAGGCAGACCTCTGCGTCCAGCACTTCCTCGTGCAGGAATTCGGCCCAGCGGTCGTCGCGGTCGACGCGGTCGCTCTGCACCCCGGCGTCGAGCAGGGTGCGGATCGGCTCGACCATCGCGTACGGCATGGTGAGGTGGACGTCCCCGCCGGCGCCATCGAGCTCGACGTGGAATCGCGACACCACGACCGTCTCGGTCGGGCTGACGATGTTGGCGAACTGGGGATTGATCTCGGAGCTCTGGTATTCGAAATCCAGAGCCAGTACCGGCGCCCATGCCTCCGCCATCGCCTTGAAGAATTCGGCCAGCAGGATCTGGATCACCCGGTTCTCGGTGGCGGTGAAATCGCGACCTTCGATGCGCGCATGAAAACGGCCGTCGCCGCCGAAGAAATTGTCGATCACGGTGAACACCAGCCGCGGCTCCAGCACCACCAGCGCGGTGCCTCGCAACGGCTTGATGCGGACCAGGTTGAGGTTGCTCGGCACCGCCAGTCCGTGCACGTACTCGGCGAACTTGACCATCTTCACGCCAAGCACCGACACCTCGCAGGACTTGCGCAGCACGTTGAACACGCCGGTGCGGAAATAGCGCGCGAAGCGGTCGTTGACCATCTCCAGCGTCGGCAGCCGGCCGCGCACGATGCGGTCCTGCTGGGTGAAGTCGTATGAAATGACGGTGCCGGCCGGCAGCGGTTCATCGCCGCCGGTCTCGACCGCGCCACCTTCGACGCCATTGAGCAGCGCATCGATTTCGTCCTGGGAAAGCAGATCGCTCATGAGTGCGCCATCCTCGTCACTGCACCACGAAACTGGTGAAGTACAGCGCGTCGATGCCGGGGCGGCCCTGGCGCGCCTGGACGATCCTGCGCACCACCGCCAGCGCCTGCGCCTGCAGTTTCTGGTGGCCGGCGCTGCCGCTGACATCCGCGTAATTCTGGCTGCTGAACAGCGACAGCAGTGCATCGCGAATGACCGGATCGGCCTGCTTGGCGGCATTGAGCGAATCGGCGTCGTGAGACATCAGGGTGATGCCCACCTGCAGGTAGCGCAGCGAGTCCTTGTCACGCACGTTCACCACGAACGCCGGTTCCAGCGGCAGATAGTGTTCGACCCCGACCACCTTCGGCGTACCTGCCTTGGGCCTGCCAGCGGCAACGCTGGTTGCGGCGGGATGCGGCGCCAGCAGCAGGTAGCCGCCCGTGCCCGCCGCCAGCAATGCCACGGCGATTCCGATCACCCATGGTGTCCGGCGCTTGCGCGGCACGGGTGCATCGACTGCCTCAACTTCCTCGTCGTCAAGCATGGGAACCTCGGTCCGGATGAGCTGCGTGATCCCGCACGACGGCGGGCTGAGCGATCAAAAGCAAACCGCGTGCCAGCAGCCGGAAACGTTGTGGCAACTGGCCCCGGGGACTTCGGTTCGGGAGCCGCCGGCAGCGGCGGCGCTTTCTTGACGCCTGTCGTGCTGCCGTCGCGACGTGATCGCGACGGCGGGGAATCGCGACGAGCCTGGGTCCCGGCCACCTGGATCGCGCCGAAGCGCGGCAGGAGCCGCTTTGGTAGGAGCCCGCTCGCGGGCGATGCTCTTGCTCTGATCGGGCCAAGAGCATCGCCCGCGAGCGGGCTCCTACCAGTGCGCTCCGAAGCAATCGGGGTTTTCGAGGTGCCCGCAGTCAGGCGAAGGCATCGAGCAGGCTGACACTGCCCGGCGACACCGGCAGGCTGACGCCGCCGACTTCGTCCGGGTCGCCCGTGAGCGCCGCGGCCGGGACATTGCCGCCGTGGCTCCGATGCCCGCCGTGATCGTGCTGGCCCACCTCGGCATGGCCCAGCGCCAGTCCGTGTTGCGCCAGCATGTGCTCCAACTGCGGCAGACTCTGCTGCACCGCGTTCACTGCTGCCGGATGCTGTGCACTGAACACCACATCGACCCGGCCGTGCGTCACGTTGATTTTCACGTCGAGCTGGCCCAGTTCCGCCGGATGCAGCCGAATCCGCGCCTGCGTGACGTCCTGGCCGCCGAGCCATGCCACGTGCTGGCCCAGTTCCTGGGCGAAGGCCGGGCTGCCCACCGGTGCGGACAGCTGCAGCAGCGGCATGTCCGCCGGCGCGCCGCCGGCCGGCGGCGCCGGCAACGCGACCGCCTGCGCCAGGGCGCTGGTCGAGTCGCTGGCCGGCTCGGCCTTCGTCGACGTCAGGCCTTGCGCCGCCAGCGCCACGCTGGCGCCCAGCGGCAAGGCACTGGTGGCAGCCGCGGTGCCGCTGCCCGCATCGATCGCCTGCGGCAACCCAACCGCGCCGGCGTTGGCATCGGCCGCCACACCCTTGCCGCCGTTTCCAGCTGCAGCGATACCGGACGCCATGGTGGCTGCGACGGCGCCCGGCCGCAGCGCGACGGCAAGCGACGGCCCGAGCAACGCCAGCATGGCACCGGCCATCGCCGTGGCCGCCGCATCGCCGGCGTGATCGCCGGCGTGATTGCTGTTCTCCGCGGCCTTCGGTATCGCCGCGGCCTTCGGCGGCGTCGCCACGGCAGCCTGCGCCGCAGCCGCGCTCGTCGCATCCATCGCAGGTGGCGATCGGTCGCGCCGTTGCCGTGGGTCACTGGATTGAGGTGCGAGATGGCTCGGCGTTTTCGACGGATCGCCTGCATCCGTCGTGCCCGCGTGCTGCTGCCGGGCGAGATCGAGCTGACGGTCGAACTGATCGGGCGCATCCGCCGCATGCGCATCCGCCGCGGCGGTGGTGCGCGCTGCCGAAGCTGCGCCGGCATTGGATACGACAGTGGCGGCAATGGTCATGGCGAATCGATTCCGTCGTGGGGGCACGTACCTGCGCCGGGCAAGGGTCGCGCCATCAAGGCGACCTCCGGTATTGCATGCGTTCGTCGCTTTCGGCCTGTTCGTTGCGATCCTCGGCCTGGCGTTCCTGTGCGTGATAGCGATCGACCACGCTGTCCAGCGCGCTTTCGCGGGCATGCGCCTGATGCCAGCGGTTTCGCACCTGTTCGTACTGGCGCTGCAGGCGAACGATCTCGGTGCTCTGTTGAACGATCGCCAAGTCGATGCGGTCGAGAAAATTCTGCCGGTTGACCAACGACCCGGCCGTCAATGCGCCGGCGCCGGTCACCGCGTATTCCTGCCGATAGCGCTGCAGCTCGCTCAGCTGCTGCTCGGCTCTGGCCAGCTGTTGCTGCTGCGCGGCCAGTTGCGCCAGCGCATCCTCGCTGCGTTGCCTGGCCTGCTCGACCGCCGGTTGCAATTGCGCGGCGCGCGAACTCATTCCTTCACCTGAGCGGCGAGGAGGTTGAGCATCTCGATGGCCGTCTCCATGGTCATCGGTTCGTCGACTTCCTGCTGCAGGAATCCACGCAACTGCGGCCACAGCTCGATCGCCTGGTCGACCTCGGGATCGGAGCCTTTCTGGTAGGCACCCACCGCGATCAGGTCGCGCTGCTGCCGGTAGGCCGAATAGACCTGCCGGAAACGCTGCGCCGAACGCTGCTGCTCGCGCGTCGTCACTGCCGGCATCACGCGACTGATCGACGCCTCGATGTCGATGGCCGGGTAATGCCCGGCCTCGGCCAGATCGCGCGACAGCACGATATGGCCGTCCAGAATCGCACGTGCCGCATCGGCGATCGGATCGTGGCGATGGTCGTCGCCCTCGGTCAGCACGGTATAGAACGCGGTGATCGAACCGCGCCCTTCGGCATCGTTGCCGGCGCGTTCGACCAGCGCCGGCATCAGCGCGAACACCGACGGCGGATAACCCTTGGTGGCCGGCGGCTCGCCGATCGCCAACGCAATCTCGCGCTGCGCCTGGGCGTAGCGGGTCAGCGAATCCATCAGCAGCAGCACGCGCTGGCCGCGGTCGCGATACCACTCGGCGATCGCGGTGGCGTACTGCGCGCCGCGCAGCCGCTTCAGCGGCGGGGCATCGGCCGGCGCGGCCACGATCACGGCACGGCGGCGGCCTTCCGCGCCAAGCGTCTGCTCGACGAACTCCTTCACCTCGCGGCCGCGCTCGCCGATCAGCCCCACCACCACCACATCGGCATTAGTGTAGCGCGTCATCATGCCGAGCAGGGTCGACTTGCCGACGCCGGAGCCGGCGAACAGCCCCAGCCGCTGGCCGCGGCCGACGGTGAGCAGGGCATTGATCGCGCGCACGCCGACATCCAGCGGCGCATCGATCGGCTTGCGCGCCATCGGGTTGATCGGCTCGCGCTTGAGCGCCGCGTGTTCGTCCACGCCCAGCGGACCGAGCCCGTCCAGCGGCACGCCGTCGGCGCCGATCACCCGGCCCAGCAACGCATTGCCGACCGGCAGACCACCGCCTGCCCCGTACGGGCGCACCCGCGCATTGGGCAACACGCCGTGCATGTCGCCCACCGGCATCAGCAGCAGGCGCTCGTCGGCAAAGCCGACCACTTCGGTCTCCAGCTGCGCACCGTCGGCGGTGTCGACCAGGCAGCGCGCACCCAGTGCCGCCTCGCAGCCCTCGGCCTCCATGGTCAACCCGACCACCCGACGCAGACTGCCTTCCACGATCAACGTGCGCGCCGCGGCGGCAGCGGCGCTGCGGCGCGCCAGTTGCTGCTGCCAGCGCGACTGGCGGGCAGCGAGCATCGCGTCAGTGTTCATGCGCCGGCCTCGTCGTCGACGCGGTCGTCGCCCAGCACGCTGTCGATCACGGCGGCAAGACGGGTTTCCACCCGCGCATCCAGTCGCGAATGCTCGCTGTCCAGCTGGCAGTCGCCACGCGCCAGCGCCGGATCGGCGAGCAGTTGCCAATGGGTTTCGGCGCTGCCCAGTTCGCGCAACAGCAACAGATCGTCCGGATGCACATGGACGCGCAACTGACGGGTGGCGGCCGGCAGCGCCTTCGCCGCCTGGCGTACGGCCTGCGCGATCGACCCGGGCGACAGTTGCAGCTCGTGGCCGATCACCCGGCGCGCCACCACCATCGCCAGTCGCGCCAGTTCCCGTTCGGTTTGCTCGTCCAGCGTCTGCAGCGGGTACGCCGCCGCCTCGTACAAGGCATCGAGCCGGGCCAGGCGCTCGTCCAGCTGCTGTCGTGCCGCAGCCAACCCTTCGGCATGACCTGCCGCATACCCCTCCTCGCGCGCCTGCCGTTCGAGCGCCTCGAGCTCGCGCACGGTCGGCTGCGGCGCCGCATGGGCCGCCTTCGATGCCGACTGCAGGCAGCCGACGTTGGGCAACTCCCAGCGCTGGATGCCGGCCGTGGCATCGCTGCCAGCGGCGATCATCAGACGAACTCCTCACCGCCGGTGGCCAGGGAGATCTGGCCGGCATCGGCAAGCCTGCGGGCTGTCGCCATGATCTCTTTCTGGGCCGCATCGACTTCGCTCAGGCGTACCGGCCCCTTCACCTCGAGGTCGTCGCGCATCATGTCGGCGGCACGCTTGGACATGTTCGCGAAGATCTTCTCGCGCATCTCCGGCTCGGCTCCCTTGAGCGCGGTGATCAGCACGGCCGAGGGGACTTCGCGCAGCAGCGTCTGCAGGCTGCGGTCGTCGACGTCGGCCAGATCCTCGAACACGAACATCAGATCCTCGATCTTGCCGCCAAGGACCTCGTCATGGCTGCGGATCGCCGCCATCAACTCGGTTTCGCGCGTGCCTTCCATCGCGTTGAGGATGTCGGCGGCCGCTTTCAGTCCACCCACGTTGGCCGACTTGAGTTTCTTGCTGCCGCCGGAAAACTGGCGCTCCATGACCTCATCCAGCTCGTTCAGCGCATGCGGCTGCACGCCGTCGAGCGTGGCGATGCGCATCACCGCATCGCTGCGTACCCGCTCCGGCAGGTAGCCGATGACTTCGGCCGCCTGGTCCGGCTCCAGATGCGCCAGCACCAGCGCGATGATCTGCGGATGCTCCTGGTTGATCATCTCGGCGATCGCCCGGCTTTCCATCCATTTGAGCGACTCCAGCCCCTTGCTGCTGCGGCCGAGCAGGATGCGGTCGATCAGACCGCCAGCCTTGCTCTCGCCCAGCGCATTGACCAGCATCTTGCGGATGTAATCCTCGGTGCCGACACCCAGCGAGGTCTGTCGCCCCATGTCGTCGTCGAGCCGGTCCAATACCTTCTGGACCTGCTCGCGCGACACGCTGGGCAACGCCGCCATCGCCGTGCCGACGGCCTGGACATCACGCGCACTGAGGTGCTTGAGCACCTCGGCGGCATCCTGCTCGCCCAGCGACAACAGCAGGATCGCCGCGCATTGTGCGCCGCCGACATGGGAAATTTCAGCTGCCATCCTCGCCCACCCAGTTCTTCACGACTTGCGCCACCTGCTTGGAGTTCTCGCCGACCATCCGTCGGGCCGCGTTGATTCGTTGCTCATACGCGAGCGTCGGCGCTGCGTTGAGCCGGGCCGCCGGTTCGACCGTCTGCGGATCGTCGCCGACGCGCACGGAAATGTTCTGCAGCGGGCCCGCCAAAGAACGCGCGGGCGTCTCGCCACGCAGCAGGCCCTTCATGAGCGGACGCAGCAGGCCAAAGGCGACCAGCAGCGCGAACACCACGCCCAGTCCCTGCTTGATCAGGTCCATCGCGCCGGGCCGCTGCCACAGCGGTATCTGCGGAAGCGCCGCGGGCATCGGTCCGTGCTCGAATGGCTGATTGATCACGCTGACGCTGTCGCCTCGCGCCGCGTCGAAACCCACCACGTTCTTGGTCAGTTCGGTCAGATGCTGCAGTTCCTGCGCGGTAAAGGGCACGCTCTTGGGCGGCTGTCCATCGTCGCCGGAACTGACCAGCTTGTTGTCCAGCACCACCGCCACGGTCAGACGTGCCAGCCGACCGGCCGGATCGCTGACATGGCTGATCGTGCGGTCCAGTTCGTAATTGCGCGTGGCGCTGTTGCTGGTTTCGGTCGGGCTGGCGGTTGCCACCGCGGCGCTGCCCGCACCCGGCGTGCCCGCACCCGGCGTGCCCGCGCCCGGCTTGGCCGCCGTCGGTTGCGCCACCACGGCCGGCGGCTGGTTGCTGAGTGCGCCGGGTATGCCGCCTGGAGCACCGGCGGCGTCATGCTGCTCGCTGCTGGTCTGCTCGCTGCGCAGCGCCGGATGCGCCGGATCGTAGGTTTCGGTGGCCTTCTCGGTCTGGCTGAAATCCAGGTCGGCATACACTTGCGCACGCACCCTGCCGGGGCCGACCAGCGGCGTCAGCAGTTGCTCGATGCGCTGCGCATACGTGTTCTCGATCTGGGAGGCCAGCCGCATGCGGTTGTCGCCGATCGCGGCGGGGCTTTCCGGGTCGCTGGTCAGCAACTGACCCTGCTGGTCGATCACCGAAACGTGGCGCGCGTCGAGATCCGGCACACTGGCCGAAACCAGATGCACGATCGCCGCGACCTGACCGGCATCCAGCTGGCGTCCGGGATACAGCGTGACCAGCACCGACGCGCTGGCCGCCCGATTGTCGCGGATGAAGGCCGACGGTTTCGGCAGCGCCAGATGCACGCGCGCGGCACGTATCGATTGCAGCCCGCTGATGGTGTTGCCCAGATCGGTTTCCAGCAATTGCTGATAACGGGTGCGCTCGGCCAGATCGCTCATGCCGAAAGGCGAGTCGCCCGCCCCGCTGGCTTCGCTGCTTGCCGTGCCTTGCGGCAACCCCTGGCCCGCCAGTTTCAGGCGCAGCGCCGCCAGATCCGCGGCCGGCGCCATGATCGACGAGCCGTCACTGCTGAGTTTGTAGGGCGTATTGCCGGCCTGCAGCACCTGGGTGATCGCCGAGGCATCCTTCTGGGTCAGCCCCGCGTACAGCAAGCCATAGTTCGGCCCGCGCGACCACAGCACCACCGCCACCCCAAGCGCGACCGCCGCGGCCACCGCCACCAGCAGCAACAACTGGCGCGCCGCCGGGTTGCCGGTGAGTTGCTTGAAGGGATCCAGGCGCGAACCGTTGTTGCCGGTGGTCGCGATGGCGTTGTCGGCCATGCTGCTGCTCGTTGTCTAGTAGAAGGAATGAAGATCGGCGTGGAGCGCGTCAGAAAGTCATGTTCATGATTTGCTTGTACGCATCCACCAGCTTGTTGTTCACCGCGACCATCGTGCTCAGGGAAAGGTCGGCCTTCTGCACCGCGATCATGGTGCGACCCAGATCGGCACCGGGGTCGCCGCGCTCGAAACTCGCCGCCATGCGCCCGGCCTCAAGCTGGTTCTGCCCCACGGCGGAAATCGACTGCTTGAGCAAGGCCGAAAAATCGGCCTGTCCACCAACGGGTGCAGCCCTGAATGCGGTTTCGGGCGGATGCACTTGCGCGGTCATCCGGCGCATCTGGGAAAGCAGGTTGTTGACGTCGATCGTGCTCATGTCAATTTTCCAGCGCATGGCGGTTGATGAAGAGGCAAATGCACGAGGCGTGCCACGAAGATCCCGTCGTCTCCGTAGGAGCGCACCTTGTGCGCGAATGCTCTCTTGTGCGCGAATGCTCTTTGGTGGGTCTGCGCAAAAGAGCATTCGCGCACAGGGTGCGCTCCTACGGGATGGGTCACGCCGCCATGCTGCCTTGCAGCCCGTACTTGCGCAGTTTTTCCACCAGCGTGGTGCGCTGCATGTGCAGCAGGCGTGCGGCGTGCGCCACCACACCGCCGGTGGCTTCGAGCGCCTGACGGATCAGGCCCACTTCGATCACGGTCAGATGATCCTTCAGGTCCAGTCCTTCCATCGGCAGCAGTCCCGACGCGTCGAGATGCATGTCCTCGTCGGCGACATACGGCGCGGAGCCTTCCATCAATGTCAGCAGCCCTATATCACGGACTTCATCGCCGGCATGCTGACCGCGATATTTTTCAGGCAAGTCGCCGCAACGCACTTCACCGTGCGGGAACAGGATCGCCATGCGTTCGACCAGGTTGGACAACTCGCGCACGTTGCCGGGCCAGGCGTAACCGTGCAGCGAATGCATGGCGCCGGCGCTGAAGCGCACTGCACTCAGCCCACGCCGGGCCAGCCGCTGATTGAACTCGGCCACCAGCACCGGCAGGTCGTCCAGCCGCTCGCGCAGCGAAGGCAGCTCCAGCGGAAACACGCTCAAGCGGTAGAACAGATCCTCGCGGAACTGGCCGTTGGCGATCGACTGCTCCAGATTGCGATGGGTCGCGGCGATGATGCGCACGTCGCAGCGCTGGGTGCGGTTGCCGCCGACGCGCTCGAATACGCGCTCCTGCAAAACGCGCAGCAGCTTCACCTGCATCGGCAGGCTCATGTCGCCGATCTCGTCCAGAAAAAGCGTGCCGCCCTCGGCCATCTCGAAACGGCCCTTGCGCGCACTGATCGCGCCGGTGAAAGCGCCCTTCTCGTGGCCGAACAGCTCGCTCTCCAGCAACTCGGCGGGAATCGCGCCGCAGTTGATTGCGACGAACGGCTTGTCGCTGCGCGGCGAATTGTCGTGGATCGCCCGCGCCACCATCTCCTTGCCGGTGCCCGATTCGCCGAGCACCAGCACGCTCGAATCGAACGGCGCCACTTGACGAATCAGCGCATTGACGCGGCATATCGGTGCCGAATTGCCGACAAAACGCAGCTTGCCCGAGGGGGCGCCCAGAATGCGCGCATGGATGTTGCGCATGGCCTCGGCCACCTGCACGTAGCGCAGCGGAAATTCCAGCAGGGCCGATCGCGCGGCATACGGGGATTTTGCCGAGCTGAAACGTTCCACCCACGCCGAGTCGCTGGCCAGCAGGATCGGTACATGTGCCGCCGCCGCGCCGAGCAGCGCGAACTGACGCTCGCCGTCGGCAACTTCGGCGATGTCCCCGACGTACACCGCACGCCAGGCATGGGTGGACTCGTCGACGCTGTCGCAGGTTTCTCCATGCTGGGGCCGGTACCCCAGGAAATACAGCGCCGTCATGACTGACTCCGCCCGCTTCTGGTCGGATTCGATGACCAGGAAATCAAATTTCTGCACGATTAAGCCTCCGGTGTGCCGCTACTGCATTCCGAACAACGCCGACGGCTCCGGTTGGCGTGTTCTGGTTCGTGCCGGCTTTTTGTCGCCGGCTCGAAAATACAGTCAGCAATAACAGGGCCAATCTTGACGCTCGCGGTGGCGACAAAACGTCACCTGACGGTTTCCCAACGCCACGGCTCATGCATCTCGGGGCACTGCCGGATTGCATGCCGGCGACCTAACTGCATGAACCGTATTCACTTTGCCGTCACGTCCGGCCTGACGTCTTCACCCGGGCATAGCGAATGCCAGTGCGCAGGGAATCCGGTGCCAATTGTCCTTAGTGTGAGCTGCATCACATGCCAAGCGTGCGCGGCATCACGGGAAAAATGCCGACGGGTCGGGACTCAAATTGTCAGCTGGCGCGCATCTGCCACTTTGCGTCGGTGATGGCGAAAAACCAGCCGTTCGATTGCGTCACCCAGCGCGTCGCCCAGTGACGCAAACGCCACGAACACCCGACCTTCGTCCAAGGTCCGCTCGACCCGTGCAGCCAGCTCCAGCGGCAGGCTGCGGCAGACATCGAAGCGCAGCCGCAGCAGCAACGCTTCGCCGGGCGGTATCAGCACCGCGGGCAACACCGCACCGACGGCATTGAAACGCAGCAGCTGGCGTGGCGGCAACGCGCTGGCCGGCACCAGCAGCTGATTGACGATGTCGACCAGCGCGGTGAGTTTCGCGTCCAGCCGCTGGATTTCCTGCTGCAGCGGGTTGGCGTCGTCGGCAACCTCGGCACGACGGTCTTCGAGCGCGGCGATACTGGCCAGTACGGTGGTGGCACGTTCGACCCGTTGATTGGTCCCCGCCGTGGTCAGCGGCCAGTCGATCGCGACGCAGTCGACATGCCATTCGCCTTCGCAACTCACGCGTTCGGAAAATGCCTGCCAGGCGATATCTTGCATGGAACACCCGTCCTGTATGAGATCAATGCACCGGCGCCGCGTGCGCAGGGATCGGGCTCCGGCAGCCCCGGGCCAGTACCGTCGCGGCCGGTGCTTCGCCACGATAATGCACCATGGATCGTCGGCGCACGGTTGCCGCGCTGGCCGTGCCGGGCTCAACGCGCTCCGGACGAGTCCAGGTAGGCACTCAACGCCCGATGGGTTTGCGCATGCCGAGCGAGCTCCCGGGCAATCCCGTCACGCGCCTGGGCGACCAGCTCCGACAGGTTTCGATGCTGCGCTTGCAGCGCCAGCAGGACCTGGCGGGTGGATTCGCCGGCTGGGTACCTGCGCCGCAGCAGGGCATCGCATTCCGGTTGCAGGCTGGTGACGCGCGGCCAGTCGCCGACCCGCGCCGCATCCAGCATCTGCCCGATGAGCTGCACGGCGCGATCCAGATCGGGAGGGCCGCTGTCGCTCATCAGCGCGCCGCGGATGCCATCCGGGCACCCTGCATATAGCTGCCGCGGATCGCCTGCCAGCCGTCGCGGATCGGCGTCAGCAACCGGATGGCTTCATCCAGCGCGACCTGATCGTCGTTCAACTGGGCGAACAGGAGCCGCCGTGCCACATAGTCATACAGCGAGTCCAGCTGCTGGCTCAGCGTGCGGTCCGCCGTGTGGTCCAGGCTGCTGCGCAGCTCGCCGAGGATGGCCACCACGCGCGCGATGGCGGTTCCCTTCGCCGCCACGTTGTGGTGGGCCATGTACCCGCGTGCCTGGATGATCCGGTCGATCGCGCCATTCAGCAGCATGCTGACGAGCTGGTGCGGGTCGGCATTTTCCACCACGCCCTGCACGCTGTTTTGCTGGTAGATCGCGCTGGCATTGCGCGCGTATCCATAGGTCATGTCGGCTCCCGGTTCATCAATTCTTGGGCGGGTTGGTCAACTGGGCCAGCGAGGTGGTGAGAAAGCTGCTGGTGTTGTTCAGGCTCGACATCAAGGTGTCGAGGTTGGTGTATTGCGCCTGCAACTGCTGCTGATACATCGCCATGCGTGCGTTCAACGCCGTTTGCTGAGCCGAAAGCTTGCTCAGACTGCTGGTGATGCTCTGCTGACGGGTCGCGATGATCCCGGTGCTGGAGGTGAATATGCCGATGACGGTATTGAGATTGGTCGCATAACCGCCGGTTCCGGAGAAAAGATTCTGGACCGCCGCGGGATTCGCGCCGAGCGCACTGGTCAGCGTGCTCGAGTTCAAGGCCAGCGTGCCATCTGCCTGACGGGTGATGCCGAGGCTGGCCAGTGAGCCGATGCTGTTGCCGGGAACACTTTTGCTGAGGGCGGCGGAAATCTGGCTCTGTACCGAATTGAGGGTGGAATCACCCAGCAAGGGGCCGGACGCCTGGGTGGTGGAGTTGTAGCTGGACAGCGTGCTGACTGAGCTCGCATAGCTGTTGTAGGCGGTCACGAAAGCCTGAATGGCGGCCACCGTACTGCTGGTGTCCTGCGTCACGTTCAGGGTGGTGCTGCCCAGCGTCGCCAGGTTGACAGTCACGCCGCCGATCGCGCCGCTGACCGCATTGCTGGCGCTGTCGACGGCGATGCCGTTGAGCGTCAGCTGCGCATCCTTGGCTTCGCTGCTGCCCGCCGTATTCAACGTGGTCGCCAGGCTCGCGAGGCCGGAGCTGCTGCCACTGGCGGCGCTGATCGTGAAGCCATTGGCCACGCCGGTCTTGTTGGAGCTCAGCAACAGCTGCGAGCCGTTGGTGCCGTTGATCACCGTGGCGGTCACCCCGGGGTTGCCCGAGGCGCCATTGATTGCCGTGGCAATGTCGGACAAGGTGGCGGTGGACGAGACGTCGATGCTGACGCTGCTGCTGCCCACGGCGATATTCAGCGTGCCGCTGCCAACGGCAGCGGTGCTGGCGTAGGCCGAGCTGGTGCGTTGTTGCACCGTGGCCAGCTGCGTCACATCCAGGGCGTAGCTGCCCGGCTGCGCATTGCTCAAGGTGCTGACGGTGCCGATGGCGGGATTGGCCAGCGAGGCGACGTAGCTGTTGTACGTACTGGTGTTGGTCAGTGCGACCACCGCCGTCTGCAGCGCATTGAGCGTGCTGCTCAGCGTGCCGAGGGCGGACAAGGTGCTGTTGTCCTGAGCGGTCGCCCGGGTGATCTGCGCCTGCGGCGCCGCCTGCTCGGCGTTGACCAGGGCAGTCACGATCGCGGTGACGTTCAGACCCGAGCCGATGCCGGCGGAGCTGAGAATGCCCTGGCCGAGGCTTGACGTGCCGCCGGGACTGGATGGGCTGGTCAATGAGCTGAGCAACGAACTCAGGCTGCTGCCGGATGTGGCACTGGTGGTCATGGCGAGTCTCGCTGGGTGGATCCTGCCCTGCCCCTGAGGGGCGAGGGCGACGAGTCGCCGGCAAAAACCTCGCAGTTGCAAGCAAGGGCTTTGCCGGCGGCTCCGGTCGGTCGGGCGGCGATACTGTCGCATGATGCCGCCCGACCGTTTCAAAGCCCGGCAAGAGCCTGTCGCGGAGTCAGCGTGACAGGCCCGGTGACGGTTACTGCAGCAGCTTCAGCACCTGCTGCGGCTGCGAGTTGGCCTGGGCCAGCACCGAGATACCCGCCTGCTGCAGGATGTTCGCCTTGCTCAGGTTGGCGGTCTCCGCCGCGAAATCGGCATCGCGAATGGTGCTCTGCGAGGAGGCCAGATTGTTCTGCTGCGAGCTGAGCGTCGAGATGGTCGACTGGAAGCGGTTCTGG
>SCRF01000065.1 GCA_004322005.1 Rhodanobacter sp. | reverse complement strand
TGCCGATGCGGCTGCCGATCAGCTTGCCGAAGATCACGAAGTACAGCGTCATGGTGATCGCCGGCGGGATCAGGGTCTGGGTCCAGATCCGCACGATCCGCACGATTTCGCGCCGCGCGATGGTGTGCAGCGCGACCAGGTTGGCTGACATGTCGCTCATGCGACTTTCTCCCGCAGCGGCTCTTGTCGCGTGCTTTCCACCAGGCGCACGAACAGCTCCTCCAGCCGGTTGGTCTTGTTGCGCATCGAGGTCACCGTGATGCCATGGGCCGACAGCGCGGCGAACAGCGTGTTGAGATCCCGGGAACGCGCCATTTCCACCTCCAGCGTGTGCTCGTCGGTGCGGCGCAGGGTGATGCCCGGCAGCTGCGGCAGCCCGGCCGGCGCGGCCGGCACGTCCAGGATGAAGGTCTCCACGTCCAGCGTGGCGAGCAGCCGCTTCATGCTGGTGTTCTCCACGATCGTGCCGTGGTCGATGATCGCGATGTTGCGGCACAGCGACTCGGCTTCCTCGAGGTAATGCGTGGTCAGGATCACCGTGGTGCCGGCGGCGTTGATGGCGCTGACGAACTGCCACATCGAGCGGCGGATCTCGATGTCCACGCCGGCGGTGGGCTCGTCGAGGATCAGCAATCGGGGCTCGTTCATCATCGCGCGGGCGATCATCAGGCGCCGTTTCATGCCGCCGGACATTTCCCGCGCCTGGTGCCGGGCCTTGTCCCACAGGCGAAGTTCCTTCAGGTACTTCTCGGCGCGCTGGGCGGCGATCCGGCGCGGGATGCCGTAGAAACCGGCCTCGTTGACGCAGATGTCGAACGGTTTCTCGAACTGGTTGAAGTTGATCTCCTGCGGCACCAGCCCGATCAGCCGCATCGCCTCGCTGCGCTGCCGGTTCACCGACATGCCGAACACCCGCGCGTCGCCGCTGGTGGAGTTCACCAGCGACGAGAGGATGCCGATCAGGGTGGATTTGCCGGCGCCATTGGGGCCGAGCAGCGCGAAAAAATCGCCTGGCTGCACGGTCAGGCTGATGCCCTTGAGGGCTTCCACGCCATTGCCATAGGTCTTGCGCAGGTTGTCGACGACGAGTGCAGGTGCTGAGGTCATGGATGACGCCGGTGGATGGAGAGCCTGGAGCAGGCCGGATACCTCGGCGCGTCGGCAACCGGTGGATCGGGTCGCGGACGGCGCGGGAGTTTGGCCGGTGGCTCAGAGGACCTATTATAGCGGGCCCGATGCCTTCGCCCGGTTCCTGCCGGTGCACGCACTGTCCCGGAATCCGTTCCATGGCCGATCACTTCCAGCTTCGCCTCGTCGACAGCGTCATGCTGGCCCCCGCGGTGCGCCACCTGGCGTTCGAACGGGTCGACGGCCAGCCGCTGGCGTTCATGCCGGGGCAGTTCCTGCAGGTGCACTTCCACTACGACGACGGCAGCGCGACCAAACGCAGCTATTCGGTGGCTACCGTGGGTGGTGGCAGCTCGCCGAACGGATTGACCGAAGTCGCGCGCATCGAGATCGCGGTGAGCTATGTCCAGGGCGGCGCGGCGACCGGGTTGCTGGGCGGTCTCGAAACAGGCGGCGTCATCGAGGCCAGCGGGCCGTACGGCCGGTTCTGCCTGCAGCAGACCGACACGCACCCGCGCTACCTGCTGCTGGCCACCGGCACCGGCGTCACGCCGTACCGCGCGATGCTGCCGCAGATCGAAAAACTGCTGGCCGGGGGCGGTCGCGAAGTGGTGCTGCTGTATGGCGCGCGCAACGAAGGCGAGCTGCTGTACGGCGAGGAGTTCGAGGCGTTCGCGCAACGGCATCCCGGCTTCATCTTCCACGGCTGCCTGAGCCGCCAGCCGCGCGCCACCCCGCGCCCGGGCGATCGCAGCGGCCACGTGCAGAACGTGCTGGCCGATCTCGGCCCGCACCCCGAACGCGATATTGCCTACCTGTGTGGCAACCCGAACATGGTCGATGCCGCGTTTACCGTGCTGAAGGAATTCGGCCTGCCGGTGTCGCAGATCCGGCGCGAGAAGTACATCTCCTCGCGTTGATCAAGTTCGGCGCGGGCGCGCCGATACAGGCATCAGGACAGATTTCGCCACCCGTTCCGCGGTTGCAGGCAAGGGAACCCGTCGACCCCTCAGCCGCCACGAACCCCGTTGTCGACCCGGCTGGCCGGATCCGTCCACATAGCGTTCACATTCGAACCGTGATCCGCATCACGTCTGCGCAATGCAGTCGCCTCGTTCACATCCCAACTGTGAGCGGGCTCACGTCTCCATGACTTGGGTCGGCGGAGCCTGTCAAGGCGGCCGGAGGTCGGCCGTAAGCACATTAAGTGCCCCGTGATCCCACGGGTTGTACAAGGAGGGCATGGCATGAAAGCTTCGCTCCGTTCAGTTCTGATTGGTTGCGTCAGCATCATCCTGATGGCGGTTTTTCCGGTCAGGTCGGTCAGCGCCAACGGGATGCTGCGCACCAGTATTTCGGGCGCGGGTGCCACAACGACTACCGGCGGCACCCGCTTTGCCATTCATATCGATGCCCGGGCAGCACTGATCATCCGGGAGTGGCGTATCGCGCACGGCCTTGAAAAGGCCGGCAGTAACGCACAGGTCGCTGCTGTCGCGATGTCGCCTCAGGGCAGGACACAGAGCATGCTGGAACAGCAGTGTCACAATGATGGTGGCAGCGTGAGTACGTATCCGGTTGCCCGTGGCGACGCTGCCGCTGCGAATCGCCAGGAGGCGGTGTGTGTGTAACCTGGCGCCAGCCTGCCCCGTGAGGGTTCACCTTGGCGCGGCGCAAACGGGATCGTTCAGGGCGGCGTGGATCCATTCCGGACGACCAGGTCCTGGCCATACACAAATGCGCGCTGCAGCGTGACGGTGCGCTGAGCCCGACCGGCGAGCACGGTATAGGTTCCAGGCGGCAGTTGATCGATGCGGTAATAGCCACGGACGTCGGTCGTGGCCGAGCCGACGATGTTGCCGTTGCCGTCGACAGCAACCACCTTGATACCACCGGTACGGTTGCCGTCAGCTCTGGTGACCCGGCCGGCAAAGCCCAGGCGCAGCAGCATGGCGAAGTCGGCGCGGGTGGTCGCGCCGGCGCGCACTTCCACCAGCGGATGTTTTGCTGGCGGCAGCAGATCGATCGGCAGTTTTTCGCTGTCCATCTCCAACAGGTAGACGCCGGGTGGCAGATCGCTCACAAGATAGTGACCGTTGCCGTCCAGCGTGCCGAGGGGCTTGCCGTCAATGAGTACTTCGATGCCCGCCAGGTCCGACCATTTCACGTCATCGGGAAGTTGGCCCGTGACCTTGCCGGAGATCGCACCACGTCGTGCGGCCCGTGCCGAGTAGTTGCCGCGAGCGAGGCCCGAGGAAGTCACCGCAAAGTCGGCCACCAGCGAAAGTTGGAAGATGGTGCCGCCGCCCGTTCCCCGGTTGACTGGATCGTTGTACAGCTGCACGTGGACGGACAGTCCCGGGATCGTCTCCATCGCGGCGTCCAGCAGGTAACCGATGCGACTGCTGCCTTCCAGCAGGCCAGCCGACCAGGAGAAAGGATGAGCATTCGCCAACAGCCCGCTTAGGGTCTGCGAGTAGCGTGTACCGAGGGTCGGATCGTGCGTGGCGGCCAGATCCAGCTGCATTCCGCCGGGCAGTAGATGAGTCAATTCAATCTGGTTGATGCCGACGTAACGGCTCAGCGTGATCTGCGTGTCGGGCCGCATGGCCCAGTTGGCGGCGTAAGTGTAAGAGCCGTTGTAATCGGGCCGTGCATTGACGTTGAAATGGTCATTGATGCTCCAGTTGGCCGCTGGCTTGATGAACCGGTACCGGTTGTTGCTGAACGGGTCACGTGCGTCACGCCCGACCAGCGAAACATCCAAGTGTGAACTGAGATGGGTGCCCAATTCGCCGTAACGATCCGATTGCGTGGCATCGAGGCCGGGGAAGTAGCCGGCACCGTACTGTCGTGCATAGGCATTCCAGAACCACGCGCCATGCTGGCCGTTGCCCTGCATGCTCCACGCGGTGGCACTGCCGCCGCGGGCCACGCCGAAACCCCAGGTACCCAGCGGGCCCAGTCCGACGATGGCGTTGCTGACGCCGTAGTCGCGTCCGCCAGCGCGCTGCGTCGAGGCATCGACGGTGAGGTGGTCGTTGATGCCCCAGCGCAACTGATAGAAGCCGCCCAAACCCCGGGTGCCAATGGCGGGGTCAAGCGGGTTGCCGTCAGCGCCGAGGCCAGCGTAAGACACCACCATGCCGGCGGGCAGAGCGCGCGGGCTGGTTGCCGAATTGACGGGCACAACACGGGTGGGGGTTCCATCACCGAAACGCTGATAAAGGGCGACTTGCGCAAATTCGGTTCCACGCAGCGCGATATCGCGAAACTCCCAACTGCCATCAAGCCGGATGGCTGTTCGTGCAACCACCTTTCCATCGATGCGCAACTCGGCGATGCCGCCGGGGGGCGCATCGTGGCCGCTTAGCGACTGCCCGCCAAGCGTCTGGGTGGCCACCAGTTCGTTATTGCCCAGATCGTTGCCGTAACTGATATCCGGACGTGTGCTCCACGCATACTGCACGCCGGTGAGATTGGCGTAGGGCAGCAGCGGATCAAGCGTTATCTGGCTGTGGCCAAGATAGCTCCGACTGTTGCCGCGATCGATGGTCCAGCCATAGTTCTGCATGGTCTGGCGGTCACCGGGGGAGGTGGTGAGGATGCGCGTTCGCCAGGAACCCGGCCCAAGCGCGCCCTGCAAGTCAGTCAGCGTGGAAAGACTGTCAATGCCACTCTGGCGGCTGTAGTAGGCCTCACTGTGGATCGTCGACAGGCTTGCCGACGGTGCGTGAATGTCTGGCGTCTCCTGGCTCGCCATCGAGCCGTTTGCGGCCGTATCGAGATTGCCGGCACCCGGTGTCCACGGCAGTTGGACGCGCAAGGCAAACTCGCTTGAGTCGAAGCGAATTTTCGCCGCAAGGGCGGTTGCCAGCTCTCTCATCGGCACGTAACGGATCTTGCCACGATGGATGATGGCCGTCGCGGCAAAATTTGCGTTGCCCAGGGGCGTGAGTATCTGCAGTTGCGTGCCGCTGTCGCGCACACGGGTCTTGATCGACGCCGCGAACTGGTCAATGTCCACGTCGTAGCTGTCCCTGTCGCGCAGCAGATTGATTCCCGTGCGCGTGTCCCGGCCATTGACCAGCACGCCGGCGAGCAGCGGCTTTGCCGCTGTCGCCGATCCGGCTGGAGTGGCGAAAACCATCTGCGGTACGACCAGTATCGATGTCGCACACGCCAGCCATAGCAGGAGGATCGGGCCGGGTTTGCGCCAGGCCGGGCGCCGTTGGCTGGACATGCGGCCCGATCTAGCGCCGAGCGCTGGCAGCAACGTCGAAACGCAGCGTGCGATCGATGCCGGTTGCGCCAAGTGTGCCTTGCGCGCGCAGCACATAGCGGCCCGGAGGCAGTGGCGAATGGCTGAAAGCGAGTTTGACCCGACGGTCGGCCCCAGGCAGCACCGCGTCCTGCGGCAGCTTGCCGTAATGCAACAGGCCAGCAGGCGGATGGAATAACGGCAGCAACTGGTCGCCGCTGATCGACGCAGTCTCTGGATAGGCCGCAACCGTCCACAGGGCGTACTGGCCGCGCATGCGGGTGGTGGCGTTGCCGGTGTTGTGCAGGGTGAACACGGCTGCATGGGCATCGGCCCGGATGTCCTGCAGCTCCCCGTTTTCCCGCACCGGACCGACATGCGCGTAGATCGCCGCACCCAGACGGAAATACACCCGCAAGGTCGCCGGTTTCGAGGGGTCCCGCGGGGTCGGTTGCTCGGTGAAAAACACCATCGCGCGGTGTTCGCCGGGGCTCAGTGCCAGTGCTGGGCGAATCGCGTAGCGCACGACCTGCGACTGGCCTGGGGTCACGGTAAACGTGGTGGGGTTGATCTCCACCCATGGGTCCAGCGACTGTGCGGTGGACGGTATGGTGGTGACGTGGCCATCGACGTCCATCGTCCAGTTGCTGACTGTCACGGCCACATGCATCGGCAGTTTGGCCTGATTGCTCAGGCGAAACGAGTGCGTGGTGGTCGGCCCGTCCAGCGAGATATCCGCAATCTGCGGCGACAGGGCGACCTGCGCCTGTACCGGCGAGGACAAGACCAGCACGCACAGTGTGGCGAGTACGAGACGGCTAGTGGTTTTCATGGCGAGCTCAGGGTTACCCGGTTGATGGTCAGCGTATAGCTGCCGGCGCCGCTCGCGAGGAAGCTGTTGGTGAGAAACGCGAAGGTCACATCGACGCGCCAGACCTCACAGGGGATCCACCCACGTCTGACGCCGCTGCAGATGTAGGTGCCTTGATCCGAGTAGGCCGGGGTGTAGCCGGCGGTCATGGTGGTGCCCGCGCTCAGTTGCGCGAGCACAGTACCGGCCGGTGCGGGCGCGGTCGTGCCGGCGGGGCTGCTCTGCAAGGTCGTGCTGAAGCTGCCCTGGGTGCAGCCGGTGTCGGTGGCGAAATAGGCGATGCCCCGGATTCGGTTCTGCGGTACGCCGGCGTTCGGTTGCTGCAGGCTGACCCCATTGATGCCGGCATCCGCAGCCAGTGCCAAGCCGGTGGTCAGAGCTGACGTGGACTTGGTGCCGTGAGCAAAGGCAGGGCCACCGGCGATGAAATTGGCGGAACTGATGCCGGGGGTCAGCGGGGTGTTGGGGGCTGGCGGGTTGAAGTTCAGCTGGCCAGTGGCGTCGAAATACACGCTGCACGCGGGTGCAGCAGCCAGCGGTGCGGCGGCCAGTGCCCGCAGCCCTGGCGGGCCGCCGCGACCATTGAGCCGGCCGAGCGTCTGGCTTGTCGCCGGTCCGATCACCCGGCCGCGCGGCGGCGCCGCCAGCGTTGTTATGCTGGCAAGCAACAACGGCACCAGTAGCGGTGCCGTTGTCTTGAGTTTCCTGCGAAACATCACTGGTTCGCCAGCTCGATCAGGTCGAGGTGGCGGTGATGTAGATCGTGGCGCCGGCGTAGGTGTCGGCGCTCTTGGCCGTGCTGAGGTCCAGGTCCATCTTTACATCGCCCTTGACCGGCGTGGCAAAGCCGGTGCCACCGGTCAGTGTGGCGAAGGACGTGCTTGGAGCCGACAGGCCGATGGTCGAGGTGGTGTCAGTGGTGCCCGTCAGCGTAGCTGTCGATCCTGCAGCGCTACCCAGCCCGATCGTCACGCTGGTTGTGCCGGTGGATGTCGCGATCGAACGAACCGCCCACGCATTGCTGATCGTCAGCGGGACTTTGGTCAGGTCGATGGCTCCGGGCGCGATCGCGGCGTCGGTCGTCAAAGCGGCACCACCGGCGGTGGCGGAGATGGCCTTCGCCGCCTGGCCGGCAGAGGTACCCGCAAGGCCCTGCAAGGCGGCGGAATTGATCGTCAGATCGATTTCCGAGTAATAGTCGAGCACGACGACCGGCTGCAGGATCACCTTGAAGGTGGTCTGCCCCGTGGCGGTCGCGGCATGGCTGGACGGCACGGCAATGATGCCAAGGCCGGCAATCATGGCAGCGGAGAGGAGAGTCTTTTTCATGGGGCGTTCCTGTAATTCTGAGGATGGTGGACTGATTTCAACGCGCTGCTGGGTGGACTGGCTTGCGATCCCCGCCGATTCCCTTGTTCATTTCTTGCCTGTGAACCAAAAGCAAGCCGTATGCCAACAATCATGCGCAACGTTTACATTGGCCTCACTAGGGGGTTCCGATGGGCCGCTTTCCATACAGGAGTCGCTGAACGGACTTGCCTTGCAGGCCATCGCTGACAAATTATGGCATTGAAATTGCCAACTGCGTCACTCTTTTAACGAAAATATTACATAAATGTCATCCGATGGTATGACTTCAGCGGAACGAAATCAGACAAAATGTCAAGGATGCTTGATAATGGATGGGGTTCGCATAAGCTCCATGTCAAGGTTGTTTGATATGAAGCGCGATAGGGAAGCCGTCCGAGCCGGGCCGGATTCCGCAACCGTCAGCCACCACGAGCCAGGAAAGACTGATGGCTCGTCCAACCCGTCCCTCTTACCAGCTTGCCAGCGTGAATTCCGGCCCGCGATGGCAGGAGCGGAAACGTGGCGGGAGCGAACGGGCGCGACCGGGAGGCTGCAGCTGCGGCGGATGCCGAGGGACGCCCATGCATAACCACGTGCGCGAACTGCGCGGCGAACGAGGCTGGTCGCAGGCGGATCTGGCCGAGCGGCTGGCGGTGTCGAGGCAGACCGTCAATGCGATCGAGACGGGCAAGTACGATCCGAGCCTGCCGCTGGCGTTCCGGATCGCGCGGCTGTTCGGCCGCTCGATCGAATCGATTTTCGTACCGGGCCAGGAGTGAAAGGCATGGCATTGAAGGGACGTACCATCGCCCGCATGGGTGCGGTTGTCGTGGTGGCGGGGGTGCTGGCCTGGAACCATTTCCACGCAAGGGATTCATCCACGCCACCGGTGATGACGCCGGCCACAGCGCCCGCCGCCGTCGCCAGGCCGCTGCCCGTGGTTGCGGCGCGGACCTGGAAACTGGGCGCGCTGACGCTGACTGCCTGCGAGCTGGGCCAGCCGCACAGCGGATTGAGCACGGCGGCGTGGTGCGCATCGCCGCAAGTGCCGGAAAACCGCGCGGATCCGCACAGCCGCAAGATCACCCTGAAGCTGGCGGTGCTGCGTTCCCGCGCCCAGGTGGCGAGCAGGGACATGCTGGTGTTTCTCGCCGGCGGCCCCGGTCAGGCAGCGACCGATGAGGCCGCCACGGTGGCTTCGGTGTTGCAACCGTTGCGCGCGCATCGCGACGTGCTGCTGCTCGATCAGCGCGGTACCGGCGGCTCGAATGCGCTCACCTGCAGGGAGTCCGATCAGGCGACCGGCGCGGGCGATGCGGACAGCTTCGATGCCGGCAAGCTGAAGGCTGCCGCCGCCGATTGCCTCAAGCAGGTCAGCGGCCATGCCGACCCGCGCTACTACACCACCACCGTGGCGGCGCAGGATCTGGAGGACGTACGCAGGATGCTCGGCGCGCCCCGGTTCGACCTGATCGGGGTGTCGTACGGCACGCGGATGGCGCAGCAGTATCTGATGCGTTACCCGCAGGCGGTACGCAGCGTGGTGCTGGACAGCGTGGTGCCGAACCCGCTGGTGCTGGGCGAGGATTTTGCCCGCAATCTGCACGATGCACTGAAGGCACAGTTCGCCCGCTGCACCGCCGAGCCGGCCTGCAGGCAGCGTTTCGGCGATCCGGACCAGACCCTGTACCAGCTGCGCGATGCGTTGCGCGCCAACCCCCATCAGGTCTCGTTTCGCGACCCGGAGAGTTACCGGACGGTCAAGCGGGTGCTGGACGAGAACTCGCTGGCCAGCGTGGTGCGGATGTTCGCCTACACGCCGACCACCGCCGCGCTGCTGCCGCTGTCGATCGATGCGGCGGCGCATGGCGACGTCGGCCCGCTGCTGGGTCAGGCCAGGATCCTGTCCGGCGACCTGGCCGACCTGATGGGCAGCGGCATGCAGTACTCGGTGATCTGCAGCGAGGATGCCGACCTGCTGACACCGCGTCCGCAGGATGCCGACACGATCCTGGGCACCCACATGATCGATGCGTTCAAGGCGATCTGCTCGGTGTGGCCGAAAGGTACGCGTCCGGCGGATTTCCACCAGCCGCTGCAAACGGACAAGCCGGTGCTGCTGCTGGCCGGGCAGTACGATCCGGTGACCCCGCCGCGCTACGCCGCGCAAGTGGCCAAAGGCCTGCCGAACGCACGTGTGCTGGTGCTCAAGGGTCAGGGCCACAGCGTGATGGCCGCCGGTTGCGCGCCGCGGCTGATCCAGCACTTCGTCGAGCATCTCGACCCGAAGACGCTGGACGCGAGCTGTCTGGACCGGCTGCGAGCCACCCCGATCTTCATCGATTTCAACGGTTCAACCCCTTAAGGAGCGGCGCCATGATCGAGGTGAAGGATCTGCACAAGGCGTTTGGTACGGTGCAAGCCGTCGACGGCGTCAGTTTCACCGCCCGCGACGGCGAGATCACCGGCCTGCTCGGCCCCAACGGCGCCGGCAAGACCACCACGTTGCGCATGCTCTACACGCTGATGGCGCCGGACCGCGGCCAGGTGCGGGTGGACGGCGTCGATGCGGCGGTCGATCCGCTGGGTGTGCGCCGCCGGCTCGGCGTGCTGCCGGATGCGCGCGGCCTGTACAAGCGGCTGACCGCCGGCGAAAACATCGACTACTTCGCGCGGCTGCACGGCTTGCCCGAAGCGTTGCTGGCAAGCCGCCGCGACGCCTTGATCAAGGCGCTGGGGATGGACGACATCGTCAACCGCCGCACCGAGGGTTTCTCGCAGGGTGAGCGGGTGAAGACCGCGATCGCCCGCGCCCTGGTGCACGACCCGCGCAACGTGATCCTCGACGAGCCGACCAACGGCCTGGACGTGATGGCGACGCGCGCCTTGCGCCAGTTCATGGCCCGGCTGAAGGCGGAAGGACGCTGCGTGCTGTTTTCCAGCCACATCATGCAGGAGGTCGCGGCGCTGTGCGACCGCATCGTGGTGATCGCGCATGGCCGCGTGGTGGCCGACGCATCGCCCGATGCGCTGCGCGAGGCGACCGGCGAGCACAATCTGGAGGATGCGTTCGTGAAGATCATCGGCAGCGACGAGGGCCTGGCCGCATGAGTGCCGCCAGCGGGAAAGCCCGGCGCAGTGCGTTCCTCACCGTGTTCCTGAAGGAGGTGAAGGAAAACCTGCGCGATCGTCGCACCCTGACCAGCGCCTTTCTCACCGGCCCGCTGCTGGGGCCGATCCTGCTGGTGCTGTTGCTCAACGTCACCCTCAACCGCGAGCTGGACAAGGCCGAGAAACCGTTGCCGGTGCCGGTGATCGGTGCGCAGTACGCGCCGAATCTGCTCGCTGCGCTGAAAGCCGGCGGGGTGGTGCCGGGCGCGCCGGTGGCCGATCCGGAGCGGGCCGTGCGCAAGCAGGATGCCGACGTGGTGCTGCGTATTGCTGCCGATTACGGCAAGGCGTGGCGCAAGGGCGAGCCGGTGCAGATCGAGCTGATCTACGACTCCTCGCAGCGCGATGCGAACACGGCGGTGGAACGGGTGAGCCAGCTGATCGAGGCTTACGCCCGCCAGCAGGGCGCGATGCGGCTGGTGGCGCGCGGGCTGTCGCCCGACACGGCGTGGCCGCTGCACGTGGCCCGGCGCGACCAGGCGACGCCGCAGTCGCGTGCGGTGCTGATGTTCGCGATGCTGCCGTACTTCTTCGTGATCACGATCTTCATGGGTGGCATGTATCTGGCGATCGACCTCACTGCCGGCGAACGCGAACGGCAATCGCTGGAACCGCTGTTCGCGAACCCGGTGCCGCGCTGGAAAATCCTGGCCGGCAAGCTGGCGGCGATCAGCACGTTTTCCACCGCCAGCCTGCTGATCACGCTGCTGGCGTTTGCCGTGGTCGGCCGCTTCATTCCCGCCGAAAAGATCGGCATGGAACTGGACCTGGGCCTGCACTTCGGTAGCTGCGTGCTGCTGCTGATGTTGCCGCTGGTGCTGCTGCTGGGCGCCCTGCAGTCGATGGTGGCGGCGTTCGCGAAGAGTTACCGCGAAGCGCAGACCTATCTCTCGCTGCTGATGCTGGTGCCGATCATCCCCAGCCTGGTGCTGGCGATCCTGCCGATCAAGGCGCAGGCATGGATGTACGCGGTGCCGCTGCTGGGCCAGAACCTGGGCATCATGCAGTTGCTGCGCGGCGACGGCGTCAGCGGACAGCAGATCGGCCTGTGCCTGGCCGGCAGCCTGGCGGCAGCACTGCTCGCGGTGCTGGCGACGATCCGGCTGTACCGCTCCGAGCGGCTGGCGATTTCGGCGTAGCCCACCGATCCGCGTCGTGCGCGTAGGAGCCCGCTTGCGGGCGATGCTTTACTTTCGGGACTCGGGACTTGGGACTCGCAAGAGCATCGCCCGCAAGCGGGCTCCTACACGAAAAGCATTCGCGCACAGGGTGCGCTCCTACGAGGGCATGAAAGGCATCGGGGGCGGATTCAGCCCGGCGGCGCAGTCAGTTCCCGTGCATCGAGGTAGCCTCGGTGGCGGCGGTCGAGCTGGTGGAACTCGCGGCGCAAGTTGTCCTGAAAGCTCTTGAGTGTGATCGGTCTGCCGCGTGCACCGGGCAGCTCATCGGTCTCCAGCACGCCGTCGCCATTGCGGTCCATGCGCTGGAAACCCCGGCTCATCCAGGTCACGTATTCGGCCTCGCTCACGTGGCCATCGCCGTTGCGGTCGAACCCCTGCAGGTACTCCGCTCGCGTGCTCTGCGCGAATGCCGCCAGCGGCGCCGGCAGCAGCGCGAGCAGCACGAAAACATGCCGGTACACGTTCAGCGCGTGCCGCCGTGGATGCCGATGAACTGCAGGAATTCCATGCGCGTACGGGCGTCGTCGCGGAACGCGCCGAGCATCTGGCTGGTCACCATCGACACGCCGCGCTTGTGCACGCCGCGGGTGGTCATGCATTCGTGGCTGGCATCGATCACCACCGCCACGCCGGCCGGCTGCAGGGCTTCCTGGATGCACTGGGCGATCTGCGCGGTGAGTTTTTCCTGCACCTGGAAGCGCCGCGCAAATGCGTCGACCACCCGTGCCAGCTTGCTGATCCCGACCACGCGGTTGGTCGGCATGTAGCCGACATGGGCACGGCCGATGATCGGCGCCATGTGGTGTTCGCAATGGCTTTCGAACTCGATGTCGCGCAGCACCACCATCTCGTCGTAGCCGGCCACCTCCTCGAAGGTGCGCCGCAGGTAGTCGCCCGGATCGATCGCATAGCCGCCGAACCAGTCGCGATAGGCCTCGACCACCCGCTTGGGCGTATCCAGCAAGCCCTCGCGGGCCGGGTCTTCGCCGGACCAGCGCAGCAAGGTCCGTACGGCTTGCTCGGCCTGCTCCTGGGTGACGTCGTTCGGGTTGCGTTGATCGCTCATGCGGATGCCTTCGGCTTGCAGACAATGCAGTTTAGCGGTTGCGTCAAGCGCACGCTGGCGGATATGTGCAAAGCCGATCAGGCGTCGCCATCGTCAGCGATATCCGGGCCCGCCGAGCCAATCCCGGCGGCGTCCTGATCCAACGCGATGCCGGCCTCGCCGGAGGACAGTTTCTTCGGCATCGCCTTCTTCGGCTTGATGCCGAGAGTCCTTAGTTGCTCGGCTTGGCGCACCAGTCCCCGACTGGGATCGAGCAACGCCCTTTCGGCGGCCTGGGTCGCCGATGTCGCCTTGGCCAGCGCATCGCCGATGGCGACAACATGCTCGCTGAAGCGCACTGCGGCGTCGTACATCAAGCCGCCTCGCTTGACGATCTCTTCCATGCTGCGCGTCGTCTTCTCGACGCGCCAGATGTACTCGATGGTGCGCAGCACGGTGAACAAGGTGTTGGGTGAAACCAGGGCGACATGTCGTTCGAGCGCGTACTGGGCAAGACTGGAGTCGGCCTCGCTGGCTGCCATCAGCGCGCTCTCGATCGGAACGAACAACAGCGTGAAATCGACGCTCTTGAGGTTGTACAGCGACGGATAGTTCTTTCCCGACAGATCCCTGATGTGCCGTTTGATGGATGCCGAGTGCTCTTCCAGCGCGGCCAGCCGGGCGGGTTCGTCGTCACTCGCGGAAACGAAGCGTTCGTAGGCGACCAGCGACACCTTCGCATCGATCACGATGGCGCGGTCCTGCGGGAGGTCCAGCACGACATCGGGAATGAGCCGTCCGTCGGCCTCTTCATTCTGGTGGCTCACCTGCGTGCGGAACTCGATGCCCTCGCGCAGTCCAGCCAGTTCGAGGATGCGCTGCAGCACTGCTTCCCCCCACATGCCGCGCGTCTTGCTCTCGCCGCGCAGGGCGTTCGTGAGGGACTGGGCCTTGGCACCGATGTCCTGGTTCAGCTCGGTGAGGTGACGGATTTGCGCGATCAGTCCCTCGCGGGCGGTGAGATCGGCTTCGCGCGTGGCCTCGACCTTGCCCTTGAAATCGTCCAGCGTCTTGCTGAAGGGGCGAAGCAGATCCGCCAGCGTGTTTTTCTGCTGCTCGTTGAGCTTGGCACCTTTTTCTTCGAGCAGCGTGCTGGCCATCAATCGGAACTCCTTGGCCATTTCCTCTTTCGCATCGGCGAGCAGCTTGCTGGTGTCGATTTCCCGCTGCTTCGCGGATTTCACTTCCTGTTCAAGGCGGGCATTGGATTCGAGCAGTGCGCTTTTTTCCCCGGCAAGGCTCCTGCTGGCGGCGGTCAGCGCCGCGATCTGCTCGTTCGCCGCCCCCAGGGCTTTTTCCGCCGCATCGCGCTGACTGGATGTGCCGGCCAGGTCGGCACGTCTCGCGGAAACCTCCTCCATCGCGGCCTTCAGATCCTGATCGAGCGCCAGTGCACGTTCCGCCTGAGCTTGCGCATACGCGAGCCGGGATGAGAGCTCGCGTATCCTGGTCTCGGCGTCGGTTCGCGCCTGCTCGGAATCGTCCGACCGATATCCATCGCGTCCGCGCAACAGGATCGCCGCTTGCAGGGCGACGACCACGAGCACGACAACGACGAGGACAATCAACAGCAGTTCGGTGACTGACATGGCGCGTTCCTGGCGACGAACCTTCAGTTTACGCGCTAGCGTATCAACTGCTGCGACGGCCGGCCGCGGGCACGGTGCGGCCGCCGGAAGACGTTGCTCGGGCCCGCGCGTTCAATCCACCCGGCAGAACACCGCCTTGAGATAACGCCCTTCCGGCACATCGGTGCGGAACGGGTGGTCGGCGCCGGCGCCGCTGACTTGCAGCACCTGGATCTCGCGGCCGGCGTTGAGCGCCACCCGGCGCAGCATTTCCAGGAATTCGCTCTCGCCGACCAGGCCGGTGCACGAGCAGGTCAGCAGCAGTCCGCCGGGCGGGATGATGTCCAGCGCCATGCGGTTCATCGCGAAGTATTTCTTCAGCGCCTCGATCACCTTGCTGCGGTCGCGGGTGAGCTTGGGCGGGTCGAGGATCACCGCGTCGTACCTTTCGCCGCGCGCCACCGCGGCGCGCACCCAGTCGAAGATGTCGGACTGTTCGAACGTCGCCGCGACGTGGTTGGCGGCGGCGTTGGCGCGGGCGACTTCCAGGATGCCGGCATCCAGATCCACGCCGACCGCCTCGTGCGCGCCGGCCGCCATCGCGTGGACCGCGAAGCCGCCGGCGTTGCAGCACAGGTCGAGCACGCGCCGGCCCTTCGCCAGTTCGGCGAAGCGGCGGCGGTTGTCGCGCTGGTCGGCGAAGAAGCCGGTCTTGTGACCCGAGCCCGGCGCTGCGTGGAAGCGCAGGCCGTGCTCGTGCACTTCCACCGCCGTGGGCACGTCCGGGCTGCGGCAGTCGAACGACTCCTGCTTCTGCACATGCGACTCGGCGAACCAGTACAAGCGTGCATCCGGGAAGTGCGTGAGCAGGGCGGCGTGGATCGCCTCGCGGAAGCGCCACATGCCGGCCGCGAAATATTCGATCACCAGGATGTCGGCGTAGCGGTCGACGATCAGGCCCGAGAGACCGTCCCCCTCGCTGTGCACCACGCGCCAGGCATCGCTGGCCTGTTCCAGCTGCAGCCAGTCGCGGCGCAGCCGTACCGCACGGTCGATGCGTGCGGCGATCCAGTCGGCGTCGATCGTCGCAGCCGCATCGATGCCGAGCAGGCGCAGCGCGATGCGGGCATGGCCGTTCCAGAAACCGCGGCCGGCGAAGCCGCCTCTGGCATCGTGCACCTCGACCAGGCTGCCCGGCGGCAAGCGGGCCTGCGGCTTGTGGACCTGCGCCGACCACACCCACGGGTGCCCCGGTGCGCGGTCGGACTTCAGGCGGATGACGGGCAGGGTGGGTGCAGGCGGCAGCTGATCGGGTGAGTTCATCCGCGCATGATAGCTGGTGTCCGGCAGCTCCCCTTGCATGCTCGGGGCGGGCACTGCCCGCCGCTTTGCCACGCTGACGCGAGGGCAGGAGCCGGCGGGCAGTACCCACCCTACGGTTCTGCCTTGCAGGGGAGCGAGCGAAGCGTTTTCAACGCAGCTTGAGCACCAGCCACGACAGCAACGCCAACAGGTTGATGCCCAGTCGCGACACGGCCGGGCCGCCCGCCGCCAGCAGGAATCCTTGCGAGCCGACGTGCCAGTCGATGCCCAGTCGTGTTGCGAACTGCAGCGTGGCGTACACATTGACGAACGCACCGCTGTGCAGCGCGTAACTGAATATCGGCGTGGCGATCAGCGGCAACTGCAGCAGTTGCGCCCAGCGCGACATCCGCACGCCGCGTTCGCTGTTGTCGATCAGCAGCACGCCGGCGACCAGCACAAACCCGAACAGCGCCAGGGCGATCAGCGCGACCACGCTTTCATGGGGCGAGCCCAGCGGCAGCAATCGGCGCAGCGCCGCGACGACGCCGTAGAAACCGCCGGCGATCTCGAGGATGCCGATCAGGCGGAACAGGATCAGGCGCATGGGGGACTCCAGTAGGGAAGGTGGACATTGGTAGGAGCCCGCTTGCGGGCGATGCTCTTGCGAGTTGCGAGTCCCAAAGTAAAGCATCGCCCGCAAGCGGGCTCCTACGGGGGCAGGGATTATTCCAGCTCGTCGGCCAGTTCGTGCAGGTCGGCGATGTGCTGTTCCCACCAGCGCGACTCGGCGGCGAACGGGAACGCGGCGGGAAACGCCGGGTCGTGCCAGCGGGCGGCGATCCAGCCGGCGTAGTGCAACTGGCGCATCGCGCGCAGCACCGGCACCAGCGCCAGTTCGGCCTGATCGAAATCGCGAAACTGCCGGTAGCCCTCGAGCACCGCCTCCATTGCCCGATCATCGCTGGCGAGCATCCACAGGTCCTGCACCGCCGGCCCGCTGCGGGCGTCGTCGAAGTCGACGAAGTGCGGGCCGGCGTCCGTCCACAGCACATTGCCGGGGTGGCAGTCGCCGTGCAGGCGCAGCTGCCGCAGCGGGCCGATCGCGGTCTGCCGCTGCACGATCGCGGCATCGAGGCGCAACGCTGCGGCGCGATAATGGGCGTGCAGCGCGGCGGGCAGCAGCGACGATCCGAGTACGGCCTGCATCGGCTGTCGCACCATCGTGTCGCGATCGAGCTTGCCGCGATGGGCGAACGGCTGGCGTGCGCCGACCGCATGCATGCGCGCGATCAGCCGGCCCAGCCATTGCAGTTGTTCGACCGACTCCAGCGACGGCGCGCGGCCGCCCCGGCGCGGCGTCAGCGCGTAGCGGAAACCGTCGTGGTGCAGCAGCGTGTGGCCATCGAACGCGAGCGGGGCGACCACCGGCAGTTCGGCCTCGGCCAGTTCCTGCGCGAACGTGTGTTCCTCGACGATCGCCGCATCGCTCCAGCGCCCGGGCCGGTAGAACTTCGCGATCACCGGCGGCACCGGCTCCACTCCAACCTGTTCCAGCCCGACCTGCCACACGCGGTTTTCGTAGCTGTTGAGCGCGAGCAGCCGGCCGTCCGGCCACAGGCCGCAGGCGCCGACGGCGTCGAGCACCAGGTCGGGGCTGAGCCTGGCGTAGGGTGTGTCGGCCGTCATAAAGTGCCGTGCCTTGTGCGTTTGCCTCCTCTCTCTCCGGGAGAGGAGGGCGGTGAGGGAGCGGGTTTTTGCAGAAAAACCGCGTTCAACGTACGCCCACCACGCGTGCCGGCACCACTGCCATGGTCAGCCGCGAGACGCAGACCAGCGCGCCTTGCTCGCTCTCGATGCGGATTTCCCACACTTGCGTGGTGCGGCCCAGATGCAGCGCCTTCGCGGTGCCGGTGACGGTGCCGCTGCGCACGCCGCGGATGTGGTTGGCATTGATGTCCAGGCCTACGGCGAGTTCCTTTTCCGGGTCGAGGGTGAGCATGGCCGCCGTGCTGCCCAACGTTTCGGCCAGCACCACCGAGGCGCCGCCGTGCAGCAGGCCATACGGCTGATGGGTGCGGTGATCGACCGGCATGGTGCCCTGCAGCCAGTCCTCGCCGATGGCGCTGATGCGGATGTCCAGCGTCTCCATCATGGTGTTGGCGCTCCATGCGTTGATGCGTACCAGGTCGGTGTCCTGTTTCCAGATGCTCATGGTTGATTCCTGCGGGTCGGACACGCATTGTTGTCCGCCGTCATCGCCGCGACAATGCACTCGTGTTCCAGGTCACTCTCAAATCTTCCGGCCGGCAGTTTCCGGTGGCCGCCGGCGAAACCGTGCTGGAAGCGGCGCAGCGCGCGGGCATTGCGTTGCCGTATTCCTGTCGCGCCGGCGTTTGCGGCAGCTGCAAGGCGACCTTGCTGGAGGGACGCTGCGAGTACCCGCGCAATCCGCCGCTGGCGTTGAATGCCGATGCGCGGGCCCAGCATGCGGTGCTGCTGTGCCAGGCGGTGCCGGCCAGCGATCTGCTGCTGGAAGCGCGTGAGATCACCTCGGTGCACGACGTCGCGCGGCGTCAGCTCGGCGTGGTGGTGGCCGAGAAATGGCAACTGGCGCCGGCGGTGATCGGCTTGCGGCTGCGGCCGGAGCAGGGCGAGTCCCGGCTCAACTGGCTGCCCGGCCAGTATCTGGATGTGCTGCTCGCGGACGGCAGGCACCGGCCGTTCTCGATCGCCAATGGCCCGCAGGCGGACGGCACGATCGAACTGCACGTGCGCCACGTGGCCGGCGGCGGATTCACCTCATGGGTCAGCGACAGCCTCAAGGCCGGCGACCGGTTGCGCATCGAAGGGCCGCTGGGCACGTTCGTGCCGCGCGAGGATTCCGAACGGCCGATGGTGTTCATGGCCGGCGGCACCGGCTTTGCTCCGGTCAAGGCGATCGTCGAACACTTCCTGGCGCTGGGCACGCGGCGGCCGATGCGGGTGTACTGGGGCGCCCGCAGCGCGGGGGACATCTACCTGCGGCCGCTGGCCGAGCGCTGGGCGCGCGAGCGGCCGAACCTGCAATTCCACGCCGTGGTGTCCGATCCGGAGCAGTCAGCCGGGCTGCGTTGCGGCCTGGTGCACGAGGCGGTGCTGGAGGATCAGCCGGATCTGTCGGGCCACGACCTGTACATGAGCGGACCGCCGGCGATGATCGATGCCGGGCATCAGCTGTTTCTCGACGCCGGCCTGCCGGAGTCGCATCTGTACTACGACTCGTTCGACTACGCGCCCGACGTGCTGGCGCAGATCATTGCCGCGCGCGCAGGCATCAACGAGTCGCCGTAGGAGCGC
>SCRF01000064.1 GCA_004322005.1 Rhodanobacter sp. | reverse complement strand
CTTGTCGGGCTCTACTGGAATGCCCGGCAAGAGCATCGCCCGCAAGCGGGCTCCTACCGGGAGTCTGCCCCGAACTCGCGCCTCTGTTAGAATCGCCGGCCGCAACCCCGCTCTTTTGAAAGTCGAAGCCATGTCCAGACCCGCCGTCACGATCGCGGCGCGCGCCGCGCGCTCAGCAGGCAACATCATCCTGCGCTACATGAACCGCATCGACGGGCTCAACATCGTCGAAAAACAGCGCATGGATTTCGTCTCCGAAGTGGACAAGCTGGCCGAGGCGGAGATCGTCAAGGAACTGCGCCGCGCCTACCCCGCCCATGCGTTTCTGGGCGAGGAAAGCGGCGCCACCGGCAAGGGGCCGCTGGTGTGGGTGATCGACCCGCTGGACGGCACCCACAACTACCTGCGCGGCATCCCGCATTTCTGCGTCTCGATCGCCCTGCTCGACAAGGGCGAGCCGGTCTACGGGGTGATCTTCGACCCGCTGCGCGACGAGCTGTACACCGCCAGCAAGGGCGACGGCGCCTACATGAACGACCGCCGCCTGCGCGTATCCAAGCGCGAGAACCTCGACGGCGCGATGATCGCCACCGGCTTCCCGTACCGCCAGCGCGAACACCTGGGTCCGCAGCTCGACATGACCCGTGCGATCCTCGGCCAGGCCGAGGACATCCGCCGCTCCGGCTCCGCCGCACTGGACCTGGCCTACGTCGCCGCCGGGCGTCTGGACGGCTATTTCGAAATCGGCCTGAAGCCGTGGGACATGGCCGCCGGCGTGCTGCTGGTGCACGAAGCCGGCGGCCGCTACTGCGACTTCGCCGGCCGCGACGGCATCCCCGAAAGCGGCAACCTCGTCGCCGGCAACCTGCTCGTGACCAAGGCGATGGTCGATGCGATCGGCCAGCAGGCCACGCCGGCGCTGCTCAAGGCCTGAGCCTTGCCGGTCCGATTTCCGATTGAAGCAGCGAAGGCGCCGGCTGGCATCTTCGCTGCACGGGAATGCCGCACAACCCGTGCTGATTCAGCCCGATTCCGTCCCCTCGCGCAGAAACCCGCGCAGGAACGGAATGGTGATCCGCCGCTGCGCCGCCAGTGACGCCTGATCGAGCCTGTCCAGCAGATCCAGCAGCGCGCCCAGATCGCGCGCGTAGCGGGCGAACAGCCAGTCCAGCACGCTGTCGTCCAGTTCGATGCCGCGCGCGGCAGCCTGCGCCTTGAGCACGACGCGACGTTCGCCGTCGTCGAGCAGCTTGAGTGCGAACTGGGTGCAGGCGCCGAGACGCGAACGCAGGTCGGGCAATTCGAGGCCGAGATGGGTCGGTGTGGCATCGGCGGCGAACAGCAGGGCGCTGCCTTCGGCGCGGGTGCGGTTGTAGAGATCGAACAGCGCGTGCTCGGCCGCGCGGTTGCGGGCGATGGCGCCCAGATCGTCCAGCGCCAGCAGTTCGCTGCCGGCCACGCCGCGCAGCACCGCCGCACCATCGCCAAGCGTCGCCAGCGGCAGGTATTGCACGCGACGTCCCGCGGCCGCCGCGGCCTGGCACGCCGCCATCAGCAGATGGCTGCGGCCGCAGCCGGCCGGGCCGTGCAGATAGATCCAGGCGGCACCCGGTTCGCATGCCAGCGTCTGCACCGCGGCCAGCGCGGCGGCGTTGGCGCCGGCATGGAAATGCTCGAAGCGCTGCCGGCGCGGCCAGCGCAGGGCCAGTGGCAACTGCGCAATCATGGCGTGTCGCGGTCGACCGGCGTCGGCGCTGTCGCCTGCGCCGCGGTCGCGCCTTGCGCGTCGCCGGGCAGCACGATGGTCCCATCGCCGCCCGGATCCGGCGCAGGCGGCGGCGCGCCGGTGTCGGTATACAGCTCGCTTTGGCGGTACTGCTCCAGCGCATGGCGCAACAGCACCATGATCATCGAGGCGGCCGGCAGCGCCAGCAGCACGCCCAGGAAGCCGAACAGATAGCCGCCGGCCAGCACTGCGAAAATCACCGCCACCGGGTGCAGGCCGATCTTGTCGCCGACCAGCTTGGGCACCAGCACGTAACCTTCCAGCAGCTGGCCGATCGCGAACACGCCGCAAACGATCAGCAGATGCGTCCAGTCGCCGTATTGCACCAGCACCGCAATCACCGCGGCGCCGAAGCCGACGATGAAACCCAGGTACGGCACGAAACTGAGCAGGCCGGCGATCAGGCCGATCAGCAGGCCGACCGACAGCCCGGCCAGCGACAGGCCGGCACCGTAGAACACGCCCAGCGCCAGCATCACCAGCAACTGGCCGCGCACGAACGCGCCCAGCACCTTGTCCGATTCGCGTGCCAGCCGCGCGACGGTCGGCTGGATCGAGCGCGGCAGCATGCGGTCGATGGTGGCCACCAGCCGATCCCAGTCGCGCAGCAGATAGAACGCCACCACCGGGATCAGCACCAGATTGGTCAGCCACAGCACGATGCCCAGCCCGGAGCGGGACACCTTGCCCAGCACCATCGTGGCGACCCCGCCGATCGAAGCCAGATGCGCCCTGATCGCGGCCAGCAGGCGATCGCTGTCGAACATGCGCGGGTCCAGGTGCAAGCTGGTCTGCACCCACGGCCAGGCCGTGTGCTGCGCCCATTGTGCGTAACGCGGCAGGCTCGCGATCAGGTTTTCGACCTGCCGCGAGATCAGCGGGATCAGCAGCAGCAACACCCCGACCAGCCCCAGCACAAATACCAGGAAAACGATGCTGGTCGCCCACGTGCGGTTCAGCCCCAGCCGCTCCAGCCGGTCGGCCAGCGGATCGCCCAGGTAAGCCAGCATGCCGGCCAGCGCAAACGGCATCAGCACCGGCGCCAGCAGCCAGACCAGGTAGCCGATGACCGCCACGATGGCGAACAGCTGCCAGCGACGTGCGTTGTCATGGGTCATGGACGTGACCACCGGAATGTCGCGGGTCTGGGTCGGCAGACGCCGACCACTTTCATCGAAAACGTGGCGTGCCCGCCGCCGGCGCGCGCCCGCATCGCGGTGCCAGCCTGCTGGCTCAATGCAGCCAACGCAGGCTCGCATCGGCGCCTTGATGCGCCTTGCCCTGCAGCAGCAGGTGGCCGCCGGCAGCCAGATTCGCCGCCAGACCGCTCAGCGGCATGGATGCCTTGACGTTCAGCAGCACGCCGTCGTCCTGCGCACCCAGCGTGGTCACCTCCCGCACGCTCGGATCGGCGCGCAAGGTGGACAACAGGTTCGCGTAATCCATGGCCGTCGCCAGTCCGCCCACCCACAGCTTGCCTTCGCTGACAGCCGTGCCGATCACGTTGAGCTGCTTGCCGATGCGATCGGCCATGCTGTTGCCGGCGGCCGCCAGCAGCGCGTCCTCGGTTGCGCCCGTGCTGCTCCATTGCTGCGACTGACCGCCGGAGATCAGCGTCCAGTCGGCGCTGCCGTCGTGCAGCCGGCCCAACAGCACCAGACCGGTGTGGTAGCGCTGGTTGATCGCGGCCAGCGTGGCAGGATCGGCGGCAACCACTTTGGCCGGATCCGGCGGACTCGTTGCATCCGGATACGCCACGTCGACGCCGCGTGCGTTCGCTGCCGCGGCCAGGCTGGTCAGCGCCGACTGGTCGAACAACTTGCCGTCCGCACCCTGCACCAGCAACAACACCGGCGGCTTGATGCCCGCACTCGCCACGCCCAGCTTGGCGATCAGCCGGCGCACCGTGCCCGGCTCGAAGTTCACCTGCAGGGCGAGGCCGCCGGCGGTACGCTGGTACTGGAATTTCCGCACGATCGAGCCGGCGCTGGCGAGTGCATCGTCGTAACCGGCGTTGCTGCGCAGATCCTGTCCCCCGGCAACCCGTGCCAGCACCTGCGCAAGTGCGCTTGAAAAAGCCTGATCGCGCACGGCATCGCTGGTATCGGCGACCGGCACAACCACCGAGTACGGTGAACTCCGGTCCTGTGCGTGCAAGCGCGGCAGCACCGCAAAACCCAGCAACAGGGTGACGATCAGCAGACGTGACAGGCGCATGGGTACGGGTATCTTCGAAGGGACGCTGCGGGAAGTCTGCCCAATCGCGCCCCCAGCGTCCATGCCGGCGTCGCCTGCCGCGCCTTTGCCTCCCCTCCCTTGGGGGAGGATTGAGGAGGGGAGGTCAAGTTGCCCCGCATCGGCCCAGCCGACCAAAGTTGCACAGGCTGCTAAACTTGCATGTTTCTGCCTCACCGGTCTCCCGCCATGTCTGACGACGCCCTCACCTACCGCGCCGCCGGCGTCGATATCGATGCCGGCAATGCCGTGGTCGAACGCATCAAGCCGCTGGTCAAACGCACCTTCCGTCCCGAGGTGATGGGCGGGCTGGGCGGCTTCGGCGGCCTGTTCGACCTCTCCGGACGCTACCGGGAGCCGGTACTGGTCTCCGGCACCGACGGCGTCGGCACCAAGCTGAAGCTGGCGCAACAGCTGAACCGGCACGACACGATCGGCATCGACCTGGTCGGCATGTGCGTCAACGACGTGCTGGTGCAGGGTGCCGAACCGCTGTTCTTCCTCGACTATTTCGCCACCGGCAAGCTGGACGTGGACACCACCGTGGCAGTGGTCGGCGGCATCGCGAGAGGCTGCGAGCTGGCCGGCTGCGCGCTGATCGGCGGCGAGACCGCCGAGATGCCCGACATGTACCCGCCGGGCGAATACGACCTGGCCGGCTTCACCGTGGGCGCGGTGGAAAAATCGCGGATGCTCGGCGGTGCGGCGATCGTCGCCGGCGACGCGATACTCGGCGTCGCCTCGTCCGGCCCGCATTCCAACGGCTATTCGCTGATCCGGCGGATTCTCGAACGCGCCGGCTGCACGTCTGACAACGGCGGGCTCGATCTCGACCTCGGCGGCACGACGCTGGCCGACGCACTGATGGCGCCGACCACGATCTACGTGAAGCCGATGCTGGATTTGTTGAAGAGTGAGCCCGTCCACGGCTTGGCCCACATCACCGGCGGCGGCCTGAAGGAAAACATCATCCGCGTGGTGCCCGACGGCCTGGGCATTGCGCTGGATGCCGCCACGATCGTGCTGCCGCCGGTGTTCGACTGGCTGCAGCGCGAGGGCAACGTGGCGCGCGAGGAGATGTGGCGCACGTTCAACTGCGGGGTCGGCTTCACCGTGATCCTGCCGCATGCCGCCGTCGCGGCGGCGTCCACGCTGCTGGCCAGGCATGGCCTGGCCAGCTCGGTGATCGGCGAGGTGGTGCCGGCAGCGGGCGGCGAGCGCGTGCGGATCGGCTGAAGCAGTCACCTCGCCAATGACCACACCGCGCCCACGCGTCGCCGTACTCGCCTCCGGGCGCGGCAGCAACCTCGCCGCCCTGCTGGCCGCGCGCGATCGCGGCGAGCTGCCGGTCGACTTCGTGCTGGTGGGCAGCGACCAGGCCGCGGCCGGCGCGCTGCGGCTGGCCGAAGCGGCCGGCATCCCCACGCTGGCGCTCGATCCGCGCGGTTATCCGGACCGCCGCGCGTTCGACCTCGACCTGTTCGCCCGCATCGCCGCCAGCGGTGCCGACCTGCTGGTGCTGGCCGGTTTCATGCGGATCATCGACGCCGCGGCGCTGGCACCGTGGATCGGCCGCATGATCAACATCCACCCCTCGCTGCTGCCGAAATATCGCGGATTGCACACGCATCGCCGCGCGCTGGCAGCAGGCGACCGCGAACACGGCGCCAGCGTGCACTTTGTCACCGCCGAACTGGACGGCGGCCCGGTGATCGCCCAGGCGCGGATCCCGATCCACCCCGGCGACGACGAACAGCAACTGGCGCAACGGCTGCTGTCCCAGGAACACCGGCTGCTGCCGGCGGCACTGGCCCTGCTGGCCAGCCATCGACTGCAATGGCACGATCAGGCGCCACAATTCGATGGCAAGCCGCTGCTCACGCCGCTTGAGCTGGGCGCGCACGGCCTGCTCGCACCCGGTAATCCTCAGGTTCAGCCCGACACGGGCAGACTCGACACATGACCATCCGCCCCCTGCTCGCCCCGCTTTTCACCCTTTCCCTGCTGCTCGGTGCGCCGGCCGTGCTCGCCGCGCCACCCGGCGATTTCACCGCCATCTACCAGGTTACCCAGGATGGTGCGCCGATGGGCGAGGCCACCGTGCGCCTGCATGCGAGCGGCCATGGGGAGTGGACCTTCAGCAAGGACATCAAGGGCACTGCCGGACTGGCCGCCATGCTCGGTGCTAGCGACCGGGAATCCTCGAGCTTCCGCTGGAAGGGCGATGTGCCCGAAGCGATCAGCTACGACTACCGGTTGAATACGGGGATCAAGAACAAGCAGCGCCACCTGCGGGTCGACTGGCCGAAACACCAGGTGACCGTCGAGGAGGGCAAGGGGGTGCAGACTTACCCGACCAGCCCCGGCATGGTCGAGCGCAACACCTTGCCGCTGGCACTGGGCCTGGCGCTGCGTGACGGCCAGCGCCAGGTTGTGCTGCCGGTCGCGGTGCGGCAGCAAGTGCAGACCCAGCACTTCGCGGTGACCGGCAAGGAAACCGTCAAGGTGCCGGCGGGCAGCTTCACGGCGATGCGGGTGGAGCGCACCGATGCCGACCGCGGTTTCAGCGCATGGTATGTGCCGGCGCGCTACCCGCTGCCGGTGAAACTGTCGCAGCACGACGGCGGCAACATGGAAATGCAGCTGGTGAGCTTCACCCGGCCGTAAACCGCCTGGTAGGAGCGCACCCTGTGCGCGAAATGCTTTTGTGACGATTGATGCGAAGAGCATTTCGCGCACAAGGTGCGCTCCTACCAGGCGGTTCGAACATTTCGCGCACAAGGTGCGCTCCTACCAGGCGGTTCGAGCATATCGCGCACAGGGTGCGCCTCGGGGATCAGTTCGGCAGGCGCCTGATCTTGGCACCGAGCACGCCGAGCTTCTCCTCGATGTTCTCGTAGCCGCGGTCGATGTGGTACACCCGATCGACTACAGTGTCGCCCTTGGCCACCAGACCGGCCAGCACCAGACAGGCCGATGCGCGCAGGTCAGTCGCCATGATCGGCGCGCCGCTCATCTGCGGCACGCCCTGGATCACGGCGGCATTGCCTTCGAGGTGGATATTCGCGCCCAGCCGCTGCAATTCGTGCGCGTGCATGAAGCGGTTCTCGAACACGGTTTCGGTGACCACGCCGGTACCTTCGGCAATGCAGTTCAGCGCGGTGAATTGCGCCTGCATGTCGGTCGGAAACGCCGGATACGGCGCGGTGCTGATGTTCACCGCCTTCGGCCGGCGGCCCTGCATGTCCAGCTCGATCCAGTCCGGCCCGGTGGAGATATGCGCACCGGCCTCTTCCAGTTTGGCCAGTACCGCGCCGAGCGTGCTGGCGCGGGCATGACGCATGCGCACCTTGCCGCCGGTGATCGCCGCACCCACCAGGAAGGTGCCGGTCTCGATGCGGTCGGGCAGCACTTCGTACTCGGCACCGTGCAGTCGCTCCACGCCGTGGATCACCATGGTCGAGGTGCCCTCGCCCTCGATCTGCGCACCCATCGCGATCAGGCAATGCGCCAGATCGACCACTTCGGGTTCCTGCGCGGCGTTCTCGATGATCGTGGTGCCCTGTGCCAGGGTGGCCGCCATCATGATGTTTTCGGTACCGGTGACGGTGACCATGTCCATCACGATGCGCGCACCCTTGAGGCGTTTCGCCCGCGCCTTGATGTAACCATTCTCGACGGTGATTTCCGCACCCAGCGCCCGCAGACCGATGATGTGCTGGTCGACGGGGCGCGAACCGATCGCGCAGCCGCCCGGCAGGGAAACCTCCGCCTGGCCGAAACGCGCCACCAGCGGACCGAGCACCAGGATCGAGGCGCGCATCGTGCGGACCAGGTCGTACGGCGCCACGCAGGTGTTGGTGGTGCGCGGGTCGACATGCATTTTCATGCGGTCGTCCAGCACCAGCCGCACACCCATCTGGCCGAGCAGCTCGATGAACGTGGTGACGTCGTGCAGATGCGGCACATTGCCGATGCTGACCGGTTCATCGGCCAGCAGGCAACCCGCCAGGATCGGCAACACGGCGTTCTTGGCGCCGGAGATGGCGACCTCGCCGTTGAGCGGCGTGCCGCCGGTGATCAGGATCTTCGCCATCGCTGTTCCTAAACTTGTGCGCTCCTCCATGAGCGCAAAGAAGAACCGGCATCCATGCCGGACTTTTTGATTCGGGCGGAGATCACCCTTGGCGCGCCGCGGCTTCCTCGGGGGTCAGGGTCTTCAGCGCCAAGGCGTGGATCGCGCCACCCATCAGTTCGCCCAGCGTGGCGTAGACCAGCCGGTGCCGCGCCAGCGGCAGCTTGCCGGCGAACTGGCTGGCGATCACGGTCGCCTCGAAGTGCACGCCATCGGCACCCTGAACCTCGACCCGCGCGCCCGGCAGGCCGTTTTCGATCAGTGCCTGGATGCTGGTTGAGTCCATTGGGGGCAGTCCGTGGGAGCAAAAGCCGACAAAACCCGGGATTCAGCGCTTTCCTGAATTCAGGGCGTCGACTTATGACGTTAAAATGCGGATATGCCATGGTAATGGAAATATGCTGGCGCAGAAACGACAACGATGCCCGGCCAGCGTCCTCGGTCAGGTTTGTGGCCGCTGTGGCCCGCCAACCATCCTCCGCTTCCACTCGAGACTCCATGAACGCACGCATCGTCCCGCACATCCCCGCCGAGCTGAATCCCGACGCCATCGTGCGCAGCGCACGCACGGTGATTGCCACCGAAGCATCGGCGATCACCGCGCTGGAAACGCGGATCGGACGGGAGTTCGTCGAGGCCTGCCGGCTGATCCTGGCCTGCCAGGGCCGCGTGGTGGTCAGCGGGATGGGCAAGTCCGGGCATGTCGCGCGCAAGATTGCCGCCACCCTGGCCTCGACCGGCACGCCGGCGTTCTTCGTGCATCCGGGCGAAGCCAGCCACGGCGACCTGGGCATGATCCTGCCGCAGGACGTGGTGCTGGCCCTGTCCTATTCCGGCGAGACCGACGAATTGCTGTTCATCCTGCCGATGATCAAGCGCCAGGGCACGCCGCTGATCGCCATCACCGGCAAACCTCTCTCGTCACTGGCCACCCAGGCCGACGTGCACCTGGACGGCAGCATCTCCAGCGAGGCCTGTCCGCTGGGCCTGGCGCCGACCACCAGCACCACCGCCGCCCTGGTCATGGGCGACGCGCTGGCGATCGCGCTGCTGGAGGCGCGCGGCTTCACCTCGGACGATTTCGCCCGCTCGCACCCGGCCGGCAGCCTCGGCCGGCGGCTGCTGCTGCGCATCAGCGACGTGATGCATACGGGAGACGACGTGCCCAGGGTATCGCCGGAGGCCGGCCTCACCCTCGCGCTGGTCGAGATGACCCGCAAGCATCTGGGCATGACCGCCGTGGTCGATGCCGAGCAGCGCCTGCTCGGCGTGTTCACCGATGGCGACCTGCGTCGCGCGCTGGATGACGAGGGCGTGGATCTGCGCGGCGCCACGGTAGCGCAACTGATGACCCGGGGCCCGAAGACGATCGGCGCCGACAAACTGGCTGCGGAAGCGGCGCAGCTGATGGAAAAACACCAGATCCACGCGCTGCTGGTGGTCGATGATGAACAGCACGTGGTCGGCGCGCTGAACATTCATGATCTGCTCCGCGCCCGTGTGGTCTGATCCGTCTCGACGAATCGGACAAATCAGGCGAACCTGCCCTTTACGC
Source organism: Rhodanobacter sp. (assembly GCA_004322005.1). Lineage (GTDB taxonomy): Bacteria > Pseudomonadota > Gammaproteobacteria > Xanthomonadales > Rhodanobacteraceae > Rhodanobacter. The sequence continues at coordinate 9,446 of SCRF01000064.1, read as the reverse complement.
TTCCACGCACAGAAACCCGGACCGTGCCCACCTTTTCCTATCTTGCCAATATCCCCGTCGACATCCTCGCTCGCGCCGCCAGGATCCGCGTGGCCGCGTTCGACGTGGACGGTACCTTGACCGACGGCCGCCTGTGGTACGGCGAGGACGGCCGCGAAGCCAAGGTATTCCATGTACACGACGGCCTCGGCCTGCAGCGGCTGCAGGCGCATGGCGTGCAGGTGGCGATCATCAGCGCGCGGATCAGCCATCCCGTCGCACTGCGTGCCGAGGAGCTGGATATCGCCCACGTCTACCAGGGCCAGCGCGACAAACGCGCCTGCCTGCTGGAACTGCTGGACGCGCTGAAGCTCGTACCCGAACAGGCGGCCTTCATCGGCGACGATCTGCCCGATCTGCCCCCCATGCACATCGCGGGGCTGGCGGTGGCAGTGGCCAATGCGCACCCGTGGGTACTTGAGCAGGCACACTGGACGACCGCCCGGCCCGGCGGCATGGGCGCGGCGCGCGAAGCCTGCGACCTCATCCTGCACGCCCAGAACCACAGTCCCGCCGAGCGGGAACGCTGGCAGTGAGCCTGCGCCGATGGATCCGCGACCGGCGCCTGCCGGCCGCCACCATCGTGCTGGCCCTGGCCGCCGGCCTCGGCCAGTTGTTGCTGTGGTGGATGGGGCCGGCACCGAAAACCCACGACTTCGTCGGGCCACCGCGCTCCGGTTACACCTTGACCAACGCCCGCGTATGGACCTACGGCCCCGATGGCAAACCCAGCTTTCGCATGGTCACGCCGCATCTGGAACGGCGTGAGGGAGACGAGTCGCTATACATCAATTCGCCGACCTTCGAACTGTCCTCCAACCAGCCCGGCGTGCCGGACTGGCAAGGTCAATCGCTGTACGGCTGGGTCAACAAGAGCGGCACCCTGCTCAAGCTGCAAGGCCCGGTCTACCTGCATCGCCCGGCGTTCGACGGCTCGCCGGCAACGGCGCTGCATACGGCGGATGTGACGGCCTGGCCAAAACAAAACCGCATGGAAACCGCAGCGGCGGCGCAGATGACCCAGGGCGACAGTAGAATGAGCGGCGTCGGCATGCGCACCAACCTCAACGACAATCAACTGGAGCTGCTCCATGACGTCCACGGCACCTTCGTCCCGCACCCGCGTACTGCTCCAGCTCGGCACGATCGCCCTCGGCTTTCTCGCCCTGTCGCCCGCGATGGCCCGAAAGGATGACCGGCAAAAGCCGATGAATGTCGAGCATGCCGACTCGTTCGAGGGCAAATACGCGCCCAACTCCGTCACTACCCTGCATGGCCACGTGGTGATTTCCCAGGGCACCATGAAAGTCACCGGCGACCTCGCCAAGGTGTATTTCGACGCCGACCAGAACGTCAACCGCATCGAGATCACCGGCCGGCCGGCGCACATCGAGCAACTGGACGACAACGGCAACCTGATGACCGGCGACGCCGGCAAGCTCGACTACGACAATGACCAGGGCATCGCCGTGCTGAGCGACCATGCGTCGATCAAGCAAAAGGGTCGCGGCGCCGCGTACGGCGACAAACTCACCTACAACACCCGGACCAGCCAGATGAGCGGCGAGAGCGCCGGCGACGGCATGGTGCACATGACCTTCCTGCCGAAACCCGCCCCCGCCAACCCCGCGCCCGCCCAGCCAGCGGCCACCGCGCCCGCGCCGGCACAAAGCGGCTCGGTACCGGCACAGGATCACCCTTAACCGATGCTCTCCGCCGAAGGTCTGCAGAAAAGTTTCAAGTCGCGCCAGATCGTGCGCGACTTCGCCTTCTCGATCCGCGAGGGCGAAGTCGTCGGCCTGCTGGGTCCCAACGGTGCCGGCAAGACCACCTGTTTCTACATGGTGGTCGGGCTGATCGAAGCCGACGGCGGCAGCATCAAGCTGGACAAGCAGGACATCACCGGCCTGCCGATGCATTCGCGCGCGAAGCTGGGCATCGGCTATCTGCCACAGGAAGCCTCGGTGTTCCGCCGGCTCAGCGTGGCGGACAACATCATGGCGGTGCTGGAATTGCGCGAGGGCATCAACGCCAAGCAGCGCCGCATCGAACTGGAAAGCCTGCTGGACGAGCTTAAAATCGCGCATATCGCCGGACAGAAAGGCATCAGCCTGTCCGGCGGCGAACGTCGCCGGGTGGAGATTGCCCGCGCGCTGGCCGCACAGCCGCGCTACATGCTGCTGGACGAACCGTTCGCCGGCGTCGATCCGATCTCGGTCGGCGAGATCCAGCGCATCGTGCGGCACCTGAAGGAACGCGGCATCGGCGTGCTGATCACCGACCACAACGTGCGCGAGACCCTCGGCATCTGCGACCGTGCCTATATCCTGAACGAGGGCGAGGTACTTGCGCGCGGCACCCCGGCGCACATCCTCGCCGACGAGAAGGTACGCGAGGTCTACCTGGGTCGCGAGTTCCGGCTCTGAGGCAACGCCCCCTCCCCTGCAAGCAGGGGAGGGGGCGTTGCCTCAAACCCCCAAACGCCGATACCAGATTCAGAGGGGAATGGCGCTTATTTGAGCGCCAACCTTTGCACACCACGCATCCCGCGTCCCAAACGTTGGGCTTCGCCTGCTGGCTCACCCCAATGTACTCGCTGTTTCACGCTTGGCGGCCCGCCGTTCGACAGCCTTCAGTCATGGGCTATGGTCGCATCCGCGGTCACGCGCTAGGATGGTATCAAGTTCATTCGGTACGGTCGGCATGAAACCTGCTTTGCAGTTTCGCCTCCATCAACAGTTGACCCTGACGCCGCAATTGCAGCAGGCGATCCGCCTGTTGCAGCTGTCGCAACTGGAGCTGGAAGCCGAACTGCGACAGATCGCCGAAAGCAATCCGCTGCTGGAGTTTGCCGAAGAAAACGAGGACGCCGACGATTCCGATGGCGACGGGATCGAAGCCGAATACGCGAGCGTCACCGGCTCCGCGGCGGCGGCCGGCAGCGATGGCAGCAGCGACGGCGACGGCGGCAGCGAAACCCTCTCCGAATGGACCGACGGTGGTGGAGTCGCCGAGTCGCCGATCGATTTTTCAAGCAACAGCAACAGCAGCAGCAGCGGCAACAGCAGCAGCGGCAGTTCGCACGGCGGGGAGGATTTCGAGCCGCAGAACGCCGTGCCGGAAACCCTGCAGCAGCACCTGCTGTGGCAGCTCAACATGGCGTCATTCAACCCCCGCCAGCATGGCATCGCCGTCGTCCTGATCGACGCGCTGAACGCCGCCGGCTATCTGACCGAAGGGCTGGAGGCAATCCTCGCGGTGCTGCCGGCCGAACTGCATGCCAGCGTCGACGAAATCGACGCGGTACGGCGCCGGCTGCAGGGGTTCGACCCGATCGGGGTGGGCAGTCTGGATCTGCACGATTGCCTGCGCGTGCAACTGGAACAGTTCGACCCGGATACCCCGCAACGCGAGCTGGCCCTGCGCATCGTCGACAGCGAACTGGAACTGCTGGCACGCAACGATATCGCGCGACTGGCCCGTCGCCTGCACGCCAGCGAGGACGAGGTGGCCGCGGCCGCGGTGCTGATCCGCAGCCTCGACCCGCGCCCCGGCGCGGCGCTGGATACGACCCCGGTGGAATATGTCGCGCCGGATGTCTACGCGGTGCGCGACGGCAGCCGCTGGCGCGTCAGCCTGAACGCCGATTGCCAGCCGCGGCTGGGGCTGAACCAGCATTATTGCGGGCTGATCGCACAGGCCCGCGGCGAGGATGCCAGCTGGATGCGCGGCCAGTTGCAGGAAGCGCGCTGGCTGATCAAGAGCCTGGAATCGCGCGCCGAAACCCTGCTCAAGGTGGCCGAAGCGATCGTGCGCCGGCAAAGCGCCTTCCTCGACTACGGACCGGAGGCGATGCACCCGCTGGTGTTGCGCGAAGTGGCCGAGGAGGTGGGCATGCACGAGTCGACCATTTCACGCGTCACTACCCGCAAGTACCTGCACACCCCGCGCGGCACGTTCGAGCTGAAATACTTTTTTTCCAGTGGCGTTTCCACCGAGGATGGCGGCAGTGCCTCGGCCACCGCGATCCAGGCCATGCTGCGCAAGCTGATCGACGCCGAGGATCCTCGCAAGCCCCTATCCGATCAGGCCCTTGCCGATGAACTTCAACGCAAGGGAATCCAGGTGGCACGCCGCACCGTGGCCAAATACCGCGAGGGACTGCGAATCCCCAGTTCCAGCGAACGCCAGCGTCTCAGTTGATCGTCACATGAAACTTGCAGAGGAACTTGCACCATCGGAAAGCGTCCACACTATCGACCATGAATGATTGACGATGTGTCGCTGCCGTCACGGCAGCGGCGCTTCGAATCCGCCGCCCCAGGGCGGCACTGCACTACCAGAGGAGGCGCACCATGCAATTCCAACTCAGCGGCCAGCATCTCGAAGTCACCCAGGCCCTGCGGGATCACGCCACTGCCAAACTCGACCGCCTCACCCGCCTCGACGACAAGTTGCTCAGCCTCGTGATCGTGCTTTCGATCGACAAGCTCCAGCAGTGCGCCGAAGGCACCCTCGGCGTGACCGGCGCCACCTTGCACGCGCAAGCCGCCGGGGCCGACATGTATGCCTCCATCGACGAGCTGTTCGACAAACTGCTGATTCAGCTGCGCAAGCATCGCGAGAAAGTCAGCGACAAACACCAGCGCGAAGGACGCGAAGAACGCCTGTTCGGCTGATCTCCTCCGTTCCACGGCCCGCCCGACCCGGACGGGTCCTCCTCACGATGTCGTTTCCCTCTCGTCCACGGCTGGGCGGGAGGGTGCGGCGACGGGCCTGACACCCGCCGTCGCCCTCCGCGCGCTCGCAGGGGCTTGGCTCCGCGCCCCTGAAGGCGCATATCCATGCAAGCTGGCACAATGGCCGTGCCGTCGCAGATACCCTTCGGACTCAACCCTGCGACGCAAAGGATCTTCGCCTTGGAACGGATCAGCGCTCGACAGCTCTACGATGGCGTCCACGAACGCATGGGCCTGCGCTGGGTGTCCGGCATGCGCGGGGAATCCCGCGTGCTCGAACCATCGGCCACCAAGGCGCGCCGGCCATCGCTGATCGGCTACCTCAACATCATCTACCCGAACAAGATCCAGATCATCGGTACCGAGGAGCTGAATTTTCTCGACGGGCTGGATTCGCGCCAGCGCTGGGAAGTGATCCACAAGGTCGCCGCCTATCAGCCGGTGGCACTGATCGTGACCAAGGACCAACCGGTACCTGCCGATCTGCGCGAGGTCGCCGAGGAAACCAGTACGCCGCTGTGGATCAGCCCCCAACGCGGGCACGAGCTGCTGACCTATCTGCAATATCACCTGGCACGCATGCTCGCCGCCAAGACCACCCTGCACGGCGTGTTCCTGGAAGTATTCTCGATCGGTGTGCTGATCACCGGCGAAGCCGGCTCGGGCAAGAGCGAGCTCGCGCTGGAGCTGATCAGTCGCGGGCATCGGCTGGTCGCCGATGACGCCACCGAATTCACGCTCATCGCGCCGGACGTGATCGACGGTACCTGCCCGGAGTTGCTGCAGGACCTGCTGGAAGTGCGCGGACTGGGCGTGCTCAACGTGCGCGAGATGTTCGGCCACATGTCGGTCAAGCCATCCAAGTACCTGCGTCTGGTGGTCCACCTCAAGCCCATCCGCGATGGCGAGGGCAATCTTGACAACACCAGCGACGCGCTGACCCGCCTGACCGGCGATATCGGACATCGTCAGGTACTCGAGGTGCCGGTGCCGATGATCACCATTCCGGTGGCGCCAGGGCGCAACATCGCGGTGCTGGTCGAGGCGGCGGTGCGCAGTCACGCCCTGAAGAGCAAGGGCATCGATGCCGCCCAGACCTTCATCGACCGTCAGGCGCACCAGCTGCGCAGGCTGCCCCCGTGGTGAACCCATGAATGAAAACATCGAATCCCCGCTCGACCCGCTGGTCGATCCGCGCGAAATCCATCTCATCGTGCTCACCGGCCTTTCCGGCGGCGGCAAGACGGTGGCGCTGCGCGCGCTGGAAGACCTCGAGTTCTACTGTGTCGACAACCTGCCCTCGGCGTTGGTACCGCAGCTGGTGAATGCGGTGATCCAGGAAAACGACGGCAAGCACCGGCGCATTGCGGTAGGTGTCGACGTGCGCAATCGCGGGACGGATTTCGCGCAGCTGCCGACCGTGCTGTCGGAGCTCGCCGCCACCGGCGTGCAGCTGCACCTGATCTTCCTGGATTGCCGCGACGAGGTACTGATCAAGCGCTTTTCGGAAACCCGCCGTCGCCATCCACTCGCCACCCGGAGCCTGTCGCTGGCCGACGCGATCGCCGAGGAACGCAGGCTGCTGCGCCCGCTGATGGGCATCGCCGACAAGGTGATCGATTCCAGCGAGCTCAACGTGCACCAGCTGCGCCGCCTGGTGGCCACCGGCTACGCGCAGGCCATCGAGGGGCTCACCTTGATGTTCGAATCGTTCGCGTACCGCCGCGGGTTGCCGCTGGATGCGGATTTCGTGTTCGACGCGCGTTGCCTGGCCAATCCGCACTGGCATCCGCAATTGCGACCGTTGTCCGGCAAGGATGCGCCGGTGCGCGAATTCCTCGACGGCGAACCGATGGCCGGCGAATATTTTGCCGATACCGTACGCTGGCTGGATGCGTGGCTGCCGCGCTTCGAGCAGGATGACCGCAGCTACCTGACGGTCTCGGTCGGCTGCACCGGCGGCCGGCACCGTTCGGTCTATCTGGTCGAGAAGCTCGCCGCCTACTACCGCGATCGGCGCGAAGGCGTGCTCACCTTCCACCGTGAACTCGAATGATCGCCATGCTGCCCACCCGCACCACCTCCGGTAACCGGGCATGAGCGTCGGCGTACTGCTGATGACGCACGAGGCGGTCGGCCGGGCGCTGATTTCCGCGGCCCTGCACGTGATGCCGCGGCTTCCGCTGCAGGTGGATGCCGTGGAAATACCGCCGCAAGCCGATCTGGAGGTGATGCGCACACTCACCGAGTGCCATGCGCGGGAGCTCGACCAGGGCGATGGCGTGCTGGTGCTGGCGGATCTGTACGGCGCCACCCCATGCAACATCGGCCTGTCGCTCGGCGCACTGGGCGTGCACCTGCGCTGCGTCTCCGGGCTCAATCTGCCGATGCTTCTGCGCGTACTCAACTATGCGGAAAAACCGCTGGATGAACTGGCCGAAATCGCGGCCAGCGGTGGCCGCGGAGGAATCTTCATCGATCATGCTTGAACAAGAGATTGTCATTACCAACCGGCTGGGACTGCATGCCCGTGCCTCGGCCAAGCTGGTGCAACTGGTGCAGGGTTTCAAATCCACCGTGTGGCTGGTCAGCAAGGGCCGCGAAGTCAACGCACAGAGCATCATGGGCGTGATGATGCTGGCGGCCGGGATAGGTTCCCCGCTGACCATTCGTGCCGACGGCCCGGACGAGGCCGCCGCGGTGGCTGCCGTGGCCGAGCTGTTCGACCGGAAATTCGACGAAGGAGCATGAGCATGAAGCGGGGAATGGCAAACAGGGAACGGGGAACGGGAAAGGCGCCGCCCTTGGCGCGCTGTCGGTCCGCTATTGCTCCCCGTTGCCCGTCCCCCGCTCCCGGCTCCGCAAGGAGCCCCACATGAGACAGATTCTCCCTGGCACCATCGCCGCCCACGGCATGGCACTGGGCCGGGCCCGGCTGGTGCAGCCGAGCCGGTATTCGGTCGACACCCGGCCATTGGGCGACGACGAGATCGAGCAGGAGATCGAACTCCTGCATCGCGCGCTGGAGACCGCCCGGCGGGAACTGCGCGAACTGCGCGGCAAGCTGCATGGCACGCTGGCGCGCGAGGTCAACGAGTTCATCGACGCCCACAGCCTGCTGCTGGACGACGAAGAACTGCTGCGCGGCCTGGACGACATGGTGCGGATCGGTCACTACCGTCCCGGTGCGGCACTGATCAAACAACGCGACCGCCTGTCGGCCGTGTTCGAGGCCATGGACGATCCCTACCTGCGCAGCCGCAAGGAAGACGTCGAACAGGTGATCAACCGGGTGATCTCGGCGCTGCAGCGGCAGACCAGCCCGGAGGAACGCAAGCTGGCCGCACGCGTGGGCGAGATCCTGATCGCCGACAGCATCGCACCCGCCGAGATGGCACAGCTGGCCGGCAGCGGCCTGCTCGGCGTGATCGGCAGTTCAGGCAGCGTGTATTCGCACAGTGCCATTCTGGCGCGCAGCCTCGGCCTGCCGATGCTGGTCGGTACCCGCGATGCGCTGTCGGAGATCCATGACGATGACCTGGTCCTGCTCGATGCCGAACGCGGCGAGGCGGTGGTGCACCCCACCGCACAGGACCTTGCGCATTACCGCGCCTGGCAGCGCGGAGCGTTGATCGAAGGACGCCGCCTGGCCAAGCTGGCGAATGCGCCCACGCGGACCCGCGACGGCATCGAGATCAGCCTGTACGCCAACGCCGAGACCGCCGCCGACGTGGCCACCGCGCGGGCGCGCGGCGCCGACGGGGTCGGCCTTTATCGCACCGAATTCCTGTTCCTCAAGCACAAGGGACTGCCCTCGGAAGACGAGCAGTTCATCGCCTACCGCGATCTGGTGATGGGCATGGGTGGCTTGCCGGTCACGATCCGCACGCTGGACCTCGGCGCCGACAAGGCGGATGCCGCCGGACTGGTCGTGCGCGGCGAGGACAACCCGGCGCTGGGGGTGCGTGGCGTGCGCCTTTCGCTGCGCTATCCGGCGGTGTTTTCGACCCAGATCCGCGCGATCCTGCGCGCCGCCTGCTATGGCCCGGTGCGCGTGCTGGTGCCGATGGTGACCCAGCCGGACGAGATGATCGCGGTGCGCACGCTGTTCAAGCTGGCGCGGCAGGAACTGGAACGCGAGAACATCGATCTGCCGGAAATACTGCCGCTGGGCGCGATGATCGAAGTGCCGGCGGCGGCGATCAACGTGCGGGCGCTGCTGGCGTATTGCGATTTCCTCTCGATCGGCACCAACGATCTGGCCCAGTACGTGCTGGCCGCCGACCGCGGCAACGACGCATTGGAAAACATCTACAACCCTCTGCAACCGGCATTTCTGCGCTTGCTGTCGCACGTGATCAGCTCCGGTCGCCGCGCCCGCAAGCCGGTGAGCCTGTGCGGCGAGATCGCCGGCGACGTGAATTTCACCGCGCTGCTGCTGGTGCTCGGCCTCAACGAATTCAGCATGCATCCGGGGCAGATCCTGCAGGTTCGCGACCGCCTGGCCACGCTCGACCGTGCCCATCTGCGCAGCCACGCCACCCAACTGCTGCGCGCCTTCACGCACGAGGAGGCCGAGGCCATGCTGGCCGAGATCACCGGCAACCACGGCGGCCGTAGCGGTTCGATTCTCGGTACCGGAAACCTCGAATAGCCTGGTTCGCGGCA
>SCRF01000133.1 GCA_004322005.1 Rhodanobacter sp. | reverse complement strand
GCTCTTCCGATCTTGATATTGACCTGCTGGGAGGTTCGGTAAACAAAAACATTTTTCCCAATTCTACTGTAGGGCAAATTAAATTGAATATACCCTGCTTTACTTCGTTTGAAGAAGACACCACTACTACAGGCTGCGGGGGCAACGTTATGTATAAAGACAAAGATGTTTATTTCTATACCAGCCGGGATTACGTCGAAATAGGCCCTGCCTTTAAAGGTAAACTTAGCATACCGCTTATGGGTGCATCAAGGAACGATCTGTTCAAATGGTTAGGAGCACCTCAAATAAAAGATATCAAGTGGGACGCTTTTCAAACTCAATATGGAATATTGATTTTATACTATGATAAAGATAATAAGGTCAATAAAATACAGTTCAGTACTCAGACAGCCAATACCATTCATTTATGTGAATGACCTTGGTTTGCCACTAATACATCACTTTGATCACCGCGACTTCACCATTCGGTTTGGTTACTTCTAATTGATAAACTCCGTGCGCAAGATTATAGTCCCACTTTATATTTTGGGTACCATTGCCACCTGCATGGCTTACCTGCTTTGCAACAATTACTTGTCCTAATGGACTCAACAACCTGATGCCGTACATACCTTGCGGCTGGTTACCCAATTGGAGATGAATGATTCCATCGGTAATCGGGTTGGGATATATATTGATGGAAGATTTGCCATCAGCAATCAAAACTTTTACTACCGTGCTATATTCTATTTTTCCATCACGGCTGGCACTTTTTATACGATAATAATTATACCCGGCAGCTACTTTTTGGTCTGTCCATTGGTAACTTCCCTGCCCGCTATTAATGGCCACAACAGTTCCGGATTTTGTAAACTTAACCCCATCAGAAGACTTTTCAATATCGTATTGCAGCATATTTTTTTCATTTTCCACTCTCCAGTTAACAACTATATCGGCATCTTTTTGCTGTGCTTTTACTGATACAAATGTCACAGGCAAAGGTGCAAATGACTTAAACACTATCCTGAAGCGGTCTGCCGATTTAGACCTGGTTGCATTTGTAACTGCAAAATTTATTTCTGTTGTACCTTCTGAAGACAAAGGAGTGGCTGTATTTAAATAAGTGTCTTCCACATAACCCTGGTACCCGTATAAAGACAATCCTTTTGCTGCAAACTCCAACCTGTAATTTTGATTTCTCGTTCCAGCAAGACTGTAATGAATAGTATCCGATTCAACAACTTGTTTTCGTCTTTCAATTACCAGGTTTTTACCAGCCGATTTAATTCCGAAATTTTCTGCTGAATTGACCAGCTTCCTTGCATCCAAACCATCTATTTTATTAGTAAACCCCTCATTGTATTGTAAAAGATTACCATCTGCGAGGAAGCTGCTTCCATCACCATTTATGCCATACAAACTGGCTTGTATTTCCGCAAATTTGCCCTCTAAAGCCGGCACATCCCCTCTTAATAACATCTTGCTGCCACCTGCTTTTGAATTTTCACTAAAACTTACTGTACCATTAGATCCGGTTGCCTGTACAAAAAATGCCTGGCCGCTTTGAATGAAATTATTGGGGCCGGAACCGTAGCTACCACCACCTGGCGTAGCATAGAAATTGTTATCCCCCTGCACAAGTTTTGTTTGTGCCAGTGTCTGGTAAGAGCCAAGTCCGTAAGCGCCACTTAATTTAGGATCCCAAACGATAAATATCTTACCCACACCGCCGGAAATTCCCACCCTGTTCAAGTCAATTGCTGATGCATAAGGATTGCCGACTGATTCAGACTTATCTGCCATAACAAGAGTAGATGCAGGCGGATGAGCAGGAGTGAACAATTGGCCCTTGGTTCGTAGTGTAGTGTTGCTTACGTCGGGGAATTTTATACTCCTGTCTCCTCTTACAAAAAGTAAATAACCTTTCTTATTAAATACGGAGATCCCTGTATTATCAATTCCTATCCAGTTCTCTGAACTATAGTCATAATACTTGAGTGAAGGCGTGGAAGTAGGAAGGTCAAAACCCTTTGTAGCACCACCCGGACCCGTAATCTGAGTTCCATAACCTGTAGAAGTTTTACTACCGTTTTCCATCCAGCTTTGCCAAACGGTTTGGCCTTGGGTAGGCGTAGCCACAAATTGCCATGACTTGCCGTGATAACCTCCGCCTTCTCCCACATTAATATATCGTTCTACGGTTACATCACCTTCCAAAGTTTTGCCCGTCATATTTCCTAACCATGCTGTTTCTATGGCAGTTGACTTCAATGCCAGGAACCCGCCTGTAGTTAATTTTTTTCCGTTAACTCCAAAAGTTATTGACCGGTAGATATCGAGTGCATCGGTAATTGTAATGCCTGCGACAGACGAGTTACTAACAATGAGATTATTCAATGCATTATTCTTGAAAGTACTGCCGGCAATGAATTGAGCAGACGATCCGTTTAATTCTACCGTGCCTTCTTTTGCATCCAACAAACCTGAATTATTAATTGTCCCGGCTATCTGGATATTAGCATTATTGTTTATAGTTAAAACCGCGCCATTTTGAATCTCAAGGTTATTGATTGTCGCCATTCCTGATCCCAGTATTGGCTGATGTGGTGTTCCTCCTGGTATTACCACATCAGGGCATGAAGGAGAAGGCACGTTCCCGTCCGACCAGTTTGTTCCGTCATTCCAGTCTGAACTGGTGGTACCTGTCCATAAATTATGAACTCCAATCAATACGGCATTTGATAAGGCAATGCCACATGCACCGCCGTCAACCTTAGCCCTGAAATAAGTAGTATTATTTACAGTAAAGTTCTGGCTATGAGTAGTATTGGAAATAGCCGACCATGAGGTTCCGTTGATAGAAGATTCCCAGCCCAGGATGGTTCCTGTTTCTCCCGAAAGTGTGACTGTGCCTGATGCCGGCGAACAGGCAACTGTATAAGAATAAGTAAGATTTCCACCTGATACTTCAGGGTCAATCTGAACATTACCATCAATTGAAGTTTGGCCACAATCTCCCGTTGTTTGCACGGTATAAGTAAACTCGCCGGTTTCAGTTGGCGTACCGCTTATTGTAAAGGTTCCATTACTATATACACCGGCTAATCCGTCTGGCAAACCATTAACCGTTGCGCCGGTGGCAACACTTATTTGATACGTGATCAGTGCGATGCTTCCTGAGTTAAAACAAAGCCTTTGATTATCAGTACCCGGAGCTGAAGTAAGATGGATAGTGGCATCCGGTGTGATCTCTATAGTTCCTTTCGCCGCTGATGCCGCGCATGAGCCCGTAGTGGTAACTGTATAAGTATATAATCCGCTTGTAACAGTTGGCGTACCGGAAATAGTATAAATTCCTGTTCCGGCATTATAAGATCCTGAAATGCCTGCCGGCAAACCGCTTACGGTTGCTCCTGTGCCGGTGCCTTTTATTTCATACAAAATGGGGATAATACCCGAACCTTTACAAATAACCTGGGCCGTATCACTTTCAGGAGTTTTGTTGATAGTCTGAATAGTTACGTTGACCGTGCCGGTAACCGTATCATGCCCACAGGTGCCTTGTGTTGTAAACACCGAGTAAGTGAATAAACCAGGTTCTGATGGCGTACCATAAATGGTTATCAATTTACTGGTATTGTTTTTACTAAAACTCATACCGGCAGGAAGGCCTTGTACATCGGCATCAGTAGCGGTTCCGCCATAATTGTATTTAATAGGAACCGCAGGCGTATTAATACAAATAGTTTGTGCGTCTGTACCGGCATCCAAAGGTTTACTTATGGTTTGGCCTGTAACCGTAATGGTTCCCGTGGTGGAAGTAGGAACACAAGATCCATGCCCCTGCGTTACAACGGTATAGGTAAAGACACCTACAGAATCCGGATTACCGCTTATGGTAAGAGTAATTCCATTGAACGAACTTGTAACTCCGTTGGGCAGGCCCGACACTATAGGGCCATCGCCACCACTACCTACTGTATAGGTGATCTTATCAATCGGGCTGTTTTTACAAACTGTCTGGTTGTCACTCTCCAGATCGCTTGTTCGTGTTATAAAGGTGGATAAAGTGGCAAACGAAATATCATCAAGTCCGAAATCATTGCCATAGATATCAGGGTTTATATCAATGATCCGTATTACTGCTGTAGTATTCGCCCCGGAATTCCATCCATCGGTATTGCCATAATAAAACCGTACCCAATTTTCGGTATTAACTTCACTTTCACTGGCAGGTTTTGGCGCTCCATTTAATTCAGCTATGGTCCCGATACGCACTCCATTTACCTCAAACTGCAATCTGGCCGGTGACACGCCGTTTAAATTCATCGCCCATGCACTGTAATAATAATTGGTATTCGGAAGAACAGAAACCGTTTGTTGCCAGATGATTTTAGTGTCGGCATTTGGGTATCCGTTTATCATCAGGAACTTACCGGTCTGTGTGGAAGTGGTATGATCCTTTCCATAAAAATTACTATGGTACTTATGCGCATTGGTATCTATCGCAAAATTCCCTTCCGGAACAAGACTGCCTCCGGCGGAAACATAGTTGTAATCAGTCTCAAAACTTCCGGGAATATAGCCTGCTTCAAAGTCACCATTAGTTACCAGTTCCTGGGCTACACTCATCAGCCCGGTGCCTACGCACCCGTCAACGTTTGCAGATACCACGTATAGTTTCGCTTCATCTACTAATGTAGTATCAGTAGTACCTCCGGTGCTCCAGTTATAAGAGGTCGCGGCTGGCACTGATGTAGCAACGAGCTGTACAAAACCAGGAACAGCGCAATAATCCGCTTTTACGGTTACTACCGGCGCCGGTTTTACAGTTACTGTTATATCCGAAGAACTGGTACACGTCTCAGAACTGGTAGAAGTACCAGTGTAGGTAGTAGTGGTTGCAGGTTTAGCATAAACGGTAGCTAAAGGATCTCCGGTGTAGGGTACAGTAGCCGAAGGATCGGTAAATAATCCCGTCATCGGAGACCATACGATTTCTACAGGTTGTATAGGTA
>SCRF01000001.1 GCA_004322005.1 Rhodanobacter sp. | reverse complement strand
TCTTGTCGAGGTGGATGGAGCAAGAGCATCGCGCGCAAGCGCGCTCCACAAAAGCATCTCGAGGCCGGATCAATAACCGGGTCGGGCACTGGTCTCAATCGCCAAACACAACTGCTTCATTGCGCGGTGTCCGGCGCACCGGATACCGCGTTGCGGCTGAGCAGGTATCCGGCATCGACGCGATCGAAGCGGTAACGCTGCGCGCAGAACTCGCAGATCACCTCGATCTCGTCGCCGTGCGCCGCCAGCGCCGCCTCGACTTCATCGCGACCCAGTGAACGCAGCATCGCGGTCACCCGCTCGCGACTGCAACTGCAGCCGAAAGCCAGCGGGCGCGGTTCGAACAGGCGCACCGACTCTTCATGGTAAAGCCGGTACAGCAGCTGCTCCGGCACGCTGCCCAGCAACTCCGCAGCGCCGAGCGTGGCGGTCAGGTGCATGACGCGGTCCCATGCCTCGTCATCCGCCGCGGCATCGCGGCCGCCTTCGTCCGGCAGCTTCTGCAGCATCAGGCCGACCGCGTGATCCCCATTGGCGGCCAGCAGGATGCGCGCCGGCAGCTGCTCCGACCGGATGAAATAATTCTCCAGCGCATCGGCCAGCCGGGCCTGCTGCAGATCGACCAGGCCCTGATAGCGCTGGCCGCGCTCCACATTGCCGATGGTGATCGCCATGATCGCGTCCGGCAGCGCGTTGAGCTCCAGCGGTTCCGGCAACGGATCGGCCCAGCGCGCCAGACCGCGCAAGCGGCCCTGGTCGGTGCATTCGGTGAACAGCAGCCGCAACGCGCCGCCGCTTTTCAGCTCCAGCGACAACGCGCCGTCCAGCTTGATGTTGCCGGTCAGCAGCGCGCTGGCGGCCAGTGCCTCGCCCAGCAGCGCCCGCACGGCCGGCGGATAATCGGCGCGGCCGGCCACATCCCGCCATGCCGGCCCCAGCCTTACCAGGGCGCCGCGCACGCCGGCATGTTCCAGCAAGAAGCGATGCAGCACATCGTCGGCCGGCAGGGTTTCCATGGTCGCACTCTTTCGGGGTAAGACGATCCAGATGGGGGCACCCTCGGGTCGTGGCAACGCCCCTATACTTGGACTTCCCTCACTCGCTGCCCGCCATGCCGAATCCCGTTCGCCGTCCCCGGCTGACCCGCCTGCTGCGCTCACTGCGCATCCTGGTGCTGGCATGGCTGGTGCTGAGCTGGCTGCCGGTACTGCTGTTGCGCTTCGTCCCGCCCTGGACCTCGGCGGTGATGATCGAGCGTCAGGCGCATGCGTGGCTGCATCGCGAACCGGGTTTTCACCTGCGCCAGCACTGGGTGCCATGGAATCAGGTCTCGCCCTGGGTGCCGCTGGCGATGGTCGCCGGCGAGGACCAGAAATTTCCGTACCATCACGGCTTCGACTTCGGTTCCATCGACAAGGCCATCGACGCGGCCGACGACGGCAAGCGCCTGCGCGGCGCCAGCACGATCAGCCAGCAGACCGCCAAGAACCTGTTTCTGTGGAATGGCCGCAGCTTCGTGCGCAAGGGACTCGAGGCGTATTTCACGGTACTGATCGAACTGACCTGGCCGAAGCGGCGCATCCTCGAGGTGTACATGAACATCGCCGAGCTGGGCGATGGCATCTACGGGGTCGGTGCCGCCAGCGAGGCGTACTTCCATACCCCGCCGGCACGGCTCAGCCCGGCACAGGCCGCGCGGCTGGCGGCCGTGCTGCCCAGCCCGCGCCGCATGCATGTGGATCGGCCCAGTGCCTATGTGCTGCGCCGCGCCAGCTGGATCGAGCAGCAGATGGATCACCTGGGTGGCCCGGCCTACATCGACGGCCACGCACCGCCGCACCCGCCGCATTGAACCACTGGCACCGGACTCGCCGGACCGCCGGCGGTTGGTTAGCATGATCCCTTCTCACGCTGGTTCCCCCATGTCGCAACTGACCATTGTCGTTCCCGCCTACAACGAATCGGCCGTGCTGGCCACGTTCCACCGGCGCCTGTGCCAGGTGTTGGACGGCATGTCGCTGGACTGCGACGTGCTGTATGTCGACGACGGCAGCCGCGATGACAGCTGGTCGATCATCGAGACCCTGATCGCCGGCGACCGGCGCACCGGCGGGCTGAAACTCTCGCGCAATTTCGGCAAGGAGGCGGCGCTGACGGCCGGCCTCGATCAGGTCACGGCCGATGCGGCGGTGGTGATCGACGCCGATCTGCAGGATCCGCCGGAACTGATCCCCGCCCTGGTCGAGCAATGGCGGGCCGGCTACGACGTGGTGTACGCCACGCGCAGCGCGCGCGAAGGCGAGAGCGGCTTCAAGCGGTTCACCGCGGCGGCGTTCTACCGCAGCATGGAGCGCCTGTCCGATACCCCGATTCCCCGCGACACCGGCGACTTTCGCCTGCTCTCGCGACGTGCGCTGGACGCGCTGGGCCAGCTGCGCGAACGCCAGCGTTTCATGAAAGGCCTGTTCAGCTGGATCGGCTACCGGCAGACCGCCGTGCACTACCTGCGCGAGCCGCGCCAGGCCGGCACCACCAAATGGAACTACTGGCGCCTGGGCCAGCTGGCGATCGAGGGCATCACCTCGTTCTCCACCGCGCCGCTGCGGCTGGCCACCTGGGTCGGGCTGGCGTCGGCCGTGCTGGCGTTTGCCTACGGCATGTGGGTGCTGGTCAAGGCGGTGCTCTACGGCGACCCGGTGCGCGGCTATCCCACGCTGATGCTGGTGATCCTGTTCCTGGGCGGCGTGCAGTTGCTGGCGCTGGGCGTGATCGGCGAATACCTCGGACGCAACTATGCCGAGAGCAAGCGCCGCCCGCTGTATTTCATCGAGCAGCAACGCCTGCCGCAGGGCCCTCGTTGAACCTGCGGCAGCCGCGCGCGGATTCACGACTTCACTACACGCCAGCCTTGCGTCGGGGTTAGACTCGCAGTCCAGCGGCCCGCCCGGGCCGGCAGGAGACCCCAGCATGCGCCAGGTCAAGCATCTTCTGGAAAACAAGGGCAGCGCGATCTTCTCGATCGCGCCGGATCAGCCGGTGCTCGAGGCGATCAAGCACATGGCCGAACACCGGGTCGGCGCACTGCTGGTGATGCGCGGCGAACGGCTGGTCGGCATCATCTCCGAGCGCGACTACGCGCGAAAGGTGATCCTGCAGGGCCGCTCCTCGGCCCAGACCTCGGTGGCCGACATCATGTCCGACAATGTGCTGACGGTCGGACCGGACACCGATGTGTTCGACTGCATGCGCCTGTGCACCGACAGCCGCATACGCCACCTGCCGGTGGTCGTGGGCGAGAAGGTGGTCGGCATGATCTCGATCGGCGACCTGGTCAAGGCCGTGATCGACGCGCAGGCCGAGGAGATCGAATACCTGCAGCGCTACATCACCAGCTGACCCCGGTACTCCTGCGGAGCGGGCATGTGTCCGTAGGAGCCCACCCTGTGGGCGAACGCTTTGGCTGGCACGTCCGCAAAGAGCATTCGCCCACAGGGTGGGCTCCTACCGCTTTGCGCCGCGACGACCTGCAGCCGCATCCGCGTCGCCGGCAGGCGCCGGCAGTTCCGGAGCCAGATCGGGCGACCAGCCGCGCGGCGCGCCACTGCGGTGGCCAGCGCGGCAACCCCCGTGCCCGCCAGCGCCACATTGATCAGCGCCGGCAGCATTGGCGCGGCGGCTTGTTCCGCGACGGCGTGACGGGGCAGACTCACGGGCGCATCCAGTTCGGGGCGCAAAAAGACTAGCATGCGTCCATCGTCACCCGGCGCGGCACAGGGGCTCCCGTGAACAGCTACGATTACGTGATTGTGGGTGCCGGCTCGGCCGGCTGCGTGCTGGCCAACCGGCTCAGCGCCGATGCCGGCAAGCGGGTGCTGCTGCTCGAGGCCGGCCCGTCCGACTGGAGCCCGTTGATCCACATGCCCGCCGGCCTCGCGCGGCTGGTCAACCAGCGCAGCGTGAACTGGAACTACCACACCGAACCGGAACCCGCGCTCAACCAGCGCCGGCTGTGGTGGCCGCGCGGCAAGACGCTGGGCGGTTCCAGCTCGATCAATGCGATGTGCTACGTGCGCGGCGTGCCGGCCGATTACGACCGCTGGGCGCAGGCTTGCGGCGATCCGCGCTGGTCCTGGCAGCAGGTGGTGTCGTGGTTCCTGCGCAGCGAGGACAACACGCGCGGCGCCAGCCCGCTGCACGGCGTCGGCGGTCCGCTGGGCGTGGCGGACCTGCGCCATCACAACCCGCTGTCGGCCGCCTTCATCGAGGCCGGCGTCAGCGCCGGTCACACCCGCAACGACGATTTCAACGGCGACCGGCAGGCCGGCTTCGGCCTGTACCAGGTAACCCAGCGCGATGGCCGGCGCTGCTCGACCGCCTCGGCCTATCTGAAGCCCGTGCGCGATCGGGCAAACCTGCGCGTGCGCACGCATGCGCTGGTCGAGCGCGTGCTGTTCGACCACGGCCGCGCGGTGGGCGTACAACTGCGCCACGGACGCCACGCCCCGGAGCGCATCGAAGCGGGCGAGGTGATTCTCGCCGCCGGCGCGATCAACACGCCGCATCTGCTGATGCTGTCGGGCATCGGACCGGCCGATCACCTGCGCGAGCACGGCATCGCGGTGCTCGCCGACCTGCCCGATGTCGGCGGCGAACTGCAGGATCATCTGGACATCTGCACGCTGTTCGGCAGCAAGCAGAAAAAGCTGACCTACGATCACCTCAACGAACTGACCACGGCGGTGCGCTGGCTGCGCCATCACGACGGCCCCGGCAGCTCCAACATCGCCGAGGCCGGCGGCTTCGTGCGCAGCGCGCTGGCCGACGATGCGCGCTGCGACCTGCAGTTCCATTTCGTGCCCGCGCTGCTGGACGACCATGGCCGCCATCGCCTGCCCGGCGACGGTTTCACCGTGCATGCCTGCTACCTGCACCCACGCAGCCGCGGCCGGCTGCGCCTGCACTCGGCCGATCCGGCCCAGCCGATCGCGATCCATGCCGGCTACCTCAGCGATCCGGAAGGACACGACCTGAAGCGGATGATCATGGCGGCGCGGCTGTCGCGCGAGATCCTCGCCCAGCGCGCGTTCGACCCGTATCGCGGCGAGCCGGTGTTCCCCGAACGCGCACTCGACACCGACGCCGACTACGCCGACTTCATCCGCCGCAAGGCCGAAACCATCTACCACCCGGTCGGCAGCTGCCGCATGGGCAAGGACGAGCGCGCGGTGGTCGACAGCGAACTGCGCGTGCGCGGCGTGCAGGGACTGCGCGTGGCCGACGCCTCGGTGATGCCGAGCCTGCCCACCGGCAACACCAACGCGCCGACGATCATGATCGCCGAGCGGGCGAGTGCCTTACTTAACGGGGACGGAGGCCGACTTAACTTACTTAACGGGGACGGAGGCAGTTAAGTTGCAACTTAACTGCCTCCGTCCCCTACGCCCAAAAGCCGATCTTATGCGGGTACCGGGCAGTGCAGGCTGGCGCAGATCACCCGCAGCAATTCGGCCTCTTCCACGCTGACCATGCCATCGGCATCAATGGCGCGGGCCAGGCTCTGGATCACCAGCTCCTTGGCCATCGGCATCAAACCGTCCAGGTCATCGAGCGCGCGCTCGAACGGTGCCTGCCACGCCGCGGGCGGCGGCGTCCACTCGATCGCCTCACCGGGAAAGGCGTTTTGCATCGCCAACAACCAGGCACGACGCGCACTGGCTTCGTCGGAACAACCAGCCGCCGCGACAACCGTGCAGACCAGGATCACGCTGTCACGACAGGCCGGAAGTTTCTTCAGGCCATCGATGGGCGTGCGGCGGGGCTGCCGGGCCTCCTGCAACTGCAGGCGCAGCAACCGGGCCAGGCAATACTCGTTGAGGTCGACCCTGCCATCGACCTTGACGAGGGCGTCGAGTGTGTCCAGCAGGGTCTGCTGACGTCCGTCCGACAGCTGCTTCAACACCGGAAACGCCATCGCGACAAGCGGCAGGCGCGCGATCGGCGGCAGCGCTTCCACTTCGCCAACCATCGTCTGCACCACCTGTTGCACGTCATCGCCAAACGCATCGGCAACGATACGCCGCTGCGCCGGCTGCAGTTCGGCCTGCAGTGACAGCGCCAGCGCCAGCATCACCGCCAGCGCGGATTCGGGCTGCTTTACGGCCTCACTCAATGCTGCCGGCATCGACTGATGCACCGCGGCGGCTCGCTGGAAGCCGGCTGCTGCGGTCGGACTGCCGGCAGCCGCGGCGGCTCCAGCCAGCACGGCAGGCAGCACCGGAGGCATCGCCATGCCCGGCATGCCCGACGGCCCGCCGGGCTTCGGCGTTGTCGTCGCGGCGGGTGGCGCTGCCGCAGCTTGCTGCATCGATGCGGCCAGCCGAGCCAGCTCTTCCTCGCGAAAACCCGGTTCCAGTGCACGGATGCGCTCGAGCAACGGTGGATGGGTGGCGAACAGCGCATTGAATGGCTCGGACTCGCCGAACAGCATGTGCGCCACTTCGTGCTTCCTGACCGCCTGCAGTTCGGAACCCTCGCTGAGGATCGCGATCTTCTTCAACGCACCGGCGATGCCGTCGGTCTGGCGGGTGAACTGCACTGCCGAGGCATCGGCCAGCGATTCGCGCGAGCGCGCGACAGCAGCCTGGATCAGGCGCCCGAAGAAATAGCCGATATAGCCAACCACGATCAGTGCCAGGCCGATCATCCACACCTGGCCGCCACCGCCATCGCGGCGGTTGCTGCGGCCACCGCCGAACCAGATCACCTGGCGACCGACCACGGAAAGCACCAGGATCCCGAACAGCAATCCCATCAGCCGGATGTTGAGCCGCATGTCGCCGTTCAGCACATGGCTGAATTCGTGCGCGACGACACCCTGCAGTTCATCGCGACTGAGGTTGTCCAGGCAGCCCTGGGTCACGCACACCGCCGCGTCGGAGGGCGAATAACCGGCCGCGAATGCATTGATGCCGGGCTCGTCGGCCATCAGGTAGATGTCCGGTACCGGTACCCCGGAGGCGATCGCCACTTCCTCGATCACGTTGCGCAGCTGGCGCAGTTGCGGATCGCGGGTATCGACGGGCACCGGCACGCCGCCGACACTTTCGGCGACCGCCTTGCCGCCGCCGGACAGGCTCATGATGCGGAACAGCGAGCTGAACCCGATACCCGCCAGCACCGCGAGGCTGCTGGCGAACAGCAGCGGCAGATTGGACGATGCCGGTTCGCCGGGCGCCGGGTGGTGACCCATGGTGAACCACACCACGGCATCGATCGCGGTCACGATCGCGACCACCGCCAGCACGAACAGCGCCACCAGCCGTCGACTGCTGCCGCGCACGCGCGCCTGTTGCGCAAAGAAATCCATGGAGGCTCCGGCTGAGCATGTGCATCGCGGCCGCGGCCGCGATGCAACGGTCTTCAGGTGAAGGAAACCTTCGGTGCGGCGCGCACGGCCGGGTCCTCGATCTGCAGCGGTTCGGCGGCGGCGAAGCCGAAGCTGCCGGCCACGAACGAAGCGGGGAACACCTCGCGCCGGTTGTTGTAGGTCATCACCGAATCGTTGTAGGCCTGACGCGCGAAGGCGACCCGGTTCTCGGTGGAGGTCAATTCCTCCGAGAGCTGCATCATGGTCTGATTGGCCTTCAGATCCGGGTACGCCTCACTCAGCGCGAACAGACGGCCCAGACTTTGGGTCAAGGCATTTTCGCTGCCGGCAAGTTGCTGCATCGCGGCCGGATCGCCGGGATTGGCCTTGGCACCGGCCAGCCCGCTGACTGCCGCATTGCGCGCCTGCACCACCGCCTCCAGGGTTCCACGTTCGTGGGCGAGGTAACCCTTGGCGGTTTCCACCAGGTTCGGAATCAGATCATGCCGGCGAGTAAGCTGCACATCGATCTGCGCGAAGGCATTTTTGTAAGCATTCCGTGAAGTGACCAATCCGTTGTAGATCGCCACGAAGTACAAGACAATCAGCAGGACAACAACCAGAAAAATGATCAGAGCCATCGGTATATTCCTTTTCCTTGCAGCGTAGCCCACGCCGGAACCACGCCAGATTATCATGTCGTTTCAAAAGTTTTTTCTGCTGTTCGCAGGTGCCTTGGGGGTGGCCTGCTCACCGGTCTGCGCAAGTCCCGCCGAACCTGCACCACGCCCAGCCGTCAAGAAAGTCAGTACGACGCAAGCCCTGCCGCCGGCACGCGTCAAGCAAACCCTGGCCGACTATCGGCACTGGCTGAACCTGCTCGCCGAGCGCCATGCGGTTGCCGGCCTGGCCACCGCCGTGGTGCTCGACGACAAGGTCGTGTTCGAACGCACCGTCGGTTATGCCGATACCGCCACCCGGCAGCCGGTTACGCCATTCACCGTGTTCCGGCTCGCCTCGCTGTCCAAGGCGTTTGCCACCGCGCTTACCGGATTGCTGGTCGACGACGGCAAGTTGAGCTGGGACACCAAGCTGGTCGACGTGCTGCCCTACTTCAAGCTGAAGAACATGAAGGCTGCCGACCAGGCGACCGTCGGCGACATCATGGGGCAGCGGCTGGGTCTGCCGCGCAACACCTATGACCGCATGCTCGAGGACGACATTCCCTACGAAGAGCTGGTGCGCAAGCTCGACGAGGTCAACCTGGCCTGCGGCGTGGGTCAGTGCTATGGCTACCAGAACGTCGCCTTCGGCATGATCGGCGACGTGATCTTCGCGCGCACCGGGGATTTCTTCTACCACCAGGTCGACAAGCGCCTGTTCTATCCGCTGGGCATGACCACCGCCAGTTACGGTCGCGCCGCGCTCGAGTCCAGCAAGAGCTGGGCCCACCCGCATCGCGCCTCGGGCCACGGCTGGGTTCCGTTCGAACCCAATGAAACCTATTACCGGGTGGCACCGGCAGCCGGCGTCAACGCCAGCCTGCGCGACATGGAAAAATGGCTGATCGCACAGATGGGCGGTCGCCCGGACGTGCTGTCGCCCTCACTGCTCAAGGTGCTGCACACCCCCGGCGTCTCGACGCCGAGCGAACTGTATGCCAGTCCATGGCGCCGCAAACGACTGACCTCCGCCTACTATGCACTGGGCTGGCGGGTATACCGGTATGCCGGCGAAACCCTGATCTACCATGCCGGCGCGGTGGCCGGTTACCGCACCATGATCGGTTTTTTCCCGAAGTACAACGTTGGCGTGGTCACGCTGTGGAACTCCACCGGACCGGTTCCCGGCGGACTGATGCCGATGGTGTTCGATGAGCTTCTCGGTCTGCCGCATGTGGACTGGACCGGCCTCGAACACCGCCCCGTTCCGCAACGCGCCGCCCCGAAAAAGCGGGGCCGGGCTCGCCACCGGGCGCACCGCGACCAGTAAGAAAGCTCTCCCTCCCCCTGCTCGCAGGGGAGGGTCGGGGTGGTGGCAATCAGAGATTGAACTGGATCTTCTGCTGCCGCTGAGTGGAGACCGCCACGCCATTCCTCATCGCCGGCTTGAAGCGATAGTGGTTCACGGCATCCATCGCGGCGCGGTCGAAAACCCGGCGCGGCTCGGCGCTCACCACAGTGACATGGCTGGTCCGACCGTCCGGTTCGATCGTGAACGACACCACCACCCAGCCGCTTCGGCGTGCGCGCAGCGCTGCGCGGGGATATCTCGGAGCCGCACCCGCCACCAGTACCGCTTCGCTGTTCTGGCCAGCGCCTGCGTTGTTCGCAGTACCTGCGGGGCCGCCTTCGTTCGCAGCGGTTGCGCCCGCTGCCGCCTGACGCGACTGCGTCGCTGCCGGCTTCGTCTTTTGCTGCTCGGCCAGCTGCGCCTTTTGCTGCGCCGCCAGTTTGTCGGCCGCCAGTTTTTCCGCAGCGGCTTTCTCGGTCGCCAGCTGTTGCGCCTTCTGCTGATCGAGCGTCTGTTGCTGCTGCTTGTCGAGCAGCTTGCGCTGGGCATCCAGCTTGGAGCGCAGGATGGTCAGCGTGAAGTTGGTGGGGTCGGCCTGGGCAAGCAGGTCGATCTGGCGCTGGGCTTCATTGAAATCGCGCGTATTGATGGCCTGCTCTGCCGAGTTGGCGGCAAACGGGAAGGTTTCGCGCAATGCGTCGGTAGCCACCCGGTTGCCCGGCTGCTTCTGCAGGACTTTCAGATAGAACTCGAACGCATTGTTGCCGGCCGGCGCCAGATAGCGCTGCGCAGTCATCGCCTTGCGCGCCTCGGACAGGAGCTGATTGACGTCCATCGCCGCCACATCCACCGGTGGCGGCGTCGCCGGTGTCGCTGCGGATATCGGCGTGGAGGGATGGCCGCCGTTCTCGGTCATGACCAGTTCCATATGCGGCTCGATGATCAGGAACCAGGCGGCGATGATGAGCAGTGCGAACACGGCTACCACGGCAACGACCACGGACCTGGCGGCCCCGCGCATGTGCCGGCGTGCAACAAATAGATTTCGGGTATCCATGGTCTCTCGCTGAGTGTCGACAGATACCCGCGCTTTTTCCCCCTGTCGATCCAGGAGCGGCGAGTCCCCGGACTCGCCGCGGCGCGGATGTGCGAAAGGTAGCGCCAATGAAGCGGTTCAGCAAATCGGGCGATTCAAGGCGCGGGCCCGCGATGGCGAACCCCGCAAACGAAACGTCCCGGACAGGCCGGGACGAAGTCTTCTTGGAGCGCTTTCCCCGCGCTGGGCACCGCGGGGAAAGAATTCGGACACGTATTTTTTGGTGTAGGTCTTGCAGCTTACTTCTTGGAGGTCCTGGTGGCTTTCACCACCTTGGCCGGTGCAGCTTTCTTGGCGGCCGGCTTCTTGGCGGCAACCTTCTTGACAGCGACTTTCTTCACGACCGCTTTCTTGGCGGCCGCCGGCTTCTTGGCAGCAGCCTTCTTGGCGGCGGCTTTCTTGGCGACCGGCTTCTTGGCTACCGGTTTCTTGGCGGCAACCTTCTTCACGGTGGATTTCTTGGCGGCGGCTTTTTTCGCGGCCGGTTTCTTTGCAGTGGATTTCTTGGCAGTGGCCATGGTTCGTCTCAGCTCCTCATCAGTTGGCAGTGGTTGCCCAGTAAAAGCGTGCAGGAACGCTTCGACCAACAAGTCGCTGTTGGTAGCGTGCCGAAGATTGTTGACTTGACGGTGGGTGCGCAGATCGGAAAGACGCCGCAGAACATGCAGCGGGATGGAGACCGTTATCTTGCGTACTGCATTGGCCTTTTCTCCGTGCTCGACATAAGGCTTGATGAATTTTGCTGTTGCCATGAAGCGCAATCCCCGTGATCTGCTGCGAAAGCTATCCCTGCTTATTTCTGCTGTCAATTGATTTTACGCATGGGATCGAGGCGCCGCGTCCCGTCCGTTCATGCCGGAAGCCGTTGCGGCAAGGGCTGGCGGCCAAACTCGGCAATATTCATTTGGACGTCTATACTTCTATATGAAATATTTCTCCTATTCACGCATATCCCCTGAAGCCTTGGCACGCATGGGATTCAGGACAAATGCCTCGTAACTCGTGGAGAAATATTCCGTGCGGCATGCCTCTGCAACGAGGCGAATTTCCGGCATCCGGACAGCCATTGCGAGCTGAATCGGGATTGTTCGAGGGGCGCCGATCAGGTGGAACCTGCGAATACGACGACGGCCGCGCAGGCGGCCGTCGGGATCAGGCAACTGCCGAAGACGACTCAGTGATCTTCGCTCTCGACCAGATCTTCGTAGGCATTCGCGTCCAGCAACTCGTCCAGCTCATCGCGGTCGCTGGGGCGGACCAGGAAGATCCAGCCTTCCTCGTAGGCGTCCTCGTTGATGATCTCCGGCTTGTCGTTGAGCGCCTCGTTGACCTCGACAATCTCGCCGGACACCGGCGAGTAGATGTCCGAGGCGGCCTTCACCGACTCCACCACCGCGACGCCGGTGCCGGCCTTTACGCTGGACCCCACTTCCGGCAGCTCGACGTACACCAGGTCGCCGAGCTGCTGCTGTGCATGGTCGGAGATGCCCACGCGAACCAGGCCATCGTCTTCGACGCGGGCCCACTCGTGGGACTTGAGGAATTTCAGATCGCCAGGAATATCGCTCATGATCGGGTCCAGTTGTTGGTTTGAGTCAGTCAGGAATGGGGGTGATTCTAGCCGCATCCACGGCAACGCAATACGTGTCGGGAAGATGCAAGGCAGCCCGGCTCAGATCCCGGCGCAGGGCTTGCCGTCGCGCACGAACGGATACTTCACCCGCCGCAGTGGCAGCTCGCGGCCACGAATGGCGACCCGGATATCGCCCGGCTCGCCGGCCGGGATGCGCGCGAACGCCACTGCCTTGTTCAGCGTGGGGGCGAAGCTGCCGGAGAGGATCTCGCCCGCGCCGTTCGCGGTCAGCACCGGCTGGCCGTGGCGCAGCACGCCTTTCTCGTCCAGCACCACGCCCACCATCACCCGCTTCACGCCGGCCGCCTGCTGCGCCTCCAGCGCCGCGCGCCCGATGAAATGACGGCCCTCGTCCAGCGCGACGGTCCAGCCCAGGTTCGCCTCCCACGGCGAGACGCTCTCGTCCATGTCCTGGCCATACAGGTTCATGCCGGCCTCCAGCCGCAGCGTGTCGCGCGCACCCAGACCGGCCGGCGCCACGCCGGTGGCCCTGAGCGCCTCCCACAGGGCGACGGCATGCTCGGCCGGCACGATGATCTCGAAACCGTCCTCGCCGGTGTAGCCGGTGCGCGCCACGAACAGCGGCATGCCGTGCGGCCCCTGCGCGGCGGCGGCGGAAAACTTGCCGAGCTGCTCGATGCGCGGGCGATCCACCTCGTGCAGCAGGCCGAGCACCCTGGCGCGCGCGTTCGGGCCCTGCACCGCGATCATCGCGAAATCGGGCCGCTCCTTCACTTCGACGTCGGTCGCTCCCGGCTTCCTGCCTCCCGCGACACTAGTGCTTCCCTGCACGTCGGTCGCTCCCGGCTTCCTGCCTCCCGCGACACTAGTGCTTCCCTGCACGTCGGTCGCTCCCGGCTTCCTGCCTCCCGCGACACTAGTGCTTCCCTGCACGTCGAACGCCTTCGCCTGTTGCTCGATCCAGGCCAGATCCTTGGCCCGGGTGCCGGCGTTGACCACCAGCCGGAAAAACTCCTCGCCCAGGAAATACACGATCAGGTCGTCGATCACCCCGCCCTGCTCGTTCAGCATGCACGAATACAGCGCCTTGCCTTGCACCTTGAGCTTGTCCACGTTGTTGGCCAGCAGGTAGCGCAGGAACTCGCGGGTACGCGCACCGTGCAGGTCGATCACGGTCATGTGCGAGACGTCGAACATGCCGGCGTCGCGGCGCACCGCGTGATGCTCCTCGATCTGCGAGCCGTAGTTGATCGGCATGTCCCAGCCGCCGAAGTCG
>SCRF01000063.1 GCA_004322005.1 Rhodanobacter sp. | reverse complement strand
GGCGGCTGTCGCGCGCCAGCGCGGCGAGCTGGTCCTCCGGCACCGTGCCGGCGTCGTACAGCAGGCGGCCGAGCAGGGTGCTCTTGCCGTCGTCCACGCTGCCGCAGGTGATGAAGCGCAGCAGGCCCTGGCCGGCGGCGGCAGCCGTGATGGCGGATGCGGTCGGTGCGGCCATCAGAAGTAGCCCTCCAGCTTCTTGCGCTCCATCGAGGCGGTGGGGTCGTGGTCGATCACCCGGCCCTGCCGCTCGGAACTGCGCGAGTCGGCCATCTCCGCGATGATCTTGTCCAGCGTGTCGGCGGACGATGCCACCGCGCCGGTGAGCGGGTAGCAGCCCAGCGTGCGGAAGCGCACTTCGCGCATTTCCACCGCCTCGCCCTCGCGCAGCGTGAAGCGCTCGTCGTCCACCATGATCAGCGCGCCGTCGCGCGCCACCACCGGGCGCGGCGCGGCGAAGTACAGCGGCACCACCGGGATGCCTTCGCGACGGATGTACAGCCACACGTCCATCTCGGTCCAGTTGGACAGCGGGAACACGCGCACGCTCTCACCCTGGCGGATCTGCGTGTTGTAGGTGTGCCAGAACTCCGGGCGCTGGCGCTTCGGGTCCCAGCGGTGCTGCCCGTTGCGGAACGAGAACACGCGCTCCTTCGCGCGCGACTTCTCCTCGTCGCGCCGCGCACCGCCGATCGCCGCATCGAAGCCGTACTGGTCCAGCGCCTGCTTCAGCGCCTGGGTCTTCATCACGTCGGTATGCACGGTGGCGCCGTGGGTCAGCGGCGAGATGCCCTGGCGCACGCCGTCCTGGTTGATGTGCACCAGCACCTGCACGTCGCCGCTCGCCGCCACCCGCTCGCGGAACGCGATCATCTCGCGGAACTTCCAGGTGGTATCCACGTGCAGCAGCGGCAGCGGCGGCTTCGCCGGGTAGAACGCCTTGCGCAGCAGGTGCAGCAGCACCGAGGAATCCTTGCCGATCGAATACAGCATCACCGGATGGCGGAAGCTGGCCGCCACCTCGCGGAAGATGTGGATGCTCTCCGCTTCCAGATCGTCCAGGTGCGAGCGCGCCGGTATGTTGTCGATGTTCATGCGTGGAACCCAGGCTGGCCTTGCGCGGCGCGCCACCGCGCGCCGGTCATCCGGCCATGTTACGCGAACACCGGCGGGGTTCCGAAATAATCTCGATCGGCAGTCGCCTGCGCGTGCGGCATATGCGGGCGCCCTCGCGCCACGGTATGGATGCGCTCAGGCGATCGCCGGGTACGTCGGCTCGGCATCCAGCGTGGCCGCGCACACCGAGGCCAGCTCCAGCAGGCGCAGGTCCGAGCCGCGCGCGCCGACCAGTTGCAGGCCCACCGGCATGCCGTTCGGCAGCATGCCCATCGGCAGGCTCACCGCCGGGCAACCGGCCAGGCTGGCGAAGCTGGTCAGGTCGGCCTGCGAATCGGGTACCGGGCCGTCCAGCGGGAACGCGCCCTGCGGCGTGGTCGGCAGCACCAGCACGTCAACCTGGGCGAACAGCCGGCGCATCTTCAGGGTGGCCGCGTCGAGCACGCGATCGGCCACCGCGTAGTCGGCCGCACTCTTGCCGGCGGCGTAGCCGAGCAGACGGCGGAAACGTTCCGACACCGGGCGCCTGCTATCGGCCAGGTCCGCGGCGAAGGTGCCGAGCATCTCCGCCTCCATCAGGAGCAGGCCGGCGCGGCGGGTGCGCGCGAAATCCCAGTCGGCGAAGTCGACCGTGCGGCGGTCGCCCAGCGCATGCGGCAATTTCGCCATGGCCGCCTCGAACACCTCGATCACTTCCGGCTGCACGCCGACCGCGGCCAGGTCCGGCAGCAGCCCCGCTCGCAGGTTGCCCGGCTCCCAGTCCGGCAGCGCGAACGCGACCCGGCGCCGGCGCGAACGCGCATCGTCGGCGTCGTAGCCGGCCAGTACCTGCAGCAGCACGGTGAGGTCGTCGGCGCTGCGCGCCAGCAAACCGACCGCGTCGAGCCGGCGCGCCGCCGGCACCAGGCCGCGCGCGGAGATCTCGCCGTGGGTGGGCTTCAACGCATACACGCCGCAATAGCTGGCCGGGATGCGGATCGAGCCGAGGCTGTCCGAACCGACCGCCGCCACCGCCAGACCTGCGGCCACCGCGGCCGCCGCACCGCCGGAGGAACCGCCGGCGGTATAGCCGTGCCGGTGCGGGTTGTGGGTGGCGCCGAAGTGCGGGTTGTCGGTGACCGCGCCCAGCGCGCCCTCGTCCATGTTGGTCTTGCCCAGCAGCACCGCACCGGACGCGCGCAGCCGCGCCACCACGTGGGCATCCTCGCGTACCGGCTTGCCGCGGCCGGGCAGGCCGACCCGGGTGGGCCAGCCGGCGATGTCGAAGTTGTCCTTCAGCGCGATCGGAATACCGTCGAGCCGGCCGATCACGCCGTCGCGGCGGCGCCGTTCGGCCAGTGCCGCCTGATCCTGCACCAGGCCCGAACGCTGGTCCACGTAAGCATGGAGTTGCGGATCGATCCGCTCGATGGCCTGCTGGTAGACGTCGGCCAGCGCCTGCGGCTGCACGCGGCCCGCCGCCAGCCAGTGCAGCAACTGGCACAGCGAGGCGCGACGCAGGTCGAGATCGGCGATCGGCGGCATCGAATTCATGAACGCTCCCTTGGCTTGGCCCGATTATCACCGCCTCCGGTGAAACGATTGCAAGCGGTAGCGCAGCACGCGTTGCCGCACGGCGCGCGAAAACGGACAATGGCGACCTGACCCATACCTGCGCGCACGGCAAGCACCTGCGCCGCCACCCAGCTCCAGGGAGTCCGCCATGAGCGAACGCGAAACCATGGAATACGACGTCGTCGTGGTCGGTGCCGGCCCGGCCGGCCTGTCGTTCGCGATCCGCCTGAAGCAGCTGAAGCCGGACACGAGCGTGTGCGTGATCGAGAAGTCCTCGACCATCGGCGCGCAGATCCTGTCCGGCGCGGTGATCGAGCCGCAGCCGCTGGACGCGCTGCTGCCGGGCTGGCGCGCCAACCCGCCGCCGATCTGCGTGCCGGCCGGCGAGGACGAGTTCTGGCTGCTCAGCAAAACCGGCGGGTGCAAGATGATGGTGCCGCCGGGCATGAAGAACCACGGCAACTTCATCGTCTCGCTGGGCGCGATGTGCGCGTGGCTGGCGCCGCAGGCCGAGGCGCTGGGCGTGGACGTGTTCCCCGGCTTCGCCGCCGCCGACAACATCTATGACGAGCACGGTTCGGTCGCCGGCGTGCGCATCGGCGACATGGGCGTGGCGAAGGACGGTTCGCACAAGGCCGGCTACACCCAGGGCATCGACATCAAGGCCAAGGTCACCGTGCTGGCCGAAGGCGCGCGCGGCAGCCTCACCAAGCGGCTGATCAAGCGCTACGCGCTGGACAAGGACAGCGACCCGCAGGGCTACTCGATCGGCATCAAGGAGCTGTGGCAGCTGCCGCCCGGCCGCGTCACCCCGGGCAAGATCGTGCACAGCTTCGGCTGGCCGGCCGACACGCACACCTACGGCGGCAGCTTCATGTACCACCTGGACCAGGACCGCATCGCGCTCGGCTACGTCAGCGGGCTCGACTACCGCGACCCGAAGTACCAGCCGTGGGAAGCGTTCCAGCAGTGGAAGAACCACCCGATGAACCTGCCACTGCTGGAAGGCGGCAGCATCCTCTCCGCCGGCGCGCGCGCGATCGTCACCGGCGGCTGGCAGTCGCTGCCGAAATGCGAGATGCCCGGCGCGCTCTTGATCGGCGACACCGCCGGCCTGCTCAACGTGCCGAAGGTGAAAGGCACCCACCAGGCGATCAGGAGCGGCATGCTCGCCGCCGAGCACCTCGCCGCCAACGGCCTCGACGCCACCGGCTTCGATGCGAAGCTGCGCAGCTCGGCAGCGATGGCCGAGCTGCGGAAGGTGCGCAACATCAAGCCCGCGTTCAAGAAGGGGCTGTGGTTCGGCATGCTCAACGCCGCCTGGGAAACCGCCACCGGCGGGCTGTCGCCGTGGACGCTGAAGAACAAGCCCGACTGGTCCAGCCTGCACAAGCTCGGCGAGTACGAAGAGCCCAAGCGCGACTACGTGCAGCGCGCGCTGCCACCGCGCGACCGCCTGGCCGGCGTCTACTTCGCCGCCACCGAGCACGACGAGGACCAGCCCGTGCACCTCAAGGTGGCCGACACCGACATCTGCGCCACCAGGTGCGTCGAGGAATACGACAACCCCTGCACCCGCTTCTGCCCGGCCAACGTCTACGAGATGGTGGCCGACGCCAGCGCCCCGCACGGCAAGCGCCTGCAGATCAATTCCGCCAACTGCGTGCACTGCAAGACCTGCGACATCAAGGACCCGTACGAGATCATCACCTGGGTCACGCCGGAGGGTGGTTCGGGGCCGAATTACCAGAACCTGTAAGCAGTCGCAGTCTCGCGCTCAGCCGTATCCGGAAAGCTCGTCCGGGCACGCCCCACGCCGGCCCCGCAGGCCGTCGTGCAGGCCGCGCAGCATGCAACGCAGGTTGCGCCAGCGCGGGCCGACCAGCACGCCGAACAGGAACAACTTGGCCAACACCCTTGGCAGATCCTGCGCAACCCATGTCCGCGGCGTGTGCGGCAACCGGTAAAGCAACAGGCGATTGCGCATCATGTAGTACAACCGCAGCGAACCATGCACCACGATCCGCCCGCGGCCGAACGGCAGCGCACGGCGGCCGTCGCCGAGACGGTGATACATGGTCGCCGCACATACGCCATGCAGCGCATAGCCCTGCGCCCGCGCGCGAAAACCCCATTCCAGATCCACGTTGTCGATGAACAAGCCTGCGTCCATCGGGCCCACCCGATCCAACACGGCCAACGGAATCAACATCCCCGAGCTGATCAGGAAATCGCATGCGACGGATGGCGTATCGGCAGCACACCACTGCTTGCGGTTCAGCGGGAAACCGATGCGCACGAAGGGTGCGTCGCGGTGCTCGCGCGGGTCATGGAAGCGTGGCCCCACCGCGGCCACCTTGCCGGCTGCGGACAGCACCTGCAGCGCCCGCCACAGGGCAGCCACCATGTCGGCGCCCGGCTCGCTGTCCTGATCCAGCAGCAGCACATGGCGAAAGCCGCGTGCGCGCGCCCAGTCGATGCCGACGTTCTGCGCCGCGGCCAGTCCAATGTTGCGCGGCTGGCCCAGCAACGCCCCGCCATGGGCGGCCAGCAGTTCACCGATCGCCGCCTGCCAGTCGCCGCCGCTGGCGTTGTCGACCAGCGCCACGGCGCCGACCTGCGGCATCACCCTGCCGAGCAGGTCGGCGATCGCCGCCGGATCGGGCTGATAGCTCACGATCACCGCACAGATGCCGCTGACGGAAATCTCAGTCATGCCGCAGCAGATCCCGCAACATCGAGCGGCCGCCGGTGCCGTAGCGGCGATAGCAGCCGCTGCGCGCCTCCCGCATGATCGCCGGCAGGCGCCGCAGCCGTGGCAGGCGGCCGATCGCCACGCGCCGATCGAAATGGCTGGACTTGTGGTGCACCTGCGCGACACGTTCGGCGCTGCCACGGAATTCGCCCCGCGCCAGGAACGCCTCCAGTCGCCGCAGGCGCAGCGCCTCGTCGGACAGCAGGCGACCACGCGGAAGCAGCAGATCCCGCCACTTCATCGCCAGCGTGCGCCTGCGCATGCCGATCTGGTTGGCGTCGTGCTGGCGGTAGTCGATCAGCGGCTCGTCGATGAAGTCGACCCGACCGGTCGCCGCTGCCACCGCGGTCAACCATTCGTCGTGGATCCAGCCCGTTTCCACCGGCAGCGCCAACTCGACCAGGCTACGCCGCAACGCCGCGGTGGCGCCGGTCGCGAAACTGCGCCGCAGAACCACCTCGAACGCGTGGCCGTCGTGAATGGCCTGCTTCTCCTGCGGCGTCATCTGCAGTGCCTCGAACAGCGAACACTGCAGCGAGCCGCCCTGCGCATCCACCAGCCGCGCGTCACTGTGCAGCAGCGATAGCGAGGGATCCTGCTCGAACCTGGCGGCCATCCGCGCCAGCTTGTCGGCGCGCCATACATCGTCCTGGTCGCAGAGGAACAACACCTCGCCCTCGGCAGCCCGCAAGCCCGCGGAGAAGTTGCCGACATAACCGAGAGTGTCCCGGTTACGCCGCAGCTCTACTGCGATGCCGGCCTTGCGCGCACGCTGCGCGAACACATGCAGCATATTCATGCTGGCATCGGCCGAACCGTCGTCGCCGATCACGATCTCGTCGGGCAGACGCGTCTGCGCCAGCAGGCTTTCCAGCTGCGGCTGCAGGTAAGCAGCTCCGTTGTAAGTGCAAAGCACGATGGAAAAGCGAGGCCGCGTCATGTTCACTCGTTGTCGCGGGCGACCCTGCTCAAGTCGGGTGACCACGGGGACGCCATCGATACCGCCACATGCCGGCCGACCCGGCATCGCGGCATCATACCGGAACGCACAGCCGCGCCCGCGGCTTCACCGCAGCCAGCGCGGCCAGCCCGCTCGGCCTCGCCGCAGCGGCGCCGGCGACATCCACCGTACGCGCGACGCAGCGGCTGACCGCTGCGCTGCGTCGCAACGCCGCAGAACCGTCCAATTCGTACGATTGTTCGATGCCGGTTAGAATGGCGATTTCGAGCCCCTGCCGGGGCGGCCAACGAGACAGGAATCACCGATGAAAATTCTGGTCGGCTACAAACGCGTCGTGGACTACAACGTGCGCATCCAGGTCAAGCCCGACGGCAGCGGCGTGGTCACCGACGGCGTCAAGCTGTCCGCCAACCCGTTCGACGACATCGCGCTGGAAGAGGCGCTGCGCCTGCGCGAGAAAGGCGTGGCCACGGAAGTGGTGGTGGTCGGCATCGGCCCGGCCGACCTCACCGCGCACCTGCGCAACGGCCTGGCGATGGGTGCGAACCGCGCGATCCACGTGGTCGCCAGCGACGCCGTGCAGCCGCTGACCGCCGCCCGCGTGTTCCTCAAGCTGATCGAGAAGGAGCAGCCGGGCCTGGTAATCCTGGGCAAGCAGGCGATCGACGACGACGCCAACCAGACCGGCCAGATGCTCGCCGCGCTGTGGGATCGCCCGCAGGCCACGTTCGCCAGCAAGGTCGAGATTGCCGAT
The DNA here is from genome assembly GCA_004322005.1 of Rhodanobacter sp. Taxonomy (GTDB): domain Bacteria; phylum Pseudomonadota; class Gammaproteobacteria; order Xanthomonadales; family Rhodanobacteraceae; genus Rhodanobacter. Next base: position 33,923 of record SCRF01000063.1, on the reverse strand, counting down.
GGCAAGGCCACGGTAACCCGCGAGATCGACGCCGGCCTGGAAGTGATCGAAGCGGAACTGCCGGCGGTGATCACCACCGACCTGCGCCTGAACGAGCCGCGCTTCATCAAGCTGCCGGACATCATGAAGGCGAAGTCCAAGCCGATCGACACGATCGAGCTCGGATCACTCGGTGTCGAGTCGCACGGCCACCTGAAGACCACGCACTACGCCGCGCCGGCCAAGCGCAGCAAGGGTGTCATGGTGAAGGACGCGGCCGAGCTGGTCGCCGCACTGAAGCAGAAAGGCCTGCTGTAATCCTCATTCCCGCATGTAGGAGCCCGCTCGCGGGCGATGCTCTTCCTTCCGAGGTCCAGAGCAGAAGCATCGCCCGCAAGCGGGCTCCTACAACAAAAGCTTCGGAGACACACATGAGCAAGATCCTGGTCATCGCCGAGCACCTCGGCGGCAAACTCAACTCCTCCACCGCGCGCGCCGTGAGCGCCGCCACTGCGGTGAAAGGCGAAGCGATCGACGTACTGGTGCTAGCCGACAGCGTCGACGCGATTGCCTCCGAAGCGGCGAAGATCGACGGCGTGAGCCGCGTGCTCACCGTCGCCCGCCCCGAGAACGCCCACCCACTGGCCGCCATCCTGGCGCCGCAGATCGCCAAGGCCGCGGCCGGCTACAGCCATGTATTCGTGCCTTCCACCACGTTCGGCAAGGACGTCGCCCCGCGCGTCGCCGCCCTGCTCGGCGTGGCCCAGGTCAGCGACGTGATGAGCGTCGAGGCTGCGTACACCTTCAAGCGCCCGATCTACGCCGGCAACGCGATCATCACCGTCGAGGCCGACGCCACCCACACCGTGGTCGCCACGATCCGCTCGGCTTCATGGCCGGCAGCCCTCACCGGCGTCAACAGCGCACCGATCGAAGCGATCACCGTCGATGCAGTGCTGCCCACGCATACCCGCTTCGTCGAGCTGAAGCAGGGCAGCAGCGATCGCCCGGACCTGCAGAGCGCCAGCAAGGTTGTCTCCGGCGGCCGCGGCGTCGGCTCGAAGGAGAACTTCGACATCATCTTCAAATTCGCCGACAGGATCGGCGCCGCCGTCGGCGCCTCGCGCGCCGCGGTGGATGCTGGCTACGTACCCAGCGACCTGCAGGTCGGCCAGACCGGCAAGATCATCGCCCCCGAGCTGTACATGGCTATCGGCATCTCCGGCGCCATCCAGCACCTCACCGGCATCAAGGACGCTGGTATCATCGTCGCGATCAACAAAGATGGCGAAGCACCCATCTTCGAAATTGCTGATTTTGGCTTGGTCGGCGATCTGTTCAAGATCATTCCAGAGCTTGAACAAGTTTTGGCCTGATTTTCCGTAACGCGCGTGCGGATGAGCGGATGGCTGTGACACTTTTCATCTACTAGCCAATAAAAAGGTATCTCCAATGAGAGTATTGGTTTGCAGCGGTGCCGGATATATTGGTTTTCATATCGTGCGCCACCTCAGCACTGGCAAGCTGTTGAGAAGCTCCGACGCGTCATCGCGGTTATAGCTTGCTCTCAATCGCAGAGCGCCCCCGATGCGCAGTCCTGACGTCCAGTAGCTTGGCATGTTTTCATATGTATCCGTGGAATACCGTATGCCGAGTGGTCATCCGATCCGCAAATTGCGTGTGCAGGTGGGCGGCATCCTGGATGAACTCGACGGCGTCCTGGCGATGCGTTACGCCGAAGGCGACCGACCGTCGATTCCGCCGGAACGTCTGCTGCGAGCCGCCCTGCTGCAGGTGGTCTACAGCGTGCGCAGCGAGCGGCTGCTGATGGAGCAACTCAACTACAATTTGCTGTTCCGCTGGTTCGTCGGGCTCAACGTGGACGATCCGGTGCGGGATCACTCGACGTTCTCGTTCAACCATGAGCGGTTGTTTGATGAGGCGATCGCCCAGCAATTCTTCGAGCACACCGTGCTGCTGGTGCGAATGCGCGAGCTGATCAGCGACGAGCACTTTTCGATGGATGGCACGTTGCTGAAAGCGTGGACCTCGCACAAGAGCTTCCGGCCGAAGGACAGCAGCGGTGACGACGATGACGATTTCCACGGACAGAAGCGACGCAATGACACGCACGCCATTACCACCACCGACCCGGACGTACGCCTGATCCGCAAGGGCAAGGGCAAAGGCAAGGAAGCGAAGCTGAGCTATCTGACCACTGCTCTGATGGAAAACCGTAACGGCCTGTTGGTGGCCGTGGACGTGCGCCACGCCAGCGGCACGGGCGAGCCCGACGGCGCGCTGGATCTGCTGACCGCCACGGGCGTAAAGCGCGGCGCCGAAACAGCGTGGTATCAAACCTCACATCGCTCTCCATACCACGAGACGGTGCAGCGCCGTCGACCAACGTACTGTCCACGGCAAGGGCTACGCCATGAGCCTGCATATCCGCAAACGCATCGAACAGGGTTTTGGCTGGATCAAGACCATCGGCGGGTTCCGCAAACTGTCGCGGGTGGCGTTACCCAAAGTCCGCGGCTCGGTGACGTGGGCGATTGCGGCGTACAACCTGATCAGCTTGCGCGGTATCGGTGAGTGGTGGGGCCCGTCGCTGACGTTGGCGATGCCAGGAAACGTGCGCCTGCTCCAGGAAGAATGAGCGTGGTGACTGCCTGCACGTCGTATGATTCGTATGATGAAACTATGCTAGCAGCGCTGAAAGGGGCATTCTCAGCAGCCTGTTGGTTGCGCTACTTGCATCTAGGAGTTTAAGGATGGCTCTCTTTCCAGTCTTTTTGTCGGTAGTGATTGTGGTGCGCGATGAGGCACACAACATTGAAGACATCCTCACCAATGCGGTATCCAAGCTCACCAATCTTGCGAGAGATTGGGAGCTTATTATCATCGACAATGCCTCCAGTGATGACACTCTGACCATCCTGAAGACGCTCACGGATGTCAATGGTCTGCCCAATCTTCAGGTATATGCCCTGACCAAAGAAGTGGACGTCGATACGGCATTCTGGGTCGGCTTGGAAAACGCGCTGGGTGATTTTGTCGCGGTCATCGACCCTACAATTGATGACATCATCTTTTTGTCCGAGATGCTCGATAAGGCGGTAAGTGGTGTAGACGTCGTGTTCGCCAGCAATCAGCAAAAGCCACCGCAAGGCTTGTTCTACAGTGGCGCCTACGCTGTTTTTAACGGCCTTTACAGATCGTTCAACGGCATTTACTTGACCAAAGAAGCCCCGCACTATCGGCTTCTGAGCAAACGCGTAGTCAATTTCATACTGCAGCATCCTCAGCCAGCAGTTACTTACCGCCATTTGCCGGCGACTGGTGGCTTCGCGCGTTCGAACCTGGAATACAGTGCGGCGCCAAGGTCGCCGCATGCAAAGCGAATAGGTGAAAGCATCGAGCGCGGCGTGCGACTCTTGGTGTCGACTACTCGTGCACCGATGCGACTGGTGACGTCGCTTTCACTGTTCGGTGCGATTGCAAACCTGTTCTATTCGCTCTATGTGGTCGCGATCGGCCTCTTCAAATCGACGGTCGCACCCGGCTGGGTGAGCCTGTCGCTACAACAGTCCGGCATGTTCTTTCTAATTTCGCTCGTACTTCTGGTGCTGGGCGAATACATCTTGCATATGGCCCGCCTCTCTAATGAAGGGCCGCTTTATCATGTGGCTCAGGAGTTCACCAGTGCCAAGATTTCACGGCACGAGAAGCTGAATATCGAAGAGGTCAAGGACGGTCAGGCTGTCACGTTGCCCCTGGGCCCGGGGTGATCGGAAAATGTTGATCGGCAATCCCGAAAATGATGCGATCGTTGTCGGTGGTGGATTTTATGGCGCTGCAGTTGCTATCTACTTGGGTAAGCAGCGCGGACTGAAGCGTATCCTACTCGTTGAACGCGAGAATTCTCTGTTAAGTCGGGCCTCCTACAACAACCAAGCGCGTGTACACAACGGTTATCACTACCCGCGCAGTTTCACGACCGCGTTCCGTAGTCGGGTCAACCTGCCTCGATTCGTGCGCGACTGGCCAAGCGCCGTCAAGCATGATTTCACCATGCTGTACGCCATAGCGCGACGCAACTCCAAGGTAACATCGAAGCAATTTGTGCGCTTCTGTCACGCGATTGGGGCGGATATCCGGCCCGCGGATCAATCGCACAAGGAGCTCTTCGATCCCCGCCTTATCGAAGATGTATTCGAAGTTGAGGAGTTTGCCTTCGATTCAATGAAGCTGGCCCATTGGGCGCGGCAGGAATTGGCAGGTTGCTGCGTGGGTGTCCGCCTGAATACGCGCGCCCAAGCCATATCTGTGCGCGACGAGGGGGGCTTGAGCGTTCTTTTGGAAGCGTCCGATGGAACACGCGAGTGCGTTTCTACTCGCTACCTTTTCAACTGCACCTACAGCGGACTGAATCAGTTTGCCGGTGACTTTCCAGGAACCCGGATGGGGTTGAAGCACGAGATCACCGAAATGGCGCTGATGGAGATGCCGGGGAACCTCACTTCCACCGGTATTACGGTCATGGATGGACCGTTTTTCTCGATGATGCCGTTTCCCGCGCGCGGCTTGCACACGCTTTCACACGTTCGATATACACCACACCTGCACTGGCAGGATCAGTTTGGAGTCGATCCCTACGGCGAGCTGGTGCGTTATCAACGACACACCCGTGTCGACCGCATGATTCGTGATGTCGGACGCTACGTACCGGCACTGCTTGATGCAACGTACAGGGAGTCGCTGTTTGAAGTAAAGACAGTTTTGGTCAAGAACGAGGGAGACGATGGCCGTCCCATCCTTTTCGAAAAGCACGCTTCTTTGCCCGGTTGCTACTCCGTGCTGGGCGGAAAAATTGATAATATCTATGATGTGCTCGAGAAGCTCGATACAGAGAATCTGTAATTGAGCTTTTTGGGAATAACTGGAGAGGGCAATGGCCGACGCACTGGTTGGATTTTCGGGCTTCGTAGGAGGCACATTACTTAAGCAGGCGGCCTTCGAGGCACTCTATCGATCGACTAACATCGGCGACATCCGTGATAAGGAATTCGAAACCCTGGTTTGCGCGGGCGCATCTGCCAAGAAGTGGGTAGCCAACCAGGATCCCGAAGCTGATTGGAAGGGCATCGCGCAGCTCACCGATCATCTTGGCTCGATTCGCTGCAAGCGGTTTGTGCTCATCAGCACCGTCGATGTTTTCGAAAGTCCTATCGGTGTCGACGAGGGCAGTACAGTTGAAGAATCGGGACTGCACGCTTACGGATCGCACCGCCGATGGCTGGAAAAGTTTGTCGAGAGCCACTTCCCCGAGCACTTGATCGTTCGTCTGCCGGGTTTGGTAGGGCCAGGCCTTCAGAAAAACGTGATCTTTGACTTTCTCAACAACAATAATCTGCATGCCATCGATAGCCGGAACGTGTTCCAGTTCTACCCGATGGTGAACCTCTGGTTTGATATTCAGGTGGCACTCAATGCAGGCTTGCGCCTGGTTCATCTCACGAGTGAGCCGGTTTGTGTTTCCGCAGTGGCCAGCGAGGGGTTCGGCAGGAATTTTAAGAATGTCCTGGACGGTACGCCGGTTGGCTACGACATGAGGACACTTCATGCGAGCCTCTTTGCAGGTGCCGGGGCATATCAGTACTCTGCCAGGGAGGCGATCCAGGCAGTCAGGGCGTACGCACAGTCCGAGCCGGTAACCTTGGCCGGCGTCAGCGGAGGCAAGGCGTGAGGATCGGAGTTTCAAACATCGCCTGGGACCCACAGGAAGATGAGGCGGTTGCCGCGCTCTTGAATGAGCACGGGGTGGACGCGATCGATGTGGCGCCTGGTAAATATTTTCCTGATCCCCTGCAAACCAGTGACTGGAAAATACGCCAAGTATCGGACTATTGGAAGCAGCGCGGAATTGAGATTACCGGCATGCAGGCGCTCCTGTTTGGCACCTCTGGTTTGAACCTGTTCGCGAGCGATTCGGCCCAGCAAGCGATGCTCGATCATCTGGCAGCGGTTTGCCGTATCGGTGCCTGCCTAGGTGGTTCCCGCTTGGTCTTTGGATCCCCCAGGAATAGGGATCGTGGCTCTATTTCGGATGAAGCCTCGCAGGAGATCGCCGTCGATTTTTTCAGACGTCTCGGTGCGATAGCCGCGTCAAACGGCGTATTCGTCTGCCTGGAGCCAAATCCGCCGTGCTATGGCGCGAACTTCATGACGACCAGTGACGAGACAGCACGGATCGTTGCCTTGACGGATCACCCGGCGATCAAGATGCAGCTCGATACGGGGGCCATGAAGATCAATGGCGAAGACGTTGCGCAGGTCATACACCGGTACGCGCATCTAATCGGTCATGTGCACGCCAGTGAACCGGGCCTGCTGCCGTTGGGGGATGGTGGCGTGGATCATGTGATCGTTCACGAGGCGCTTTCAAAGAAGCTACCAGATCACTTGGTGACTATCGAAATGCTGGCGACGAAGAACGAGCCGCACGTCCAATCCGTCGACAGGGCACTAACCATTGCTGGCAAAAGCTATGGGCAAGAAGGCGCGGGGGTGATTTCATGAAGTGGTTGATTCTGATTCTTGGCGTGCTCTCTAATGCCTCCGCTAGCGTGCTGATCAAGTTCGCCATGACGCCGCCACGCAAGTTCCCGTCGTTGAGCGCCCCTATGGAGATGCTAACGAACTGGCCGTTATGGTTGGGACTTGGTCTGTACGGCGGAGCATTCCTTCTCTTTGCCGCCGCGCTTGCGCGACTACCATTGAACGTCGCTCACCCGATCTTGACGGCGGGCTCTGTCGGAGCGGTGGCATTGGCTTCGGCGCTACTCATCAGAGAGCCGTTTTATTGGACCACCGTGGTTGGCATTTTGCTGATCGTGGCAGGCGTGGCGTTGATTACTTTCCGGGTGGCGAGCTCATCATGACAACGGCTTCGGACATTCCTCTTTCCACGCGCGCGACCTGGGAGGTCCCTGCATTTGACGTGTCCTTCTGGTCTGGCGTGCAGCATCCTTGGTGCGTGGTCATACCGGTAATCAATGAAGGGGAGCGAATCAATAGTCTTCTCTCACGAATGGTCGCGCTTAACTTGGAAGACCTAGCCGACATCATCATTGTCGATGGTGGGAGTACGGACGGGTCGCTCGAAGGCACTTGGTTGAGAGAGAAGGGCGTGTGCGGTCTTTTGGTCAAGACAGGTGCGGGTAAGCTCAGTGCACAGCTTCGGTGTGCCTATGCTTTCGCTCTTGATCAAGGCTATCAGGGAATCATCACGATCGATGGAAACGACAAAGATGATCCGGAAGCTATTCCGCGGTTCATCGACGCGCTCAAGCGCGGTGTGGACTTCGTTCAAGCGTCGCGCTTCCTTGCCGGCGGCGTCGCCGAGAATACGCCGCGATCTCGCGATTTCGCCATCCGCTTTATCCATGCACCCATGCTGAGCGTGTTCTCCGGATTCCGGTGGACCGACACAACGCAGGGATTCCGCGCCTATAGCAAGAGGCTGTTGCTCGACCCTAGGGTATCCACTTTTCGGAACAAGTTTGAAACCTACGAGCTGCTCGCCTATCTCTCCTTTCGGGCTCCGAAGCTGGGTTTTCGATGCGAGGAATTGCCTACGATTCGCCGATATCCAAAGGGGGAAGTGCCGACAAAGATCAGCAGCGTACGCGGCAACTTGGCAATCATGAAGGTGCTGCTGAAAACCTGTTTTGGCCATTACAACCCAAACGAGAACTCAGCAAATGACGGGTAAGTCGAGCTTTTCCGGCGAATGGATCGTCAGGTTTCAAAGCGATACATTCATCAAGGAATACCGAAGGGAGCTGTCGATCCTTTTGCTGGTGTTCGCCGTCGTTTTTTCGCAGCTCCGTCTCGGGTTCGGTGCGGGGCCCGCTGCAGGTGTAGAGCAGTGGGTCAACCTGACTAATCAGATGTTTTATGGGAAGCAGGACTTCCTGTTTAGCTACGGTCCGCTGTATTGGATAACGGGGGAAGCAGCGTCCCAATATAGCCCGATCACCTATTGGGTAGCGGCAGGCTTTCTGAGCTTGGTATACGCCACATTCTGGACGATGCTCTTTTCGCTGGCCTATCGGGCTGGCACCTATATTCTCTTTGCGACTGGCTATTTCCTGTTCTTCTACAGCCTGATCTTTCCCGCGGCTTTGTTTCTCTGGCCCCTGGCGGCCATCTTTTACATGGAGTTTGCCAACGGGCAGCGTGCTGCTCCGGGCGTCAAGGGGTTGGTGCTATTGGGCCTGTTGACAGGACTGTTTTTCTATATACGCTATTTCTACGGATTGATTGCGCTTGTGACCTTCGGTTCCTATTTCTTCAGTGAATCCGTGGTGCGGCGTAAATGGCATTACATGGTGCCTTACGCTTTGGGTGCTAGTCTGGGCTATCTTTTTTTTGGTCTGCTCATCTTCCACCAGAAGGCCAGTCTGTTGAGCTATCTGGTCATAAATAATCAACTGAATTTTGGCAACTCGGTTGATATGACCCTGGATGTTGCGGACCCCCTGAGCCATTTAGCGGCGGCTGCCGTTGCGTTAGGGGTTGTATGTGTTTTCGCCGCGTGGCGCAGGCGTATATTGTTTCTGACAGTGCTCGCTCTGTCGCTCATCTTCCTGAAAATGGGCTTTAGCCGGCTCGACCACTATATCGGCTACTTTGTGGTGCCGGCAGCAGTATTGACCATGCTTCCGCTCTTTAGTGGGAGCAAGCTTGGTCGTGTCTTGTACCTGTTGGCGACCGGCTGCCTCTATTTCATGCAGGCTACCCTAGCGTACCCGGGCGCGCCAACGCGGACTGCATGGCAGATGCCCGTCGATTTTGGGGTCAGCTACGCAGATCGTATGCAGACGACCTACGGCAAGTATAAGCTTGATGCCGAGATGACGACTAAGATTGGCTCGGCGACGATCGATGTCTACCCATATAACAACGAATACATCTTCGCCAACAAGTTGAACTATCTGCGGCGGCCGCTCTTTCAGAGCTACATGACATTGACGCCCATTCTGGACTCGATGAATGCGCGGTTCTTTGAGTCAAAGGGCAGACCCAAATTTGTGCTTTGGACTGCAGGGGTGACGTGCTGGGTGGAAGCCTGCAATGTTTTCGATGACTTCGATGGCAAGTTTTCTCTCAACGAGGATCCGCTGACGACGAGTGCCATCCTCCTTAACTACCACATCGTTGGTGTTGCCAAGGGGTATGCCGGGCAGCAGGTGGCGCTGTTCGAGGAAAATTCCGGGTACGAGGCATACAGCTACGTAACGACCTCCACCCAGGCCATGAAGCTTGGCGCTTGGTACAAGGTTCCACGTATCAAGGGCGGTGTTATCAAGCTGGCACCCAAGTTCAGTCTGACACTGGTCGGACGACTGAAGAATCTGCTCTTTCACGGTGGTGTAGTCACGATTCAATACAAGTTGGCCTCCGGCGAGGTCATTGGCCATCGACTGAATATTCTTAATGCCGCAAACGGCATATGGGTGTCGCCACTCCCGAAAGGCTTCGACCTCGAAGGGGACAAGGTGGATTCGGTCATGTTGGATACCAGTTCGACCAACTACCTCAATTCTGATTTCGAGGGAACTTGGGGCATCGTGCCGATCTCTTCTGTGAAAGCCAGAAAGCCCGCTTTTGACACCTTGGTTGATCTTCCAGTAGACGTCAAAGAGAAATTGGACGTCGAATGCGACGGGTCGATTGACGCGCTCAATGGTGCATTACCTGCTTCGGCCGAGATCAAAGACGCCGATGGTCTATTGGTTCAAGGGTGGCTTGCTTACTCGGCCAAGAGGGGCGTGCCATTTGACCGGACCGTTCTCACGTTGACCGATGACCTGGGGCGGGTGCGTTTTGTGGATACTCACATTCAGGATCGTCCTGATGTTGCGCGAGCTTTCAAGCAACCCGGGCTTTCCTCCACTGGCTTCAAGGCAACCGTAGATCTGACTACGCTCGACAGCTCGTACAAGCTGGGGCTGGCAGGCATCCGCAGCGGGAAGCTGATTACCTGCCGGCAATTTGAGTTCCCAGTTGATGGGGCTGGTATTGGGCACTGAGGCCTCAGCGGAACGTCTAGGGTAATCCCCCACTTTTAACTGACAGCAAAAGTGGAGCTAAGCGGCGAGTGCCAATTTCTGCATCGGCGTAATGCCACCGAGCGCCATGTTCGGACGCTCATGGTTGTATGTCCATAGCCAGCGGGTGGCCATGTCCTGCACTTGTTCGACCGAGTCGAACAGGGTTCGTGCAAACCAGGCGTAACGCACGGTTCGGTTGTAGCGTTCGACATAGGCGTTCTGCTGCGGCTTGCCCGGCTGGATATGCTCGATCCGGATGCCCTGTTGTTCCGCCCAGGTCAGTAGCGTGCCACTGATGTATTCGGGGCCGTTGTCGCAGCGGATCGCCTGTGGCTTGCCACGCCATTCGATGATCTGCTCCAGCGCGCGGATCACGCGAGCCGCCGGCAGCGACAGATCGACCTCGATGCCCAACCCTTCGCGGTTAAAGTCGTCCAGCACATTGAACAACCGGAAACTGCGCCCGTCGCTGAGCTGGTCGTGCATGAAGTCCATCGACCACACCTGGTTGATCGCCTCAGGCACCGCCAATGGCTCGGGTCGCTCGCGCACGATGCGCTTCCTGGGCTTGATCCGCAGGTTCAATTCGAGCTCCCGATAAATCCGATAGACACGCTTGTGGTTCCAGCCGAAGCCCTTGACGTTGCGCAGGTGCAGGAAGCACAGGCCGAAGCCCCAGTCACGATAGGCCGTGGTCAGCCGGATCAGCCAATCCGCGATGCGCGCGTTCTCCGCGCTCGCCTTGGCCTGGTAGCGGTAGCCGGTCTCGCTCAAAGCGAACGTCTGGCAGGCGTGCCGGATACTCGTGCGCCCGTTCTCCACTGCCCATCGGGCCATCTCCCGGCGTTGAGATGGCCTCACCATTTTTTTGCCATCGCCTCCTTCAGCAGCTCGGCACTGAGCTGCGCGTCGGCGTACATCTTCTTCAGGCGCCGGTTCTCGTCCTGCAGCTCCTTGAGCTGGGACATCAGCGACGCATCCATGCCGCCGAACTTGCTGCGCCACTTGTAGAACGTCGCTGAGCTGATGCCATGCTCGCGGCACAGCTGCGGCACCGGTGTGCCCGCTTCGGCTTGCTTGAGTACGGCCAGGATCTGGCTATCGGTGAATCGGGATTTTTTCATGGAACCTCCTCGGGAAAGACTACGAGAAAATTCCACTTCTGGCGTCAGCTAACCTGTGGGGGGATTACCACGCGAACACACGGAACGATGGCTGGCCGACTACAACCGTGAGATTCCCCATGGCAGCCTCGGCGAGCTGACGCCCGCCGAGTTTCGAATACAAAACGATCCGACGACTTCTAATTTAGCATGGCTCTGATTTACGGAGAGTCAACAAAGGAGCGAGCCAGATCGTCATGATGCTGAAACATTTACACTCATCATTTCGGCTTGACGTTTAGAAAGCCGACGCTGCCCCAATCACACGATATAACACTGCTTCCCTTACTCATTTTCAGCTTCAGTCTTGACGCGCCATTTACGTCAACGGCGATTACGGAGTGGTAGCTGCGGTCAATTGTGATCTTCTGTGGCACCGCGTCGTCTAGTGACCAAGTAAAGTCAACCACACCGGCATCGGGACTGTTGACACAATCGGTAACCTTACTAAAATCTTCGACGAAGGGTGACAGCGTAATCGACGCAAGCCCCTTAGTATCAAATTCCATAACGGCGCTTTTTTCTACATCAGGATGCATAAGAAATCGAAAATCAGGCAGCGGCTCAATTTTACTGTATGCATCGACCTTTAATGTGTTCCTTGGCGTCATCAGGTCAAGGCCGGTCTTCAATTCCTCATGATTGACTTCATCGACCTTAGCAGTTGAGTTCTGCATTGCAGCAGTTGTCGATGTAGCAGGCACGGCAGATTGCTCTACGACTGCGCCAGACTTAGTCGCGGGGGTAGAGGCAGCCGGCTCACTTTGATTACACCCAGACAGTAACGTCGATGCTCCCAACATCGAAGCGCAAACGAACAGTTTCAAAGTTTTCATTTTCGGTTTCCTTATGTAGTAGACATCAATTTGTCATGGGGCCCTGCCTAAAGTACAGAGAGGGCGGCAATCACACTATGAAAATAATAACCCATCCGTATTAGAAGCACCGTCTAGCTCCATTTATCCCGCCAAGGAGCCACCGACATTACAGCACTTATTTGATTGATGGGAAAATTTTGCGGACCAATGACATATCTAGTACGCCCTTGGGGATCATCGAAGTTTTATTGCAACCTGTTATTTCGCTATCTCGGTCGCCATCCAATCAGCGGTCCGACCAAGCCCTTCAAAAAATGTGACCTTGGGTGTCCACCCCATTTCTTTAAGGGCCAGACGATTGCACAAAATGCTTACCGGCACATCAACCAGGCGCGCAGGTAAGTATTCCCGAATTACATGGCGGCCTAAAACGCTTTCGATTGATGCGATCAACCCATTCAAGCTCAAACCCACTCCCGAACTCACGTTGAATACGCTTTTGGGACCTGCGTATCTCACCGCTGCCGCAAAAGCATCAGCCACATCGCTGATATAAATGTAGTCGCGTATTGTCTCTCCGTCACCCCAAACCTCAATTGGCTTGCCAATTAACGCGTGATGAAGAAATACACCGACAGCGCCTTGAGCAGTCGCTACACGCTGACGCTCCCCAAATGGATTCGCCACGCGCAAAATGATCGAGCGAATGCCATGTATGCGCTCATACATCAAAAGATATTTTTCAATTGCCAGTTTGACTATACCATAGGATATTTGTGGCTCGGTCCGATGATTTTCATCGATAGGCAATGTCTCTGGCGGCCCATAGACCGTCCCACCGGAAGAAATGAAAATTATCCGGCAAACGTTTTTGGCTACCATAACGTCAAGCATCTGTAGAGTCGCAATCAGATTGCTCTGCACGTCATAGATCGGATCGTCGTTTGAACTCTTTGGTAGCGTCGATGAGACCAGATGCAGAACGATGTCCGCTCCTTCGACCGCAACGCCCACGTCATGGGCACTTTGCAGATCGCCGGTCATCCACTCTACTTGTTCGCCTTCTGAAAACTTGCGATAGGGTTCCACGCGGGGGCGCTCAAATATCCGCAACGCGTGACCATCTCTCAGCAATCTATCCGCGATCGCCGAACCAATAAACCCGCCTCCGCCAAAAATAACGCACTTCATATCTGGAATCACTCCAACAAAATATATTGATGCCAGCAGCTTTCATCCTTGAAGATGAACCGGGTTCGGATCAAATGGAACCCCAAGAAAACGGCATCCAAAACCAGTTTACCTGTCTTATTTCCTCGGTCGCAGGACGACGATGTCCTGGAAATCGTGGATTCCGCCAGGACGAATTTCCACAATTTCGAACCACTGGCTCCAATGCGCGCGAACGTAAGACTCGGACATGAAAGTGATCCCATATTCGAAGGGATCAGAAATCACCTTGCCTTTTATTGCTACCCCGTCTACCACTGTCGTCAAATGCCCTTGCTGCAGGACAAAAGCCAACTCATCACGTTCGAATTTTTCCCGGGCTTGTTCAAACAGTTCATCCGGCATATCCAACAGATTTCTGATCTTTGGCTCAGTAAGTGCTCTCGTCATTGCACGCTTGCCATGTACGGTCAAGAATAACAGTCCCTCGGGTTTGCACACCCGGGCAAGTTCTTGCAAGAATTCATCCTGACCCGCCTCATTCAGATGGCTGAATATCGAGATGGAAATAACCGCCTCAAATTCATTCGTACCAAACGGAATTGGCGGCTTGACTCTAGATAGCTTCGCATCAAAATGGTCAATAGCTTCCGCACACCAATCAACATGCCTGTGGTCAATATCGCACCCGGCAACGTAACCTGGATGCCCCTTGAACATGCGCGCCAAACGCCCGCAGCCGCAGCCAAAATCCAGGACACTGGAAAAGTCGCACAACGCTTTGGGAGAAGCCCGAGAAAGCGCAATCCAGAAATCCGCGCCATGCGCTGCAAAGTCAGACTGACGGTCCACGCCTGTTGTGTTGTACATCAAGTCGAGCGGGGGGAATGGTCCAACGTAGCAACTCAGGGCCGGATCATCGAATACACCGATCCGATTGAGGTTCGCCCAATCATCCGCCGGCATTCTGCAACCCAAACTATAGTCGATCATGAACTCTCCCGATAAATTTCACCGTTGTCTAATGAGTTACCTTGTAACCCCAACCACATTGGTCAATGCGACGCGGGTCGATTGCTTTGCGGCCACGAGTGGCAGCGTTCTTTCTATGGCATGCAACATCGAACCATCGTAAGGGAGCGGCTCAGCCGGATAGTCTTGCCAGGCAAGGCCAAGATCAAAGAACGGGCGGATTGCCTTGGTACGTGCCCAGAACATAGAACCCACCGGAAACACCAGATTTTCCGGAAAATTCTCCATGCCCAATCTGGTGCCAAGCTTCTCTGCGTAAGGTCGGTTCGCGCCCCAACCGACGATATGCGGATCATCCGGAAATACCATGCCGATCGATGGGTCTCCTCCCATCCGTCCAAGGATGAGGTCAGCCATGCGCGCTTTTCCTCCCAGAAGGTTTTCCATGAGGAATGCATACCAGATCTTCCCCGTTGCCTCGTCCGCGATATCGACCGATTTCTTCGTATGCAGGTGTCCAACGATATCGTAATGATCGACAAATGTATCGCCGAAAGCCGTCAGGAATGGCCCAAGATCACGCCCTACATTTGGAACAACTTCGACCTTGACTAGATTCTTCGGATACTTTCGCACCGTCTCGCGAACGACGCTGGCGACCTGTTCACTTGGTACGCTGATAAACAGGTCGGGCCGTACAGCATTCAGGTTCAGGCGTTCGAGTATTTCGCCAAGAAGATCCGGATAGTAGACATGCAGATGAAGTGCGACGCGAACACCTGCCGGCATCTTGACCAGCGCGTCTTCTGAACTGATCACCTCGAATTGCCAGGGGCCCTCCGGCAACCCCGCACGCAGATAGCTGGCTAGCGGATCTACTCCTAGATCTTCCACACCGTGCTGGTCGAGGTAGATCCCCGGATGAAATCCTGGAAAGGCTTTTCTTTTCGAAATTCCAGCTGCCCAGCTTCGCACGTACCCATACCGCACCATTTCATCATCTGACGCGTATTTGTCAGTGGTACTCAAGAAGAAGTCCGGCCTTAGCAGTGCCGAGTCCAGGATATCTTTGGCACTTTCTATCTCATTGGTCAGGCGACGCTTTGCACTCTTCGCAAGCCCTTCGAGTTCGGCAACATAACGCTCCATGTCGAATTGATCGCGCACTGTTTGCTGCAGTCGCATACCCACCCGGTTTCTTAAATCATTCGACCGGGCAAAATTCAGTACCAATTCCGCCATGGCGCCACTGTCGAGGTAAGGCGCCACGCACTCTTTGGACAGGCCACTATCGACCAAGGCATCGACGACGCCGGTTGTATTGGCGAAGCACACGACCGGGAGCCCATGCGCCATGGCATCGATGGCCACGTTGGGCAACGGATCCAGCCGAGAGCTCAGCACCAGGATATCTGCAGACTCATAGACCTGTTCAATAAAGGCGGTCTCGCCCATAAACGTAAACTGCTCTTGCAGACCTGATCTCTGGAGTTGTTCGGCGAGGTAGGCCGAATAGGCCATGTCATTCACCGGGTCGTAACCTTTGCCGATCCAGACGAACCGACAGCGCTCGCCCCCCTTGGATCTGATCACCTTGGCAGCGCACTTGAGGAAAAGATCCACACCCTTTCGATACTGCACATACCCTATGCCGACAACGACAACGGTGTCCTTGTCGACCTCGCCCCCAGGACGAAGGGTGCGTAATAGTCGACTCCTTTCGACCGCCTGGCTTTCAGGGTCAACAGCGTGAGCAAGCATGCTGCAGCGACCCTGCGGCATGATGTGGAACGGTTGCCCCGCCAGCTCCGGGAAGGCGGCAATTGCATTTTCATGGGTTATCCGTGCCGAAAACACCGTTTCTGCCGCCCACAGAATGGCAAAGCGAAACGCGTCGATGGGCCTGGTGTATGCGGCAAATTCATGGATAAGACTGATTGCTGGAATAGATAATTTCGCCAATTCCTTGAGAACGAAACGGGACTCGATGCTGTTCACAATGGCGAAATCAAATTCGTACGACTGCGCCAGCTGCGTGATCACATTACTAGCCATGCCGACATTGCCCCTGACGGACACCGGCTCGACCACTACAGGCACCACTTCGCGGAAGGCTGCCATCATAGGCCCGTCGCCGAGCACTAGAGCAATGACATTGAATCGCTTCTGCAGCTCTCTCGCTATATTGAGACTGAGGATTGGAGCGCCCGTTCGCGATGCTTCATGACTGACTACAAGCACCGTTTTTCTCGCTGCATCCAACCGTACCGCACCCTTCTGTAACTTCAGATCGGGACTTCTACCTATACGGCCTTCGGCCCTGCCATGCTGAACAAAGTGCTCATATGGGTCCATCCCTGCTTCGCGAATATCAGGGTACATCTCCAAGTAGAACGCCTCGTCGAAATCTGGCACAAACCAGCCATCACGCTTGGCCACGGTAGTCACTTTTTCGACAGCCTTCCGGACTCCACCAGCTTGCCTCACCGCCGCCAGCAACCCAGAACGAAGAACGCGTAGCTTCTTCAGGCGCGAGCGAGGGACCGGTGCCGGCCGACGACCCTCGCTTTTCCCTGCCAGAACGTAATGTTCATATGGGTCCATACCACTGGCAGCAACATCGGGGTATTCCTTCAAATACCAGGAGGCGTCGAATCCCTTTGGTACTTTGGTACCTGCAGCTCTGAAACCATCTTGACCAACAGATGGTGTTCTCACCAAGCTGAGTTTGCTGGCAAGTCGCCACACCGCCGTGCCCCGCATACGACTGTTCATGTCCTCAAGTTCCTCCTTGATCATCGATACTTTTCTGAGTTCTGCACGGGAATCATCGAGCAACTGGCGAAACTCGTCCAGTTCGCGAGTCTTTATCGCCAAATTGCTTGCAATGCCATCACTCTGCTCGACACGCGCGGCCAACGTTTCACTCAGCTCACCTATCTTCGCGTCCCGATCTACCAAAGCTCCTTCAAGCATGGCAACCTGAGCGTCCCGATCAGCCTTGAACTGGTTAAGCTCATCGGCGCGCTCTTTCAACGTTCGGCCGAGATCATCTTGTTGCCTGATACGCTCAGCCAACGTTTCACTCAGCTCTCCGATCCTCGCGTCCCGATCTACCAGAGCCCCTTCAAGCATGGCAACCTGAGCGTCCCGATCAGCCTTGAACTGGTTAAGCTCACCGTCGCGCTCTTTCAACGTTCGGCCGAGATCATCTTGTTGCCTGATACGCTCAGCCAACGCTTCACTCAGTTCGCCTATCCTCGCGTCCCGATCCAGCAGCATCTCTTCAAGCATGGTAACCCGGGCGTCTCGATCAGCCTTGAACTGGTTAAGTTCCTCGTCGTGTTCTTTCAGCGTTTGGCTGAGGCTCTCTTGCTGCTTGATACGCTCAGCCAATGCTTCACCCAGCTTGCTAAGCGCCGTATCCCGGTCCAGCAAGCCCCCCTCAAGCATCGCTACCTGAGCGTCTCGATCCGCCTTGAACTGGCGGAATTCATCTTTGCTCTCCGCCAACATGCTGGTAAGCGTACCAACTTGAATACCCCCATCTTTCACCGCATGCCCTAGTTCAGCCAAGGTCTTGTCGCGGTCAACCAGCAGCAGATTGACCCTCGCGATCATCTCATCCCGACCTCGCGCCTCTTCGTTGAGCGACCCCATCGCCGCCTCGCGGCCCGCCAACTCTTGGGAAAGAGCGGCAATTTTCGCTTCTTTCTCAATAAGAGTGCCGTCCAGAATGGACAATTGTGATTTCTGGGCCGTCTGAATTTCCGCAAGACGCTGGTTCTTGCCGCGGAGCATGTTGATCGCGTGAACCGAAACATCGAATTGAGCTGCGGAAAACTTGACTGTACTGGAAGGCTTATCCGCTCCATATCCAAATACTTCAAAATCACGAGCATAAATGGAACGGATCAACTGGCAACTCCGCACTGAAATCAGTTCAGGCAGATAGGGAATAAGGCTTTCGTTCGAACGCTTCGCCCCAAAAGGACCCTGAATACCCGGTCCAAGCCATGCCAGCAACGCCTGACTAAGCGGGGCTGTATCTTCTATCTTGGCAAGTATCGAGTAATTGATAAGCTCGGGACGTAAAATCTCTACCTGAGGTGTCCAATGCAGATCCCAGAAAACAGATGGTTCATTGCCCGCCAAGTATTCGAGAAATCTCTCGAACGCAATAGATATATCACCCGGATTCTTAATTGGGTGATGGACAAAGTCGTGCCCCAAATATGCTCCAATCTGTAGAGGTTCACGCAGCAAAATCTTGGACTGCCATGCAGAAAAAATTCGCTTGTACGGATTTCGTACCACCGCAAATCTGAAATAGTCTTCGGACGCCAGCGCTTCAGCCAACGCATCCGGCAGCAATCCAGTTACGTTCGGGGCAACTTTGTGGAAAGTGTCGTGTATGACAAGATCCGGATCCGTCTCGAGGCTCCCGTTCGAACCACGCAGTACTTGCGCATACCCCTCCAACGCTGCAAACCACCACTTCAATGAAGTACAGGCCACTTTCGGAGTAGCCACGTACAACAATTTGCGACGCGTCGACAAATAGCTGTTCCATCGGAGGTAGCTCCAATCGATCTCTGCGCCAACAGCTGGAACCAGAGGACCTGGCATTACTCATTACCTCACTAATTCAACATGGGCGTCGTACAAACCAGTAAGCAAGATGCACACTGCCAAAACGACTTCATGATTGCCCTGATACGAACGCGTTGCACATTGCCGCCCACACACTCACTGTTTTTTTCCTGTCAAGATGGTGATCACTCGGGTCCGGGTTTCGATAAAAATCATGGACCAACCGGGAAGATCGGTCCAATACCGCATCCGTGACATCGAAATACCCAATACCCAGTTCATCCGCCAATGCTTTCAATTCACGATTGTACGATAGCGTCAGCTCCGTACGTACTGACAAGGCGACTTTGACGTCGGCTCTTTTATTGGCCACATCGCCAAAATCGACTTGGTCGCGGATGGTTGGCAAACTTGCCCCGGCTATGCATAGTCTGCTAAACCCCATCTCAAGAATTTCTACCAAAAACAACTTGTACGCTCGAATCGATTCGCGGAATTGAGCGTCAACATTCTCTCCGTATTCTTTGGCTCGCCACCAAATCACAAAACCACAATCAACTTCGCCTAAATGGATGATCACACAAGAATCTTTGGGTTGATCCGCGAGCGCTGCCTTGAATATATTAACGGCATCGGTCTGTGAGTTTGGGTTCCTCAGTCCGACAGCGGTGGCACCCGGAACAATCGAAAACGAGTAACGATTGACCTTCAGTACACCAAGGTCAGCAGCGAATTTGAGTGCGTCTAAATGCGAGTCGCCAAGTGCCAATAGATCAGCCATTATTGTGAGAGGTCCTAAGCAATATCCAACCGAGGCTCATTAAGCGATATATCGACATAGCCAAATGATCTCTGCTTATCAACTGGCATGACACGAATCATGATTGCGTCCATTATACGATGCAGGCAGTTTGGTTCTTCGTTCGACCAAACACCACCTCCAATGAAATAGATGCCTGGTAGGACATCCATCCTGAAACCAAAACTTATGCGAAAATTCTGGCCAGCACGTGCACATCCAATATAATTCCCCTCCTCAGGATAGCGTTGCCCGGTAACTACAAGCCCTGAAGTGGAACGAATATGGATTCCGAAATAGACCGCCGCAACATCAGCCGTGAACCTACCGGACACAATAAATTCGTAGCTGCCACGTGGCTCAAGCACGTTCACCACACGTTGCCGCGAGTCAACTACCTGAAAAGAGAAAATCTCGGCACCCTGTATCGGATAAACCGTAGTGGTCTCCGGTACCAGCCCAGGATCGAAGTCACTGGAATCAATCGCCTCTTGGGTGGGCGCCGATTTGCCAGAGTCAATGTCTTTGATGTCCAAGCCCGACTGATCCGCGAGACGATATTCCTGAACCATGCGCTCTTGATGCTCGGCCGGTGCGTAAATGAGCTTTTGGTATGCGCGCACAGCCTCCGGTGCCGGACCATAGAGAAGTCGTTGGCCGCGTTCTAGCAGCAACGTCTTGTCGCAAAGTTCAATAACACTCATCGGCGAATGGGAAACGAAGAGGATCGAGGAACCCCTGTTCTTCAATTCCTCCAAACGAGCAAAACATTTGCGCTGAAATTTTTCATCGCCGACGGCAAGCGCCTCGTCAACAACGAAAATATCCGGATTGATGGTCGCCTGAACCGCAAAGGCCAACCGAACGACCATGCCACTGGAATAAGTCTTGACCGGTTGCTCGATGAATTGACCGATATCAGCAAATGCCACTATGTCATCGAATCGCTCGTCCACTTCCTCCTTGCTCAAACCCAGTACGGCCCCGTTCATATAGACGTTGTCGTGCCCGGTAAACTCGGGATTAAAACCCGAGCCAAGCTCCAATAGAGCGGCAACACGTCCATTTGTTTCCACATCGCCAATCGTAGGCGTAAGCGTGCCGCAGATCATTTGCAGCAGAGTGGATTTCCCCGAACCATTACGCCCGATGATGCCTATGGTTTCGCCTCGCTTAATTTCAAAAGAAACGTCCTTGAGCGCCCAGAATTCGCGAAAATACTGCCTTGGCGGCCGCCCGGCCAACCGCTGCAGGCGGGGACCCACAAATTGCTTCAGTCGATCACGAGGGGAATCGTAAATCTGGTAACACTTGCTGAGTCCACTCACACGGATGGATAAATCGTTAGAGGACATCGGCGAACCCTTTCCTTGTTTTCTGGAACCAGGCATAACCTGCCGACGCGACAGCCACAGCTCCCAACATATATACACCCAGCCCCAACCAGTCTGGCATGTGTCCCCAAATGACTACTTCGCGGGTCTGTCCGATGATGAATGTGAGGGGATTTGCCATGATCCAGGGGCGAAGTGACTCGGGCACCGATGACATCGGATAGAAAACCGGGGACAGGAACAACATCACCATCGTTACTATGCTGATAGCCTGGCCGACATCACGCAGAAAAACACCTAGCGACGCGAGAATCCATGCCAGTGCCAGGGTGAAAATGACAAACGGGAATAAAATTACGGGAACAAATACTATGGTCCAATTGAGATACCCATTAAAGAGGGCGAATGCGCTCAGTAACACGACCAGACTAACCATGGAGTGAAATAATGCGGCACCCATAGTAACGACTGGAAGCACTTCAATCGGGAAAACAACTTTCTTCACATAATTGACGTTCGAGATAATGAGGGTCGGAGCACGATTTAGAACCTCCGCTAACAGACCATGCACGATCATGCCGACAAACAGTATTATAGCAAATTGAGTTTTCCCCTCATCCTGACTCACACCCCAGCGCGACTTGAAAACCACTGAAAATACAAATGTGTATACAACCAACATAAATAAGGGATTGAAGAATGACCACGCCAACCCCAACACCGAACCCTTATAACGACCCACAACTTCGCGTCGAGTCATTTGCATGATTAGTCCGCGATTCCGCCATAGACTTCGGGTCAATGACTGGAGTGAGACGGACGGTGCTTTGTGAGAGATCATGAAGTTCCTTCTGTATATCGGAGCACTATCTCTTTCCTGCATTATGTTTTTTCTCTTACCCGTCACGCATTTCACCCCCATGCATGCTGTTGCTTTTCGACGAATGCGCTCGGCTGCAAATTAGCGATGCGCCAACCATTATCCAAGCTGTTGTTTTAGCGCATTGTTACTCGGCTGATACCTGTCTGCTCAAAGAATTGCTCACTACGTGTTGAATCCTCAAGCAATGGTCCGATCTATTCCAGACCCAAGGAATGTCTGAACAAGTCATCGCCTCGAATTCAGATCTGTCGCATCAATGACTATGCGATGCGCCATCACTAAATCGAGATTTGTCCAAACATTCTTTAGGAGAACCTCATTTGAGTGCACGCTCAAGCTCATCGGTCAAATCTTGACAATCCTCCACCCCCACCGACAACCGGATTAATCCGTCACTGATGCCCAGTCGCTTGCGATTGGCTGCAGGCACCGAGGCATGGGTCATGATGGCGGGGTGTTCGATCAAGCTCTCGACGCCGCCGAGCGATTCGGCCAGCGCGAACAGTTCGCAGCGTTCCAGCATGCGCTTGGCCTTCTTCAGGCCGCCCTTCACCTCGATCGTGACGATGCCGCCGAAGCCGTGCATCTGGCGTTTCGCCAGCGCGTGCTGCGGGTGGCTCTTCAGGCCGGGGTAGATCACTCGCTCGACCGCCGGATGCTTCTGCAGCCACGTCGCCAGCTCCAGCGCGCTGGCGCAGTGCTGGCGCATGCGCAGGTGCAGGGTCTTCAGCCCGCGCATGGCGAGGAAGGCGTCGAACGGGCCGGCCACGGCGCCCACCGAGTTCTGCAGGAAAGCCATCCGGCCGGCCAAGTCCTGGTTGCCGGCGACCACGATGCCGCCGACCATGTCGGAGTGGCCGTTGATGTACTTGGTGGCCGAATGCAGCACCAGGTCCGCACCGAATTCCAGCGGGCGCTGCACCATCGGCGAGCAGAAGGTGTTGTCGACCACCAGGATCAGGCCGTGCTTCTTCGCGAACGCGGCGACCTTGGCCAGGTCGACCAGCTTCAGCATCGGGTTGGTCGGCGTTTCCGCCCAGATCATCCGGGTGTTCGGCTTCAGCGCTGCCTTCAGCGCGGCACCATCGTTCAGGTCGATGAAGCTGAAATCCAGCCCGGCCGAACGCCGGCGCACCTTCTCGAACAAGCGGTAGGTGCCGCCGTAGAGATCATCCATTGCGATAACGTGACTGCCCGAATCGAGCAGGTCCAGCACGGTCGCCGCGGCGGCCAGGCCGGAGGCGAACGCGAAACCGTTCACGCCGCCCTCCAGATCCGCCACGCAGCGCTCGTAAGCCATCCGCGTAGGATTTTGCGTGCGCGAATACTCGTAGCCCTTGTGCTTGCCTGGACTCTCCTGCACGTAGGTGGAGGTGGCGTAGATCGGCGTCATGATGGCGCCGGTGCTGGGGTCGGGATGCTGACCGGCATGGATCGCGCGGGTGCCCATTCCCTGTTCACTGCGTTGCTTGCCGCTTTTCATCGCTCTGTTTCTCCCGACCCGCCGGACGGATCGCATGGATGATGATCAAGCCGATGATTCTAGCCGCTAAGCGGCAGCTGCCGGGCATGCCGGTGAGGATAACGTTCATCCCAAAGTGAGCAAACTGTCGGTTTTTCGGCACTTCACCCGTCATGGCGCGCTTGGCAAGAATGAGCAGTGCTTGGTCATCGCGGCCAGAACCGGCATCATTTGCTGTCCGCTGAGCGTTCGAACTGCCCGGCAGACCCATTCAGTTGAACTTAGGGACGTATCGATGAACGAATCATCCACATGGAACAAGACCCTGCTGGTCACCGGCGGCGCCGGCTTCATCGGCGCCAATTTCGTGCTGCAGGTGGTGGCTGACGGCCTGCGCGTGATCAACCTGGACAAGCTCACCTACGCCGGCAACCCTGACACGCTGGCGTCGCTGCAAGGCGATGCGCGTCACGTTTTCGTGCAGGGCGACATCGGCGACCGCGCACTGGTGGCGAAGCTGCTGGCCGAACACAAGCCCGATGCCATCGTGAACTTCGCCGCCGAATCGCACGTGGACCGCTCGATCGACGGCCCGGCCGAGTTCGTGCAGACCAACGTGGTCGGCACACTGGGGCTGCTCGAATGTGCGCGCGACTATTGGCGCTCGCTCGAAGGCGCGGCGCGCGAGGCGTTCCGTTTCCTGCACGTATCCACCGACGAGGTCTACGGCTCGCTCGGCGCCGACGGCAAGTTCACCGAGACCACGCCGTACGCGCCGAACTCGCCGTACTCGGCGTCGAAGGCCGCCTCCGATCACCTGGTACGTGCGTTCCACCACACCTACGGCCTGCCGGTGGCCACCACCAACTGCTCGAACAACTACGGGCCGTACCAGTTCCCGGAGAAGCTCATTCCGCTGGTGACTGCCAAGGCGCTGGCCGGCGAAGCATTGCCCGTATACGGCGACGGCCTCAACATCCGCGACTGGCTGTTCGTGGGCGACCACTGCAGCGCGATCCGCCGTGTGCTGGAGGCCGGCCGCGTGGGCGAGACCTACAACGTGGGCGGCAATGCCGAGCGCACCAACATCACCGTGGTGAAGACGATCTGCGCGTTGCTCGACGCGCGCCGCCCGCTGGCCGACGGCCGCGCGCGCGAATCGCTGATCACCTACGTGAAGGACCGCCCCGGCCACGATCGCCGCTACGCGATCGACTCGAGCAAGCTGCAGCGCGAGCTGGGCTGGAAGCCGTCGCAAACTTTTGAAACCGGCATCGCGCAGACGGTGGACTGGTACCTCGCCAACCAGCCGTGGGTGCAGCGCGTACTCGACGGCAGCTACCGCATGGAGCGACTCGGCGCATGAACAATACGCAGAAAGGCATCATCCTCGCCGGCGGTTCCGGCACCCGGCTGCACCCGATCACGCGCGCCATCAGCAAGCAGCTCCTGCCGGTGTACGACAAGCCGATGATCTACTACCCGCTGGCCACGCTGATGCTGGCCGGCATCCGCGAGGTGCTGGTGATCAACACCCCGCACGAACAGTCGATGTTCCAGCGCCTGCTCGGCGATGGCTCACAATGGGGCATCGACATCCATTACGCGGCGCAGCCCTCGCCCGACGGGCTGGCGCAGGCATTCACCATCGGCCGCGACTTCGTCGACGGCAAGCCGAGCTGTTTGGTGCTGGGCGACAACATCTTCTACGGCCACGGCTTCACCGAGCGCCTCAAGCGCGCCGCCGCGCGCGAGCACGGTGCCACGGTGTTCGGCTATTGGGTAAAGGATCCCGAGCGCTACGGCGTGGCCGAATTCGACGCCGCCGGCAAGGTGATCGGGCTGGAGGAAAAACCGGCCCAGCCGAAGTCGCATTACGCCGTCACCGGCCTGTACTTCTACGATGCCCGCGTGTGCGACTACGCCGCGTCGCTGAAGCCTTCGCCGCGCGGCGAGCTGGAGATCACCGACCTCAATCGCTGCTACCTGGACGACGACTCGCTGCACTTGGAGCAGCTCGGCCGCGGCTTCGCCTGGCTCGACACCGGCACCCACGAATCGCTGATGGAGGCGGGCAACTACATCGAGACGATCGAGAACCGCCAGGGCCTCAAGGTGTGCTGCCCGGAGGAAATCGCCTACCTCAACGGCTGGATCGACACCGAGCAGTTGCTGGCGCTGGCCGCGCCACTGGCCAAGACCGGCTACGGCCAGTACCTGCAGCAGCTGACCACGCAGGGTCCGGCACGGTGAAGGTGATCGAAACCGCGCTGCCCGGCGCCCTGATCCTCGAACCGCAGGTGTTCGGCGACGCCCGCGGCTTCTTTTACGAAAGCTACAACGAAGCGAAGTACCACGCGGCCGGCATCGACCACCACTTCGTGCAATCCAACGTCTCGCGCTCCGCGCGCGGCGTGCTGCGCGGCCTGCACTACCAGTGGCCGAACCCGCAGGGCAAGCTGGTCAGTGTGCTCGAAGGCGAGGTCTACGACGTGGCGGTGGATATCCGCCGCGGCTCGCCCACGTTCGGGCAATCGGTCGGCGTGATGCTGACGGCCGACAACCATCGCCACTTCTGGATTCCAGAGGGGTTTGCGCATGGCTTCTGCGTGGTCTCCGAGTTCGCCACCTTCTGCTACCAGTGCACCGCGTTGTACGACTCGAAGGCTGACGCCGGCATCCGCTGGAACGACGCCGCGCTGGGCATCGACTGGCCGATCAGCGCGCCGCTGCTGTCGGACAAGGACGGCAAGACGCCATTGCTGGCCGACGTGCCGCCCGAGCGGTTGCCGACGTACGCCGCATGAGCAAGCCCCGACCAGCCGTTTTTTCTCGTCATCCCCGCGGAAGCGGGGATCCAGTGACTTCAATGCACGCCCATGCCGAGGCACTGGATTCCCGCTTGCGCGGGAATGACGGTGATTGTTCGAGGTTTCCATGAGAATTTTGCTGCTGGGCGCAAACGGCCAGCTTGGCCGCACGTTTCTCGACCAGGGCGGTTTGGCTGCGCGTGGCGAACTGGTTGCGGCCAGCCGTGATGGTGCGCTGACGCACGGCGGCCCCGGCGAGATCGCCGACCTTTCGATTCCCGCATCGCTGCCCGCCTTGCTCGACCGCGTACGGCCGGACGTGATCGTCAACGCCGCCGCCTACACCGCCGTCGACCGCGCCGAACAGGAGGAAGCGCTGGCCACCCGCGTCAACGGCGAGGCGGTCGGCGTGCTCGGCCGCTGGGCGGCGGCGCACGGCGCACTGGTGATCCACTACTCCACCGACTACGTGTTCGACGGCAGGCAATCGCAGCCGTACGCCGTCGACGCACCGACCGGCCCGCTCGGCGCCTACGGCCGCAGCAAGCTGGCCGGCGAGCAGGCGCTGCGCGACAGCGGTGCCGACCATCTGACGTTCCGCACCGCCTGGGTCTACGCCGCGCATGGCCACAACTTCCTGCGCACCATGCTGCGCCTGGGCGCCGAACGCGACGAACTGCGCGTGGTGGCCGACCAGCACGGTGCGCCCACCAGCACGGCGCTGATCGTTGCCGGCACGCTCGCCGCGCTGGATGCCTGGCAAGCTGCCGAGGCCACGCAGCGCCGAACGCTCATCGGCACGCATCATCTGGTCGCCAGTGGTCACACCAGCTGGCACGGCTTCGCCGAGGCGATCTTCGCCGGCGCCGTCGGGCGCGGGCTGATCGCGCGTGCGCCGCGGGTGGCGGCGATCACCACCGCCGACTACCCCACGCCAGCCGAACGCCCGGCCTGGTCGTTGCTGGACAACACCGGTTTCCAGCGGCGCTTCGGCTATGCTTTGCCCGATTGGCAAAGCGGCTTGCATGACGTGCTGGATGCGCTTTCGCGCCAGCGCGCCTGACACCGCTTGTAGGAGCGCACCCTGTGCGCGAATGCTTTTCCGTCACGTGACAAAGAGTATTCGCACACAGGGTGCGGCTCTACGGGCTAGCCGTGAGCCGCAGGCAAGCGCGCTCCATCAGGAAGATCCACCATGCTCATCCCCTTGATCCTCAGCGGTGGCAGCGGCACCCGGTTGTGGCCGGTGTCGCGCAAGAACCTGCCCAAGCAGTTTCTGGCATTGGCCGGCAAGGGCACGCTGTTCCAGCAGACCATCGCGCGAACCCGGCAGCTGCCCGACGTCGCCGCGCCGATCGTGGTGGCCAGCGAGGACCATCGCTTCCTCGCCGCCGACCAGTTGCTGGAAGCGGGCATCGATGACGCCACCATCGTGCTGGAGCCGCTGGCACGCAATACCGCGCCGGCGATCGCGCTGGGCGCGCTCAGCGCCCTGCAGCGCGATGCCGACGCCACCTTGCTGGTGCTGCCGGCCGACCACCTGATCGGCGACACCGCCGCCTTCGTCGAGGCGGTGAAACAGGCGTTGCCGCTGGCCGCGCAGGGCTGGCTGGTGACGTTCGGCATCCGCCCGGATCGCCCGGAGACTGGCTTCGGCTACATCCGTCGCGCCGCCGCGATCGACGACCACGGTTTCAGTGTCGGGCAATTCGTCGAGAAGCCCGACCTGGCCACCGCCGAGTCCTACCTCGCCGACGGCGGCTACGACTGGAACTCCGGCATGTTCCTGTTCAAGGCCGCGCGCTACCTGGAGGAACTGGCCGCGCACGCGCCGGCGATGCTGGCCGCGGTGCGCGAGGCGCACGCCAAAGCCACTGCCGACCTCGACTTCGTGCGCATCGACCATGACGCCTTCGCGCAGGTGCCGGACAAGTCGATCGACTACGCGGTGATGGAAAAGACCCGGCGTGCCGCGGTGATCCCGGTCAGCTGCGCGTGGAGCGACATCGGCTCGTGGTCGGCGCTGTGGCTCACCGGCGACAAGGACGCCGACGGCAACCTGCGCGAAGGCGACACGCTGGCGGTGGACACACGCAATTCGCTGCTGCGTTCGCACGAGCGCCACCTGCTCGCCACCGTCGGCGTCGACGACCTGATCGTGGTGACCACGCCGGACGCCACCCTGGTGGCGCACCGCAACGCCGCGCAGGACGTGAAGAAGATCGTCGAGCAGCTGAAGGCCGCCGGCCGCAGCGAGCACTCGCTGCACCGCGTGGTGTACCGGCCGTGGGGCAGCTATGACTCGCTGGAGGAAGGCCCGCGCTTCCAGGTCAAGCGCATCGTGGTCAAGCCCGGCGCCAGCCTGAGCCTGCAGAAACACCACCACCGCGCCGAGCACTGGGTGGTGGTCTCCGGCACCGCCGAGGTCACCTGCGACGACAAGGTGTTCCTGCTCGGCGAGAACCAGAGCACCTACATCCCGCTGGGCAGCAGGCACCGCCTGCGCAACCCGGGCAAGGTCGCGCTGGAACTGATCGAGGTGCAATCCGGCAGCTATCTCGGCGAAGACGACATCGTGCGTTACGACGACGTCTACGGGCGCGCCTGAGCGACGGCGCACGCTGCGCAATGACCGCCTGGCGCAGGCGGGGCGTTCCAGTCCGCCCCGGGAACGCCCGGACCAGTTGACCGACGTCAACGCGGCGCCACCGCACAACCTGCAATGTCGCCAGCACCATGAACGACATCGGCGCACCTTCCTCTCCGGCGCGGAACCCGGTGGACACCTCGCTGGCCGGGCTGTTCCGCGCCATGGAAAGCCGTGCGGACGGCCTGTCCGGGCCGGAGGCCGCGCGCCGGCTGCTGCGCGATGGCCCGAACGAGGCCCGCGCCGCCGGCCGCCGCGGCGCGATCGCCGTGCTGCCCGGCCTGTTCGCCAACCCGCTGGTGGTCATCCTGCTGCTGGCGGCAGGCGTCTCCGGGTTCCTCGGCGACTGGGCCGGCGCCGCCATCATCGTCGCCATCGTGCTGCTGAGCGTGACGCTCAACTTCACGCTCAGCTATCGCTCGCAGCAGGCGGCCAACCGCCTGCGCGAGGAAATCGCGCCGATGGCGACGGTTCGCCGCGACGACCGCTGGCAGGAACTGCCGCGCCGCGAGCTGGTGGCCGGCGACGTGATCCGGCTGTCCGCCGGCAACCGGGTGCCGGCCGATGCGCGCCTGATCGACGCGCGCGACCTGCACGTGCAGCAGGCCGCGCTGACCGGCGAATCGGCACCGGTGGAGAAGCAGCCGGCGGACGACGCGGCCGGCGGCGCGGACGCAAGACAGCTGGTTTTCCTCGGCACCTCGGTGGTAGCCGGCACGGCGACGGCACTGGTCTATGCGACCGGGCGCCGCACGGCCTTCGGCGACGTCGCCGAAACGCTGTCCGAGCGTCCGCCGCAAACCGAGTTCGAGCGCGGCCTGGGGGATTTTTCCCGGCTGATCATGCACACCGTGGTGTTCCTGCTGCTCGGCGTGCTGCTCGTCGGCGCCGTGCTGCACCGCCCGCCCCTGCAGACCCTGCTGTTCGCGCTGGCGCTGGCCGTGGGGCTCACGCCCGAGTTCATGCCGATGATCACCGCCGTCACGCTGGCCCGCGGCGCGGTGCGCATGGCGCGTCGGCGGGTCATCGTCAAGCACCTTGCCGCCATCGAGGACTTCGGCAGCATGACGGTGCTGCTGAGCGACAAGACCGGCACCCTGACCAGCAGCGAGACCGCGGTCGCCGCGACGGTCGATCCGTTCGGCGAAGCGTCCACACGCACGCAGTTGCTGGCCCAGCTCAACGCCACGTTCGAGACCGGCATCCGCAGCCCGCTCGACGCGGCCATCCTGCGCCACGCCACGCCGGCCACAGACGAGTACCGCAAGCTCGACGAGATCCCGTTCGACTTCGAGCGGCGCCGGCTGTGCGTCGTGCTCGAGCACGGCGGCGAGCGGCTGCTGGTCGTCAAGGGCGCGCCGGAATCCGTGCTCGCCGCATGCACGCAGTATGAGGTGGGCGGCGCGGTGCGGCCGCTCGACGCCGCCGCCACGGCCCGCTGCACGCAAAGCTACGAGGCGTTCGGCGAACAGGGCTTGCGCGTGCTGGCGGTGGCCTGGCGCAACGTGCCGGCACAGGATCGCTACACGGTGGCCGACGAGGCCGCGCTGGTGCTGGCCGGCTTCGTCACGTTCGCCGACCCGCTGATCCCCGGCGTGGCCGAGTCCCTGCGCGCACTGGCGCAGGACGGCATCGCGGTGAAGATCCTCACCGGCGACAACGAGAAGGTGGCGCGGCACGTATGCGCGCAGGTCGGCATCGACGTCGGCCAACTCGTCAGCGGGACGGAAATCGACGCGCTCGGCGAGGCCGCGCTCGGTGTCCTGGCCGAGCGCAGCAGCGTGTTCGCGCGGGTGTCGCCCGCGCAGAAGCACCGCATCGTGCTGGCGCTCAAGGCGCGCAACTGCGTGGTCGGTTTCCTCGGCGACGGCATCAACGACGCACCGTCGCTGCACGCCGCCGACGTGGGCATCTCGGTGGCCGATGCGGTGGACGTGGCCCGCGACGCGGCCGACATCGTGCTGCGCGAGCGCGACCTGGGGATCTTGCATGCCGGCGTCATCGAGGGGCGCCGGGCGTTCGCCAACGTGATGAAATACCTGCTGATGGGTACCAGTTCCAACTTCGGCAACATGTTCAGCATGGCCGCCGGCACGCTATTCCTGCCGTTCCTGCCCATGTTGCCGACCCAGATCCTGCTCAACAACTTCCTCTACGACCTGGCGCAGACCGCCATCCCGACCGACCACGTGGACGAGGCGCAGCTGCGGCGGCCGCGGCGATGGAGCGTGGCCGTGATCCGGCGCTTCATGCTCGGCGTGGGGCCGATCAGTTCGCTGTACGACTTCGCCACGTTCTACGTGTTGCTGCACTGGCTGCACGCGTCGGAGGCAGCGTTCCACACGGGCTGGTTCATCGAATCGCTCGCCACCCAGACCCTGGTGCTGTTCGTCATCCGCACCGCCGGCAATCCGCTGCGCAGCCGCCCAAGTTTGCCGCTGGCGATCGGCGTGCTGGCGGCGCTCGCCATCGGCATAGTGCTGCCGTGGACGCCGCTCGCGCCCCGGCTGGGCATGACGCCGCTGCCGGCCGCCTTCTTCGGGTTTCTGCTGGCGGCGACGGCCACCTACCTGCTGCTGGTCGAACTGGCCAAGCGGCGATTCATGGATGTCGGCGAGCGGAGCCTGCAGGCATGAACCGGCAGGCAGCAGCCGTGCCTGGGACGGACGGCTCCAGGCGGCGGGCCCCGCCTACCTGAGCCATTCCCGCGGCAGTCGCGCATGGATCTCGTCGGCCGTCAGCCCGGCGATGTCGAGCTTGAGTTCACCGACGATGCTGGCACGCAGGGACTTGCTGAAGTGCGTGTGCAACACGCCGAGCAGATGCGGCGCCGCGACCAGCACCAGGCGCTCGAAGCGCCCGGTGCGGTGGTCGTGTTCCAGCGTCTCGCCGATGGTACGCGCAAACGCATCGAGGCTTTTCCCGGGCAGGCTCGTGTGCGGTTCGATGGCATGGCGCGACGGCCCCGCACTCTCGTTGGTGCGCGGCAGGCGATCGGTCGGCGCGTCGCGGCCGAGCGCGCGGCCATCGGGGTTGACCAGACAGGCGACCTCGGTCCACGCCGCGGGCTTCGCAGCCGCCTCGAAGCATCGCGCCCTCACGCTGTCGGTGACGACGACCATCGTGTTCGGCATATCGAACCTCCTGCGGATGTGTGCAAGGCGGCTACACGGACATCAATGCCGCATCACCACCGGAATGTCGGCATGACTCAGGACATGGCGGGTGGCGCCGCCGAAGAACCATTCGCTGAAACGGGTGCGGCCATAGGCACCCATCACCAGCAGGCCGGCGTCAACCTCCGCCGCCGCCGCGAGCAGAGCCTGGCCGGCCTCTTCGTCGCTGGCGAGCAGCCGGCGTTCCTCGGCATGGACGCCGTGCCGCCGGAGATAGACGTCCAGGTCGAACTGCGGCTTCCAGTCGATCTCGGTGAGGGCCTTTCGTGGTGTTCCACTCAGCACGACCACGCGGCCGGCGCGCGCCAGCAGCGGTCGCGCCGCATGGATCGCCCGGATCGCCTCGGGCGAGCCGTTCCACGCCACGGCAATGCATTCCGGCGTGGGCGACGGCGTCCCCTCCGGCGGCACGATCAAACACGGAATCTCCACGGAAAGCGCAATGCGGCCCAGTTCGGCGGCGCTCTCCTCCGGCACCGGCGTGCGTTCCAGCACCAGCAGATCGTGCCAGTTGCCGATGTGCCCAAGCACGCTCGGCAGATCGCCTTCGGCGACCTGCCAGGCTGCCTTTTTCGCCCCGTGTTCGCCGGCCCAGCGGACGAACGCGGGTGCGGCGGCGGAAGCGCTCTCCACCAGTTCGTGGATGCCCTCCAGCACGTAGGTCATCAGCTCCGGCGTCTCGTAGGTCGGCGCCAGCGCCAGCGGCGACGGACTGACGTAGAGGCCGGTCAACGAGGCATCCAGCGCACCGGCCAGGCGCGCCGCGTACGCCGGACCCCGCGACCACGTGGCGAAACTGCTGGCATAAGCCAGGATGTCCTGCATGCCGCGGCCCTCCTTCACGCAGGCCAATCTAGCGGCGCCGCGCGCAGGGAGCTTGACCTCGATCAACTACCGCGTGCAAAGGCCTGCGCGGGCCGCATGGCCATTCACCGCCTCATTCCACGGTGACCGACTTGGCCAGGTTGCGCGGCTGGTCGACGTCGGTGCCGCGCAGCACGGCGACGTGGTAGGCCAGCAGCTGCAGCGGCACGGTGAACACGGCCGGGGCGATGAAGCTGCCGCCGGATTCCACCCGCAGCATGGTGCCGCTGCCGGCCATGTCGTCCATGCCGGCAGCACCGTCGGCGAACACGATCAGGCGCCCGCCGCGGGCGCGCACTTCCTGCAGGTTCGACTTCAGCTTGTCCAGCAGCGGGCCGTTCGGCGCCACCGCCACCACCGGCATGTTCTCGTCGACCAGCGCCAGCGGGCCGTGCTTGAGTTCGCCGGCCGCATACGCTTCGGCGTGGATGTAGGAGATTTCCTTGAGCTTCAGCGCACCCTCCAGCGCCACCGGATACTGCACGCCGCGGCCGAGGAACAGCGCATGCTGGCGCTGGATGAAGTCGGCCGCCAGCTCGATGATCGCCGGTTCCATCTGCAGCGCCTCCCCGATCGCGCGCGGCAGGCGCTGCAGCTCGGCGCACAGCGCCGCGTAACGGTCGTCGTCGAGGCCGTGGCGGCGGGCCAGCTCCAGCGTCAGCAGGGCGAGCCCGGCCAGCTGGGTGGTGAAGGCCTTGGTCGAAGCCACGCCGATCTCGGGGCCGGCGCGGGTCATCAGCTTCAGGTCGGCCTCGCGCACCACCGAGGATTCGGGCACGTTGCAGATCGCCAGCGTGCCGAGGTAGCCGCGGCGGCGCGATTCGCGCATCGCCGCCAGGGTGTCGGCGGTTTCGCCGGATTGCGAGATCGCCACGAACAGCGTGCCCTCGGGCACCACCGTCTCGCGGTAGCGGTACTCGCTGGCCACTTCCACCGCGACCGGCAGTCGCGCGTACTCCTCGATCCAGTACTTGGCGACCAGGCCGGCGTGGTAGCTGGTGCCGCAGGCGACGATGTGCAGGCCGCGGACGTCGCGCAGCAGCGCGTCGCTGTCGATGCCGAAGATGTTCGGCAGCACGCCGTGCGCGCCGAGGCGTGCCTCCAGCGTGTCGGCGATCGCGCGCGGCTGCTC
>SCRF01000062.1 GCA_004322005.1 Rhodanobacter sp. | reverse complement strand
GGCCGCCGCCGTGCGCGCGGCCAGCAGCGCCGAAGGCCACGGCCATTCCTGCGCGTGGCTGAGCGACCCGCACAGCGATGCCGGCTTCGATGCCGATGCGCTGAACGCGTTGCGCGCACACGCCTGGGTCGGCGACGGATCGCACTTCACGCCGTTCGTGCTCGATGCGCAAAACCGCTTCTTTCTCTGGCGCAACTGGCAGCACGAGGCGAAACTCGCCGCGGCGATCCTGCGGCGCTGCGCGCAGCGCGCGCTGCCGCTTCCCGCCGACGCGCTGGCCGCCGACCTGGATACGCTGTTCGCCGGCATGCCGCGCGGCAGCACCGATGGGCAGCGCGCCGCCGTGGCCGCAGTGGCCGGTGCGCGCCTGTTCGTGCTCACCGGCGGCCCCGGCACCGGCAAGACCACCACCGTCGTGCGCATGCTGCTGATGCTGCTGCGCCACGCCGGCGCCTGCGGCCTGTCGGCACAACCGTCGATCGCGCTGGCCGCCCCCACCGGCAAGGCCGCCCAGCGGCTGGTGCAGGCCATCGCCAGGGGCAAAGCCGAGCTGCAGGCCGCACTGGATCCCGTAGGAGCGCACCCTGTGCGCGAAAACATGCTGCCGCACGGCGACACCTTTCGCGCACAAGGTGCGCTCCTACAACACATCCCGCATGCCGACGCGCGCACGCTGCACCGCCTGCTCGGCTACCGGCCGATGGACAACGCCTTCAGCCGCGGGCCGCACAATCCGCTGGCCGAGGATATCGTGGTGGTCGACGAGGCCTCGATGGTGGATCTGGCGATGATGCGCCAGCTGCTGGAAGCGATGCGTCCCGATGCGCTGCTGATCCTGCTCGGCGATCCGGGCCAGCTCGCCTCGGTCGATGCCGGCTCGGTGCTTGCCGACATCGTCGCCAGCGCACCGCCGAACCGGCTGCCGCCGGCGCTGGCCGATCTGCTCGCGCCACTGCTGCAACAGCCGCCGGCCAGGGTGACGGACCACGCGACGAACCATGCCGCGCTGGCCGGCCAGGTGCTCACGCTGACCCATTCCTGGCGCGCCGGCAGCGGCCTGCAGCGCGGCATCGAGGCGCTGCGCCAGGCGCCCGACCCGGCCTGGCTGGACCGGCTGCTGAGCACGCGCGCCGACGGCGACCTGCACCTGCGCCGCTGCGCCGACAACGACAGCCTGCGCGCCTGCGTCGACGGCTGGATCGAGCGCCATGGCGAACTGCTGCAGGCGTTGCTGACCGCGCCCGGCGACGCCGGCGCGTCATTGCGGAACCTGCGCCAGCTGCAGATCCTGTGCGCGCTGCGCGACGGGCCGTTCGGCGCGCACGGGGTCAATGCCTTGATCGCGCGGCGGCTCGGCGCCCGTTACGGCATCGACACCGGCCGCGCCTGGTATCCCGGCCGCCCGGTGATCGTCACCCGCAACGACTACGCGCGCGGCCTGTTCAACGGTGACGTCGGCATCGCACTGGAAGGCAGCGAGGGGCTGCGCGTGTGGTTCGAGCTGAGCGACCGCGACGGCCACGCCGGCCTGCGCAACTTCTCGCCGCGCGCGCTGCCCGCCCACGACAGCGCGTGGGCGATCACCGTCCACCGCAGCCAGGGCTCGGAATACCGCGACGTGGCGGTGCTGCTGCCGCCGGACGCGGACAACCGCGTGCTCAATCGCGAACTGGTCTACACCGCGATCTCGCGCGCCAAAAGCCACGCCGAGATCTGGTGCACCGATGCCGCGCTGCGCTCGGCGCTGAACCGCCCGGTGCAGCGCCAGGGCGGCCTGCGCGAACGGCTGGGCGCGTGAGCGGCTTTCTTGTGGGAGCGGCTTTAGCCGCGATGCTCTTAAATCATGGCGAAAAAGCATCGCGGCCAAAACCGCACCCACAGAAGCCGACTCTGCAAGCGTAGCCGTGAAGCGTCGGTTCGCGCCGCCTCTACCAGCACTGATCCACGGTGCCGGAACCGTTCACGTAGCGCTGACCCTTCTGGTCCAGGCTGAGCGTGCCGCACACGGTGTCCCTGGCCTGCGGTGAGCCCGCCACGGGTGCGGCCTGAACGGTGTAGGCGGTAGCGCTCACTGCCGGCAGAGTGTATGCGTAGTTGGTTCCGGTCTGCTGGGTGCTGGCGCAATCAATCGCCGGCAGCGCATTGGCGGTGGTGGTGGCCGGATCCTCGTCGTAGCGCAAGTACGTGGTGTAGTACCGCTCCATGTAATTGGCGTATTCCGACAGGCAACCCTCGGCCGCCACGCGGCGGGTCTTCATGATGTAGCTGGTGTACGCCGGATAGGCGATCGCGGTCAGAATCGCGATGATCGCCACCACGATCATCAGTTCGATCAGGGTGAAGCCCGAACCGCCATGGAGGCCCCTCCCCCGGACAACCTTGCTCCCGGCACCCGTAGGAGCGCACCCTGTGCGCGAAAGCACTTTGCAACGCGCTGCCGGGGGGGTTCGCGCACAGGGTGCGCTCCTACACATCGGGGTTGTTCGAAATGCCCGAAGGCGATCCTGATCGCACACCGGCGAGGCCGGCGCCTCGCACCTGCCGAAGCCCGGCGCCGACCTGCGGTTGACTGACATGAGCCATTCCATCATCGATTCCTTCACTGGGTGATCAGCTCGCGCCAGGACACGCGCTGCAGGTTGCCGCTCGAACCCGCCGTCTTCAGGCTGCCGGTGGTGCCGTTGTCGAAGCTCACCAGCATGGTGCTGCCCACAAAGATCGGGTTGTTGGGCAGCGAATTGAAACCCACACCCGCGGCAGCGACCTGCTCTCCGTTCACCGTGATCGTGTCCGAGCTGTTGATCAGGCCGTCGCCATTGAGGTCGAAGAAGTTCGATACCGGATTGGTGCCGGTGAACGGGTCGATCGCCATGATCCAGCCGCGCCCGGAGGGGTTGCACAGATCGACGGCCTGGGGAATCCGCGTGATACCCAGCAGCAGATTGCCCTGGAACTGGTTGGGGGTGACTATCCGTTCGCCTTCGGCGCCATTGACCGGCGAGGTGAGATCCATGTACCAGCCGGATTTGCCGGTCATGTCGGATGTGGTCGGAGGGGGCGTCACGGCCCGTGCCGGCAGCACCGGCGGGTTGGTGGTGGTGCTGCCGGCGGTTTCCGCCACGATGGAGCGCTGCACCAGCGCGGTGCGACCCGTGGAGAGACTGCTCACCAGAGTGCTGTCGCTCGACTGCACGATCAACCCGTACCAGCTTTGGATAGCCGTGTTGGTGAGATCGGCGGAGCTCAGATACTCGCCGGTGCCGAAGAACACCCACACGTTACCGGTGTTCGGATCCTTGCCCGCCAGCATGCCCCCGGTGATGGGCTGCACGTTGTTGCTGGCATCCTTGGCGGTGAACAACAGGCTGCCTGTACTGCTGGGTGTGCCGGTGGTGCCATTGTTGAGCACGAACGACCATACGTGGCCATCCAGATCGCCGGCATAGGCTTTCGTGCTGATGCCATTGGTGGGGTTGTCCAGCCACACGGCCGGAGCGGCCAGGCCGTTGCTGGTGCTTGTATCGGTCGTGGTATGGACAGTGAGTGCGCCGTCGGCAAGATTGAACTGCAGCAAGGCCGCCACCCCCGCCGTGCTGTTGTAGCCGTTGCCGATCAGCACCGACCAGCTACCGTCCGCGGTCTGGGCGACGATTGGCTTGCCGATCATCTGGCCGATATAGTCGCTATTGGTCTTGCCGTCGCCGGCGGAGCGTTCCCACAAAAACTTGATGTTGGTCGGATCGGTGACATCGAAGGCATAGACCGCCTTGGCGGTGCCGCGGCCGGTGGTGCCCACGGCCACGGTATGCCAGGCACCGCGGCTGCCGAAGTAGGCATCCGCCACCGTCAACTCACCGTCGTTGAAGTATTGGTGCGGTATGGTGCTGCCGTAGTTGGGGTCCGACAGCTGCTTCAACCCGTTGGTGATGACCGCTGCGGGAATGTAGGCGAACGTCTCCGTACCGGTCGAGGCATCCAGCGCATGCAGCATGCCGTCGTTCGCCGCGACGAAGATCAGCGGCGTACGCGAGGCGGTGCTGCTTGCATACGCGAGGAAATCGCCAGCTCCCGTGAACGTTTCACTGGAGAACTCGTTCGGATCGGGCGCACCGACAAAAATCGGCTGCGAGTCGACCACGTCGCCGAAGGGCGTATCGCGGTTGCGGTAGGTACCGCCGATATTCTTCTGCTCCAGCGATGAATCGCCGCGCAGGTAATCGACAATGTTCTCCTGCTCGGTGGCGCTGCTGCCGAGCGCTGACAACTCGGCGGATGAGAGCGCGGGCGGGGAACCGGACCCTGTGGTCGAGTTCTGGAACGCCACGAACTGTTTGATGGTCGGCGCTGTCGGGTTGTAGGTCCAGATATTCCGGCTGCCGGCTGCAGGCAATGCATTCACCGCGGTCCAGATAGTCGCCGTCGCGATCGCGCCGGTGTTGGGGTCCACGGCAAACGCCTTCAAATCCCCCTTCCATTTCGAGGTGAAATAATTGGCCTGGTACGCGACCGTGCCAGTCTTCAGCTGGGTGGAGTTGGCTGCCAGGCTGGCGCCCGTGCCCACGCGTGCGGTGGCACGCTTCAACGCCTCCTGCACGCCGCTGAGAAATTCCTGTGGACTGGTGGCGGAGAAAAAGCCGCCATGTCCGTTGACGGCGGCGTGGGCCAGGTCGGCGATGTTGTTGATCGAATTCTGCGATGGATTGGGCCAGCTGAAGCCCGTGATCGGTGCACCACCGTTGGCCCAGTCGAAAATCTGCTGAATCGTCGTCCCGGTTGGCGTGATGCCCACGGGCGTGAAGCCAAGACCCAGGGTAAAGGTCGTCATGTGCTGCCAGAAGGCAGGATCGTCGGTACTGGGCGGCACTTCGTTGGCGATACCGCTGGTACCGGGCCGTAGATCGTTTTTCCAGTACTTCATCGCAACATCGGCGAGCGTATTGCTCTGGGAATCCGCATAGGGTGCAACATTTCTGTAGGTATAGCTCTGGCCATTGGGTCCGGTATTCGTCGGGCCAGCGGTACCATCGGCATTGCCCGGTCCACTGCTCAGAGTGCCATTCCAGAACCCATCGGTCGTCAGGATGGTATACGACTGACGGCAAGCCAGTTCGGTGGTATCCGTACTCGACGTCTCCCACGGTTGCGCCTGCTGGTAATACCGACCGACAGCATCAAGCGCGCTACGCAAAGGTGTGGAATAGTTCGGGTCTATGCCTTTCAGCCAAGCCCAGAACTCGCTTTTCTGGTCGGTGCTGGAAGACCCATCGCCAAATGGCTTCACTTCTGCGATGGTCTTGCCGTTTGCACTGAATTGGGGAGAAGGCAGTGCGCTGTTATTTTGCCCATTGATCGAACCAAAACCAATTCGGAATTTTGGATCGATGGCGCCAAATGCATTCATCAGGCCACTCTTGGCCATCAGTATTCTGGTATGATAATAGGCGAACCAGTTGGCGATGTTTTGGCCTGCCGCGATGCCGGCCGGTGCCGACGTGCCCGAAGTATCGGATGCCACTACGCAGTTGGTCCGGCTGCCGCAACTTGAAGCTGCCACGTAATGCACGGTGTAGGGCCCCGCAGCAGGCCCTGTCGAGTATTGGAAATATCTGAAACGCTCGCCATCGCTATAAGCGGATGATGAATAATTCACCCAGCCAGTATCATACCATCCTGTATATGACGTCAAATCGACGGTACCGCTCCCATGGTTGAATCCATTGATCCAGGCCGATGTCAAACTTGTCGCATTCGGATATGAAGTGCCGTCAGCCTTTGGTGGCGGTGTATAGGTCACAGCCGGGTTGTAATAAACGCCATTATTACTTGCATCAATCATGGCATTATTATTTATAGTTCCAGCATAGCAATCGACGCCATTGAGATAACATATGTCCGGCATGAAATCCCATGCCATCGATCCGGAGTCGTCCAGCATCAAGGTGATATTCGGCGGCAGCGGCTTCTGGACGGTCAGTGGTTGCTGATCGACGGTCACTGCCGCCTGGGCAGGTGCACTAACGGCACCCAGCATCCACACGGACAGGCTGCAATAAAGCAGCTTGCCGAGGAAGCTGGCGACCTTGCGGCGTGGACGGGATGTGCTGTTCATGACGGTTCCGCTCTCAAGATGGTGCGGCATGGGAAGGCCCATGCGCCCGAGACTGTCGATGCCTGCTGCTCAACCCTGCTTGATCATTGCCTGCAGCGTAACCACCGCGCGGTCGCCCACCGTGGCGGGGTCGCCGCTGCGGGCTGTGATCCGGTAAAAGATCGCCGTGGTGGAAGCACCCTGGGCCTGGTATTGCTTGGCGTTGGCGCTCTGATTGAAGCCTGTGCTGGAACTTGGGTCGGCAAAATTGCCCATGTCCTCCACCACGAACTGCGGTTGGCTTTGCGCGACCGCGCTGGCCGTAAACTGGCCCGCTGCCGTACCGGTGGCAACCGTATGAATGCTGCCGGCCGGCAGCGTGTCAGTGAACGGATTGACCAGACAGACCACGCCGCCGGCCGAGCAATTGCGCGCCACGATGCCGGGATTGGTGGCGACCAGGGCCGCTGCCGCGCGCATGGCGGCCTCGGCGCTCTGGAAAGCGATTTGCCGGTCGAACAGGTTGGAAGCCATCTTCTGCTGCATGATGGTCCCGCGCACGGCAGCCAGACCGACCAGGGTGATCACCACCAGCAGGATCAGCGCCACCACCAGCGCCACGCCGCGCTGGTGGCGTGCGCGCGATGGGTACACACTGGATACTGCGCCGGCGACGATGTCCGGGTGGCGGCTAAGGTTGTCGGATGCGGGGTTGCGGCTCATTTCAGTTCACCCGGTTGCGTACGGTGGTAGTGGCGGTAAACGTGCGCGAGATCGGCTTGACGTCGGTGCCTGCGCGTTGGGCGCTGCTTTGCACTGTCAAGGTGACCTGCGTGGCATCGACTTTGGCCCAGTCGGCGACTAATGCCGCACCCACGAAACTAGCGTTTCCCTGCTGGTGATAGGTGATCTTCATGTCGGTTACGTCAGGCACCATTTCCTGCGGGGTGGGAGTGGGCGTACCGGCATTGTTGACTACATACATGCGATACAGGGAACGGCCGCTGGCGGCATTAGCGCTGTTGCCGATGAACCAGTCGGTCGCGGCCAACTTGAATACTTGCGAGTTGGGACCGAACTGGTAGGGGTTGCCGTTGGTGCTGCACCTGGTGGGATAGCCCAGGCCCTTGGAACAGTTGCCCGGCGTACCGGTACCAGTGTTGTGCACGACGATTTGGTTGCCACTGGTTGGCGAGGTGACTTGAACGATAGTGGAATGATCGGGGTCGCACACGATGATCACGTCGCCAGGGACCAGGCCCGAGTTGGGGTCATTGACCTGGAAATTGGCGGCAGTCGAGCTGGGGGTGGCGGCCACGCTCAAACCCGAACCGGCGGCGCCGATGAGCTGCAGCGAATCGGTGGCGGCGACCCGCGTCACCGGCGACGATGTGGTGCCAAAGGCAACCGCCGGATCGACTTGGCCCGTGGTGTAGCCGATCAGGGCCACGCCCAGGTTGGTCCACCAACCGCTACCCGCTACCGGGTTGAGCACATTGGCAATGCGCCCATTGTTGTTGCAGCCGGTAAGCCCGGCATCGCGGATGTCGCGCGCCATCATCTCGAAGGCGAGGCGCGAGCCGTCCTGCACGTCGCCCAGCGCCTGGTTGGTGCGGTAGGACTGCTGGCCGGCCAGGAACACGCTGACCACACCGGCAATCACGATGAGACCCAGCAGCATGGCGACCATCAGTTCGATCAGGGTGAAGCCATGCGCGCGCCGCCGCTTGCGCCGGATCGAGCCGCAACGATTCACGAGTTGGTTGCTCATAGCATGCCCTTGGTGACGATCTGCTGGTTGCTGCTGCCGCCCACGCCGGCCCGGCTGTCGTCGAAGGCAATGGTGACGGTGCAGCTGACAGGGTTCGTCCCCGTGCAGGCAATCGTGCCCTTGGTGAAAGCCGACGCGCCGAGGTTCTTGGCGAGCTGGCTGCACCACTGGTTGAGCTGTGCGCTGACCAGCGTGCCCGCCGCTGCGGGACAGGCATTGGCCGCGAAGGTGGTGTTGTACCCACCCGCTCCGGCAGTGGTGATGTCCGCCCGCATCGCGTCCAGGATCGAATAGCTGGAGATCGTGGCCATACTGCGCGCCATCGCGCTGTTGTTGGTGGACAGCGACATCACCTGCAGCGCGGCGACGCCCAGAAAGCCGATCGACAACACCAGCACCGCTACCAATACCTCGATCAGGCCGACGCCGGACTGCACCTTGCGACGGTTGCGCACAGGCCATGACAACGGACCGGGTGCCACCGACACATGCATTGCCGACGCCGCATGCGCTTGTTCGGCAAATGCCCCTCCCGCGTGTGCTGAAACGCAGCCGGCGGCGCGAATGAGGCTGTTCATCATGGGCACGCTCCCGAGCTGGTGCTGGTGACGATGATCGAGCCGGAGTGCATCTTGATCACGCGATGGTTGTCGGCGCTGA
The DNA here is from genome assembly GCA_004322005.1 of Rhodanobacter sp. Lineage (GTDB taxonomy): Bacteria > Pseudomonadota > Gammaproteobacteria > Xanthomonadales > Rhodanobacteraceae > Rhodanobacter. The sequence goes on along the minus strand of SCRF01000062.1, from coordinate 23,580 downwards.
TCGAACTGGTGCAGATGTCCGCAACAGTATTATCGAACGGAGTGGTGGTGCCGACGCCATACCCGAGCCCATTTCCCGAGAACCGCAGCGCCGCCATGCTGCCGTTGAACTTCAGCGGCATCACAATGCCTGCGACGGGAGCTCGCACCGGGGTGGGCGCACCATTGATCAACGCATAAACCGCCCCGGGCTGCGGACTGGTATTGCATGCGTTGCCCAGCGGATCGGACGTATTGTTGGCGGACGAGTCGCTGCACAGCTGGGTAAAGGAGTTGCTCTTGATCGCCTCCATCCGCGCGACGTTGATCGCGCCGACCATGTCGTTGGCGACGGTGGTGAGCTTGTTGGAAAGGGTCATGGTCCTGAAGCTGGGCACGGCGATCATGATCAGCACCACGGCCACGGCCATCGTGATCATCAGCTCGACCAGGGTGAAGCCGCGCCCGTCACGCGGTGCGCCAACCGGCCTGGGCCGCGGCATGTCGATGCCGCCAGGCGATCGATGATGCGTCTCGCGGTACTCCGGCATTTCCATCAGCGGGGCGCCCCGCCGACACGACAAGACCTGCATGGAATTCTCCCTGATACCCCTGCATGCACTGTACCCATGCGCACCCCACTCGCCAGCTCCCAGCCGACAAACGGTAGGATTTCCCCGATCAGCGGCCGATTTGCGTGCCGCAAAGTTGATCGCGGTCACAGGTCGCGCCCTGGCATGCACCGGCTTCAGCAAGTGGGACCAACTTGCCCCCGAAGTCCGTGGCGGCGTTGCGCCACCTTGCCGGGCGTATCGACGCCTCGGCGCTGCAGCCGATCAATGCGAAGTGCCCGGGTTCAACCCTGGCGTCGCAGCTCGTACGCCCGCAGGTGGCACAGGGCGATCGACAGCAGCGGGGCCTCCTGGCCGGCGGCGCGCGCCCGCCGCAGCATGTCGCCCACGATGTGTTCGCCTTCGATGCGTTGGCCGGACTCGAGATCGCGCAGCATCGATGCGGTCACCGGCGAACCCGCCCGGGTCAGCATGCCCAGGGCATCGTCCTGCGCCGGTGCGGGAATCGGCCAGCCGGCGGCGGCCGCCACGGCCACGCACTCGGCATACAGCCGCTCGATGAAGTCGCGCCCGTCGGCGGCCACGATCGTGCCCACGCTGGCGCGCATCAGGCAGGTGGCCGCGGCCAGCGCGGCGAGGAAGCTGTACTTGATCCACAGATCGGCAAGGATCCGCGTGGAATGTTTGTGCTCCACGCCGGCCTGGGCAAAGGCGGCCGCAATCGCCTGGCAACGCGCGCTGTGCACCTCGCCCGCGCGCTCGCCAAACGTGATCGAGGCCGGCTTGCCCATGTGCAGCACCTCGCCCCTGGCGCTCTTGGCGGCACTGATGAAACACAGCCCGCCGAGCACCCGCGCCGCGCCGAAACGCCGGTCGAGGATGTCGAAATGGCGCAGCCCGTTGAGGATCGGCAACACCGCCGTGCGCTCGCCGACCGCCGGCGCGATCGCCTCGATCGAGCTGTCCAGGTCGTAGGCCTTGCAGCTCAGCAGCACCAGATCGAACGGTTCAGCGGCCGCCACTGGTGCCAGTTGCGCGGCGACCAGATGGCGCACCGGCAGTTGCGCATCGCCCAGCGGGCTGCGGATCACCAGCCCCTCGGCATCCAGCTGTGCTGCCCGCGCCGGCCGCACCAGAAACGTCGCGTCGACCGCCGCCTGCGCCAGCCGAGCACCGAAATAGCCGCCGGTGCCGCCGGCACCCAGTAGCAGAATCCGCATCGTCACATTCCTCGATTGAACCGCCATGCGCCCGCCGGATGACCGGCCACGCCATTGCCACGATCGACGGGCGACGACCAAGGATCGGACATTCGCGCCACGCCGTCGACCCCTTGCGGTCGGAGGGCTGCGCTCCCGATCAGCACGGCGCATCGAGCGCCCAACGCCGCACGACCTCATACCGGGACTGACCGAAAAAGCAGCGCATCAGGACAAATTCGCGCACGGTCCAACGGATCGGCGGGATGGACTGGTGGATCGCGTCGATCGACCGGCCATGCAGCAGTACGACATGCGGCAGATAGAGGGAAACCGCCGGCACGATCAAGCCGGCGCGCTGCTGGGCTTCCGCAATCGCCTTGCGCAGTTTCAATGCCGAGGCGGAGCTCACATCGTCCGTGCACAGCACCAGCGGGTGCTGACCGTCCCGGGCACTGAGCCGCATTACCGAATCCAGCGCGAGCTCGAAACACGGTGCGCGAACGTCGCTGGCGGCCGCCATCAGCGTGCTTTCCAGCGATTGCCACAGCTTTTGCGGCCGGCCCGGCGGGCTGAGCATCAGGTGCAGCCGATCGGTCTCGACCGGGGACTTGGGCAACCGCAGCAACTCGCGAAAACGCTCGCCGGCCTGCACGATCGCGGCCCTTGCCCGTTGGTCCGGCTGTACCGCAAAAAAGAAGGCGCTGCCGCCCGCAAGCCCGTTTCCGATTGGTGGCATTGAGCTGATGTGCGACCCCATTGACGACCCCTTCCCTGGTCCGACTGGCGATGGATCGGGCAGACCCCCACCCGGTGCAGCACACGTTACGCCGATCCTGCGCCTGCCAAAAGAGGACCGCCAACAGCGAAAACGCGGGCCATGCGTTCTCGGAAGACAGGCTTGAAACCCTCTCCCGCCGGGAGAGATGCCGGGGTGAAGGCTCAAGCAGAGGCCTGCCGGACATCGGCGCGCCTCAGGCAGGCGGAATCAGACCATGCTCAGCCAATGCAGGTGGACACTGTTTTCCACATCGCCGGCACGGTGGCCGGCACGGCTCTCGGCGACCACACCCCACAGGGTCCGGAAACCGTTGCCGCAAGGCTTGTCCACGCGCACGTGCTCGCCACGGCTGATCGGAAAATTCGTCTTGAAGACCATCACGTCCTCGCGCTCCCACACCAGCACGGCTGGCCGGCAGATGCCGATCCCCCACCCGAGGTGGATCTGGACGCCCTGCGGCGGGTAACAGCCGCGATTGTCGAGTTGCCAGCCCTCGGTCTTCTGCAGCAGCGACCCCAGTTGCGGATCGTCCCAGTCGACGTGGTTGGTCGGCACCCTCCATTGCTGGTGTTGGTCAGGTTTCATGTGCGTATATCCTTAAAGCCAGTGCAATTCAGTGCCGCGTGAACCTTGGGCCGACCTCCGGGGATCGACACCCTCGATGCTCGCGCGCGCCGGAATGCGCCAGGGCGTATCCTTCAGGACCGGCTGGCATACGGCCGATGAGGCGGTAGTGGGTGCGCTGGATGCCGCATGGACTCTCCGGTTTTTGGGGGATCTGATGATTCATCGGCCGCTCGCGGGATTTCTGAAGGGCTTTCGCCGAGACTGCTCAGCCGCAACCCGCGGCCATCCCGGAGCGGCGGCTGGCGGAAACAGTGGCGGTCGCAGTCAGCCACGAATGGCACTTACTTATAGGCTCGTCATCCCCGCGAAAGCGGGGATCCAGTGCCTTCCGTGGCCTCCAAGCGCTTAAAGGCGCTGGATTCCCGCTTTCGCGGGAATGACGAAAAACATGATTTCGCGCCTAAGTTAAGTGCCATTCCAGTCAGCCACCGGGGAAAACGCCGCAGCGGCCGGTCCGGCCCACCACGGGGAACGGGAAAGTTTGTGCGCACGGTCGACCGGATCGGCGAAACGGCGACCGGTCGCGGCTCGACTCACGGGCTCGACATCGGCGTTGATGCTCAGCGCAGCTGGCTGTCCTTGCTGCCGCGCCGGTTGTACGTGCTGGCGCCGCGTTGCCGCTCGTCGTGCGCCTGCTGGCAGGTCACGCACCGGCGCACGCCGGGCACCGCCTTGCGCCGCGCCGCGGGGATCGCCGCGTCGCATTCCTCGCAATGGGTCAGACCCGGCCCCTGCCGCAGTTGCCGCCGGGCCCGGGTGACCGCATCGCTGATGGTGGCGTCGATCTGGTCCTGCACGGCGCCGTCGCCGGCCCAACCGGTTGCCATGGCAAGTCTCCGCATATGCAGATCGGAAGATGCCGACAAGCATAGCGAATGGCACTCAAACTTAGGCGCGAAATCATGTTTTTCGTCATTCCCGCTTTCGCGGGGATGACGGCGCTTGAAGCAAGTGCCGTTCGGTTCTGAGGCCGCCAGTTCTGAAGCCTCACCGAAGAACTATCGGCTCGCAGCAGCCCCGGTTTCACTCGACCACTCCACGCGGATGCGGTCGCGGATACTGTGTTCGGGCAACACGATGGTCGCCGTCCTCCGCCGGGCATCCCATACCCAGTTGTCCAGAAGCTTGCCGTTTACCGACACCGCCCGCGGCTTGTCCACGCCGTGGACGCGCAGTTCGCAGGATCGCCGTTGCACCTGGCCCTTGAACGAACCCTTGGCCGGCCCGATCAGCAGTCGATGGAAGCCATCGCCCGTGCCGGCATAGGTCATCGGGGTGATCGCGTACTGCCCGTTCGCGTAGGCGAGGGAAACCCCGTCGTCTTCGTACAAGTCGAAGCTGCCCTTGCCTGACCCGTAAACGTTGAGAATGAGCTTGTCCAGTGGTTTGGCATCCGACCAGGCCAGGCCTTCGCCTTGCTCGGGGACGATCGAACCTTCGCGAACGAATACCGGCGTTTCATCGACCGCATAGTGCGCGGTGAACGTGGCGCCGCCGTCGTGCCGCTTGCCGGTAAAGAAATCGACCCACTGCCCGGGCGGCAGGTAGACGGTCCGGTTGCCGCTCGCGTCGAGCACGGGAGCGACCAGCATTTCCTCGCCGAAGAAATATTCGTGGGGGTGCCTGTAGGCTTCTTCCAGATCCGGATACTGCAGATACAGCGGACGCAGGATCGGCAGGGATTGCCTGTGCGCCACCCAGGTGTACGTGTAGATGTAGGGAATCAACTGGGTGCGCAGCGTGAAATATTTCTTGGCCAGCGCCATGCCCTGGCTGCCGTAGGTCCAGGGCATGCGCAGATTTCCCTCGCGGGGATTTTCGTGGGCGCTGTGCATCCGCAGGAACGGGCTGAAGGTACCGAATTCCACCCAGCGGGCGTACAGGTCGAAATCGATTCTGGCGCCGTGGAACCCGCCGATATCATGGCTGATGTACGGTACCAGCACGTTGCCGCCGCGGACGGTGAACGCGACCTCGTAGGCGAGCACGGGCCACTGCGCATACGTATCGCCGGTGAAGAACGCCGGGTAGCGCTGGCTGCCCCAGCCGCCGTACCGGCTCAGGATGAAGCCGCGTTTGCCGGCTTCCTGCCGGCCGGTCTTGTGCGGCGCATCCTTGTGCGGCGTGCCTTGGTGCGACGCGTAATCGTAGTAGACCTTGTTGGTCCACAGCTGCTTGTTCAACCCCGGCATGTCGACCGAGCCGCTGCCGCCATCGACCCACCAGAAATCCACCCCCTGCTGCATCAGCGGCTGGTGCAGATCGCGCATGAAGATCGCGGCCTGCTCCTTGTTCGACAGATCGAAATAGATGCGCCGGGGCGGTTTGACGTCGCGCAGGGCGACCGGGCCGCGCAGGATCCCGCCGGCCTTCTGTCCGGCCACGACGCGCAAGGCGATCTCGTTGTCCTGCCCGGCTTTGACGTAGGGGGCGATGTCGGCATAGGTCAGGCGTCGCGGCCATTGCACCCGGCTATGCGCCACCTCGTGCCCGTTGACGAAGATCCGGTAAGACTTGCTCACCTCGCCCAGATACAGAAACAGCGCGCCGGGAACCCGCGCGGGAAGGCGGACCGACGTTCGATACCAGGCGATGCCCTGGTAGGCCGGGTAGCCCTGATCCTGCCACGACGCGCCGATCCGGACCGGTTTCCAGTTGCCGTCGCCCTGGCCTTTCGCGAACCAGCGATGGCCGATGCCCCGATCGTGCGGATCGGTGGAAAACTCCCACCGCGCCGAAACATCCATGTCAAAGGAAGGCTTCGCAGGCAACGGCCGGCCCAACGCCTTGAGCACTTGCGGCGCATGGCTGTCCCGGTACGACAGGATGCTTTCCTCGGTGTTGGCATAACCGGGATGGTCATTGAGACTCACCTTGATGCCCTGGCCATGCAGCCAGCTCAACAGCCGATCGGGATGCGCTATCAGCGGACTCCAGTCGTATCCGCCCTGCCAGCCGTAGTTGTGCCAGCCGAAATCCAGAACCAGGATATCGAGAGGGATGTGGTTCTGCCGAAACGTCGAAATTTCGTCCTTGAGGCGATTCTCGTCGTATTGCCTGAAGGCGGGTTGCCGGGATTCTTCCGTGCCGGGGAAATATTCGAAATTGAAATCCGTGATCCACGGGCCGAGCGTGTATCGGGGGATCATCGGGATGGAGCCGGAAAGCTCGGCGTACTCGTTCAATACCCTTGGGTAATCGCGGCCGTAGGCGAACAGATACCAGTCCTGCCCATGCGCCTGCTGGCGCGGCTCGATCCAGGCCTTGCGCGCATTCCACACGGGCGTGCGGCTGTCGTCGATGAAGGCGTAGCCGTTGCGGCTCAGCAGCCCGGGCCTGGCCTTGGCGAGCAGCACGTCGATGCCCGGAATGATGTCGTTGACGGGGCTCGCCAGATCCGTGCCGTCCTTGGGCAGGTTCGGTTGGCTGATGTTGTCCAGCGAATAGGTGAGGCCGCCCAGGTTCCGGTTGTCCACCTGGCCCGGGTGCCAGCCGTGGACACCGCCGGCGGGATCGTTCCAGCTCACCTGGAGATTGCTCGCGTCGAACGGACCGGACTGCAGGCGGTAACGCAGCGTCATCGCACCCGACTTCGCGACCAGCCAGCCGTTTTTTCGCGTGGACCGGACCGCGACGGCGGGCCAGTCCCTTTTCAGCACGACCGCGGTGGGCGCATCGACGAACGTCCCGGATGGCGAGTATTCCATCCTCACCAGCGATGCGGTCAGGAATTCGAAACGGGCCTTGCCAGCGACGATGGTGGAGCCGCTTGCTCTTGCCGCACAGGGAGCGAGCAGCACGGGAGCGAAGGCAATCAGCAGCCATTTCATGGCCGGGCCGGCGATACGTCCGGCGATACGAGTGTCGAGCACCATTCGGGATACCTCTTCTGCCTGTGCCGCCGCAAGTTGCTCCATAGCCCGGGCCGACCCGGCGGTGAATCGGCGGTGAATCGGCCGTGTGCAGCACCTCCGGGCAGGTTTGCCCAGGATAACCCGCGAAACCCCTCATGCCCGAATGGTACTTACAAAACCCGTCATTCCCGCGAAAGCGGGACAAGCGCGCAGCGCGCAGAACATCCGAAGGATGGCCCCGGAGGGGCGAGCGAAGCGAGTCATCCAGTGCCTTCAAGCGCTCGGAGGCCACGGGAGGCACTGAATTCCCGCTTTCGCGCGAATGACGAAAAACATGATGTCGCGCCTAACTTAAGCGCCGCTCCCCGCACGCCCTATTTTGCGGGGCCGCGCTGCCGCGGCTGAACACTCGCACTGGATTCAGCCTGGATCCCCGCCACGTCGCTGTTGCCGGCGATCAGGCGCGCGGACTCCATCACGTACCGGCGGGACTTCCGGCAGGCCTGCGGAAACCCCGAACAACCCGGTCCCCGGCACTCGGACCGCACCACGTAGGAGCGCGCTTGCGCGCGATGCTCTTGCTCCACCCCTGGCAAAGAGCATCGCGCGCAAGCGCGCTCCTACGAATTGGGGTTGGCCAAGGTGCCCTTTCAGTCAGCGCCGTGCCTTGCGCCCCTTCCAGGCATAGCCGAGCGCCAGCAGCACGAACCACGCGGGACTGGCCAGCAGCGCCTCGCGGGTATCCGGCTGCAGCGCCAGCAGGCCGAGCACGAACACGAAGAAGGCCAGGCATACCCAGCACATGAAGACGCCGCCGGGCATCTTGTACTTCGACGCCAGATGCAGTTGCGGACGCCGGCGGCGATAGGCGATGTAGGCGCACAGGATCAGCGACCACACGAACATGAAAAGCACCGCGGCCAGCGTGGTGACCAGGGTGAAGGCGGTGACCAGGTTGGGGATCAGGTAGACCAGCATCGCCCCCAGCAGCAGGCAGAAGCAGGAGAACAGCAAACCACGCGACGGCACCGCCGCGCGCGACAGCCGCGCGAATGCCTTCGGCGCATGGTCTTCCTCGGCCAGGCCGTAGAGCATGCGGCTGGTGGAGAAGATGCCGCTGTTGGCCGAGGAGGTGGCCGAGGTCAGCACCACGAAGTTGATCAGGCCGGCGGCGGCCGGGATGCCGGCCAGCACGAACAGTTGCACGAACGGGCTCTTGCCCGGCTCGACCATGTGCCACGGCGTCACCGCCATGATCGCGATCAGCGCCAGCATGTAGAAGATGATGATGCGCACCGGGATCGAGTTGATCGCCTTGGGCAGGTTGCGCTCGGGATCGGCCGTCTCGGCGGCGGTGGTGCCGACCAGCTCGATGCCGACGAACGCGAACACCGCGATCTGGAACCCGGCGAAGAAGCCGCCCACCCCCTTGGGGAAAAAGCCGCCGTCGTTCCACAGATTGGCCAGCGAGGCCGCATGCCCCGACGGCGAGCGGAAACCCCAGACGACCAGCGCGAACCCGGTCACGATCAGCGCGCAGATGGCGACGATCTTGATCAGCGCGAACCAGAATTCCATCTCGCCGAACAGCCGCACCGTCGCCAGGTTCAGGCCCAGCAGCAACAGCACGCACAGCAGCGCCGGGATCCACGGCGCCAGCCCCGGAAACCAGAACTGGGCATACGCCGCGATCGCGATCACCTCGGCAATCGCGGTGATGATCCAGCAGAACCAGTAGGTCCAGCCGCAGAAGAAGCCGACCCAGGGGCCGAGCAGGTCGGTCGAGAAATCGATGAACGACTTGTACGCCAGGTTCGACAGCAGCAGCTCGCCCATCGCCCGCATCACGAAGAACAGCATCACCCCGATGATCAGGTAGACCAGCACGATCGACGGTCCGGCCAGGCTGATCGTCTTGCCCGAGCCCATGAACAGACCGGTGCCGATCGCGCCGCCCAGCGCGATCAGCTGCAGATGCCGGTTGGACAGGCTGCGCCGGAGGTGATCCGGGTGCTCCAGGAGGTCAGTCATGCCGCGCACCTTCGCCAAGTGGGATGCGCCAACATACAGAGAACCGCGCCCGCCGTGCAGCCCCTGTCCGGCCGCGGCGGGCGGCGCTCGCGCGGCGCGCCGTTTGTGCGCATCCGGCAGAGCCGCGATAATGAGGGACTTTACGACCGGGCATCCGCATGAGCGCACGCATTCTCGACGGCAAACGCATCGCGCAGGAGGTGCTGGAGCGTGTCGGCCGGCGCGTCGCCGAGCGGCTGGCGCAGGGGCTGGCGGCGCCCGGGCTGGCGGTGATCCTGGTGGGCGACGATGCCGCCTCGTCGGTATACGTGCGCAACAAGCGCAAGGCCTGCCATCAGGTCGGCTTCCGCTCGTTCGATTACGATTTCCCGTCCGACGCCCGCCAGGACGAACTGTTCGCGCTGATCGACCGGCTCAATGCCGACCCGCACGTGCATGGCATCCTGGTGCAGTCGCCGCTGCCCGATCACATCGACGAGGATGCGCTGGTCGACCGCATCGATCCGGACAAGGACGTGGACGGCTTCCAGGCGGTGAACGTGGGCCGCCTCGCGCTGCGCCGCTTCGGCCTGCGCCCGTGCACGCCCAGGGGCGTGATGACCCTGCTCGGCCACACCGACCGGCCGGTGCGCGGCCAGCATGCGGTGGTGGTGGGGGTATCCAACCATGTGGGGCGGCCGCTGGTGCTGGAGCTGATGATCGCCGGCTGCACCACCACCAGCTGCCATCGCTTCACGCGGAATCTGGAGCACTACGTGCGGCAGGCCGATATCCTGATCGTGGCGGTCGGCAAGCCGGGCCTGGTCAGCGGCGAATGGATCAAGCCGGGCGCGGTGGTGATCGATGTCGGCATCAACCGGCTCGACGACGGCCGGCTGGTCGGCGACGTGGATTTCGACGCGGCCGCATTGCATGCCAGCTGGATCACCCCGGTACCCGGCGGCGTCGGCCCGATGACCGTGGCCACCCTGATGGAAAACACGCTGGAAGCCGCCGAGGCGAACCCCACCACCACGGCTTGACCGTTGCAACCCCCGGCGGATTCACCCAGCAAGACGTGACCACTGGGTTTTCAGATGTGGCAATACAAGACGTGACCCTAGCTTTGCTGACCCCAGCTTTGTGCCTGATCATCGGCCCGCGCCCGCACGCCTGCCATCGCCGCGGCAGGTGCGCAAGCTACCGCAGACCGACCAAAGCCGCAGATGCCGGTTCCGGACAATACCGTTCCCCGCACGCCATCAAAAGCGGCGGCGCCGCTCACCCCAGCCGCAGCAGCTTGCGCACGGCCGGCAGGTTGCGCCGGCTGATTTCCGGGCTGAGTTCGGTGCCGTCGAGGCGGGCCAGCACGCGGCCGTCGGCGAGGGTCCTGATGCCGAGCAGGCGCGCCGGCGGCAGCAGGCAGTTGCGGTGCAGGCGGATCAGCTGACCGGGGTAAGCCTCTTCCAGCTGACGCAGCGATTCCTCGATCAGCAGCTCGCCGCGGCGGTGCTGCACGACCACGTATTTTTCCTCGGCGAGCAGGCAGATCACTTCGTCCAGCGCAATGCGGACCTCCTCGCCGTGGAGCCGCCCGTGCAGCCAGGCGACCGCTTCGCGCGGCACTTCGACGAGCCGCTGCCGTGCGCGCTGCAATGCCTCTCGCAGCCGTTCCAGCCGCACCGGCTTGAGCAGGTAGTCGACCGCACCCAGCTCGAACGCCTTGAGCGCGTGCGCTTCGTAGGCGGTGCAGAAAACCACCTGCGGCCGCGCGCGGTCGCCCAGCCGCTGCGCCAGCGCGGTGCCGTCGAGCCCGGGCATGTTGATGTCCAGCAGCAGCAGATCCGGTTGCAGCTGGTTGATCGCGCCGAGTGCGGTTTCGCCATCGCCGACGCTGCCGACGATCTCCACCGCGGCGCACTCGCCGAGCAGCGCGGCCAGCCGCGCCCGCGCCAGCGGTTCGTCGTCGACGATCAGCACGCGCATCACGCGGGCGGCCCCGGCAACTGCAGCAGCACCACGAAGCGGTCGCCCTGCGCGCCGGCGGTCACCCTGGAGCGCGGTCCGTAGCGAAAGGCGACGCGCTGGCGCACGCTGTCCAGGCCGTGACCGTTGCCCGGTTCGGCGGGCGTGGCCGGCAGCGGGTTGACGATCTCGATGCGGATGCCGCCGCCGTCGCGCCGGCCGCGAAGTACCACCTCGCCGCCATCGCGCAGCGGCTGGATGCCATGCCGCACCGCGTTTTCCACCAGCGGCTGCAGCAGCAAGCGCGGCAGCGGGAAATCCGCGGGCAGCTCGTCCAGCTCGCGGCGCACGCGCAGGCGTTCGCCCAGCCGCAGCTGCTCGATCGCCAGGTAACGCTCGATCAGCGCCAGCTCCTCGCCCAGGGTGCCATCGCCGGTGTCGTGCTGGCCCAGCGCGGCGCGAAACAGTTCGGACAGATCCTCCACCGTGCGCTCGGCGGCCACCGGATCGACCCGGATCAGGGCGGCCACCGTGTTCATGCTGTTGAACAGGAAGTGCGGCCGGATGCGTGCCTGCAGCGCCTCGACCTGCGCCCGGGTGGCCGCGGCCAGCCGGGTCTGCCACTGCGTCAAAACGTAGAAGTAGCGCAGCATCGCGGCACCCAGCAGGGCGGCGATCAGCACGTTGTCGCGCACGAAGACAAGCGCGCTGCTGCCGAGCATCTGCATCTGCAAGGCACCGTCGAACCAGTGCGCCAGCGCGCTGGCGACCGCCACGATCAGCACGATCAGCAGCCACACGCCGAAATACGGGGTGTGCCCGGGCAGCCGCTGCAGCGACGGCCGCAGCTTGCACACGGTTACCGCGATCACCAGGGTCAGCCACGTCACGAACAGCATGCTGACGCTGTAGGCGGGCCAGTCGCGCTGGTTGTCCCGCGCCAGCCACATCACCGTCACCGTCAGCGCACCTACCACGAACAGCGCGAACAGCGCCGGCAGCTGGCAGAAATCCGGCAGCGGGCTGTATTCGATGCGGTCACGCGGGCCGCGGGTGGCAGGGATGGATGCGCGCATGCGGGCAAGTATGCCGCATGCGCGGCGAGCGCCCGCCTGTTCCCCGGCACCCCCGCGAAAACCGTAGGAGCCCGCTCGCGGGCGATGCTCTTTGGTCGCGTCAGGTGGACAGACTAAAGAGCATCGCCCGCAAGCGGGCTCCTACGGGACCAGGCGCTGGCCAAGCCACGTGCGCAGGTCGGCGATTTCCTCGGCGCAGACCGCGTGCGCCATCGGGTAGGTATGCCAGTCCAGCGGGTAGCCCAGCGACTGCAGCCGGTCGCGCGAATCGACGCCGCGTTGCAGCACCACCACCGGATCGGCCGTGCCGTGGCCCCAGAAAATCGGCGTGGCGGCATTGGCCGTGCCGCGTTCGGCGACGAGCGTGGCGGACATCGGCAGATAGGTCGACAGCGCGATCATGCCGGCAAGTTTTCCGGCATGGCACAGCCCGGCCGCCAGGGCGATCGCGCCGCCCTGCGAGAAGCCGGCCAGCACGATCCGTTCGCTGGGCACGCCGCGGGCGTGCTCGCGGGCGATCAGGGTTTCCACCTCGCCCATCGAGGCGCGGATGCCGGCCACGTCCTGGCGCGAGTGGGGATCGAATCCGGCGATGTCGTACCAGGCGCGCATCGACATGCCGTTGTTGATCGTCACCGGCCGCACCGGCGCATGCGGAAACACGAAGCGCAATGCCGGCCAGCCCGGCGCCACCAGTTCGGGCACGATCGGCGCGAAATCATTGCCGTCGGCACCCAGGCCATGCAGCCAGATCACGCTGTGCGTGGGGTGGGCGGCGGTTTCGTGTTCGACAGTGGGCAGCGTCATGCGGCACTCGGGACGAAGGAAGTCTTGACAGCTTAACGCGTCGCCGGGTGCGCCTGCGATCTTGCGGGTCAGCGGAGCCAGTGGCCGATGCCGCGACACCCGCAACCACCCCTGACTTTCGGCACGGGTTGCGGTGCGTTGTCGCCCTGCTCGGTTATGCTGTTTTTTTGTCCGGAAACCCGACCCATGCGCCGACTTCTGCTTGCCGCTCTCGCTGCCTGTCTGGTCCTGCCGACGATGGCGGCCATGCCGCCGGCCAGCCGTCCGCTCGACCTGGAAACGATCATGGCCAACCCCGACTGGATCGGGCAGGCGGTGGAATCGCCGTACTGGAGCGTGGACGGGCACAGCCTGTATTACCAGGTGAAGCGCGACGGCAGCCCGGTGCGCGACCTGTACCGGGTCGATCCGGTCAGTGGCCGCAGTGTGAAGCTGGACCCGGCCGCGATGGCGCAGGCCGAGGGTCCGGCGGTGTTCGACCGTACGCACCGGCATGCGGCCTTCATCCTGCACGGCGATGTGTTTCTGGTGGATCTGGCCACTGGCCGGCGGGTGCAGGTGACGCGCACCCCGCAGCCCGAAACCGCGCCGCAGTTTTCCGCCGACGGCCACGCGCTGCAGTTCCGCGACGGCAACGACTGGTACAGCTACGACCTCGCCAGCGCCGTCACCGCACCGGTGGCGGTGTTGAAGTTCGCCGACGACCCGCAGGCGAAGCAGCCCGATCAACTGGGCGAGCTGCAGCTGAAACTGTTCAAGACGCTGCGCCACATCAAGGCCGACCAGCAGGCCATCCGCGACGAAAACAAGGCGCTGCAGGCGGCCGACCCCGGTCGTGCGCCAGCGCCGTTCTGGCTCGGCGACAAGATCAAGCCGGTAGACACCGAACTGTCGCCGGATGGCCGCTGGATGCTGCTGGTCACCGTGCCGAAGGACTACGCTGCCGGCAAGGCGCCGCTGGTCAATCACTACGTCACCGACAGCGGCTACACCGAGCCGCAGAACGCGCGCACCTATGTCGGCCGCAACGACCCGGCACCGCAGTCGCTGCTGCTGCTGGACCTGGCCAGGCACCAGACCTACCCCCTGCGCACCGACGTGCTGCCGGGAATCAAGGACGATCCGCTCAAGGCCCTGCGCGCCGAGGCCATCGCCGCGCTGGAGAAGGCCGGCAAGAGCGACGAGGCCAAGGCGCTGAAGGCGCCCAAGCTGCGCCCGGTGCGGATCATCGCCAGCGCCGAGGACGGCGGCGGCGGCGGCATCGCGTGGAGCGACGACGGCAGCGAGCTGGCGATCCAGTTGCGCGCGATCGACAACAAGGATCGCTGGATCGCCAGCGTCGACTTCCGCCGTCACGTGCTGGTCAATCAGCAGCGGCTCACCGATCCGGCCTGGATCAACTGGAACTTCAACGATTTCGGCTGGCTCAGGGACAACCGCACGCTGTGGTACCTGAGCGAACAGACCGGCTGGTCGCAGCTGTATACCAAACCGCTCGCCGGCAAGGCGAAGGCGCTCACGCGCGGGCGCTTCGAGGTCAGCCATCCGCTGCTCAGCGATGACGGCCGGTGGTTCTACGTGCGCACCAACCTGCTCGCGCCCTACAGCTACGATGTCTATCGCCTGCCGGTCGGTGGCGGTGCGCTGACCCGCATCACGCACTACCAGGGCATGGACGACTTCAAGCTGTCGCCCGATGGCAGCCAGCTCGCGGTGCTGCATTCCGGGCCATACACGTTCGCGCAGCTCGCGGTGCAACCGGCGGCCGGTGGCAGCGCGAAGGAGCTGACCGACACCATGCAGCCGGCCTACACCGCGCACCACTGGATCGTACCGAAGATCGTGCGGGTGCCGTCATCGCACGGCGCCGGCGTGATCTATGCGAAGTACTACGGCCCGGCCGACGAGAACGATGCGGTGAAGCGTCCGGGCGTGCTGTTCGTGCATGGCGCCGGTTACCTGCAGGACGTCACGCTGTCGTCGACTTTCTACTTCCGCGAGCAGATGTTCGACAACCTGCTGGTGCAGCAGGGCTACGTGGTGCTGGACATGGACTACCGCGCCTCCGAAGGCTACGGCCGCGCCTGGCGCACCGCAATCTACCGGCAGATGGGCCACCCGGAGCTGGAGGACCTGCTCGACGGCAAGGCCTGGCTGGTGCAGAACCACGGCGTCGATCCGCAGCGCGTGGGCATCTACGGCGGCAGCTACGGCGGCTTCATGACCGAAATGGCACTGCTGCGCGCGCCGGGTGAATTCGCCGCCGGCGCCGCGCTGCGCGCGCCGTCGGACTGGACCAGCTACAACGACGAATACACCTCCAACATCCTCAACGACCCGCAGCTCGACCCCGCGGCCTACAAGACCAGCTCGCCGATCGAGTACGCGGCCAACCTGCGCGACCCGCTGCTGATCGAACACGGCCTGATCGACGACAACGTGATGACCGGCGACTCGATCCGCCTCTACCAGCGCTTCATCGAGCTGCACAAGACGAACTTCTGGATCTCGCTGTACCCGCTGGAGCGTCACGGCTTTGTCCATGCCGACTCCTGGTACGACGAATACCGCCGCATCGACGAGCTGTTCAATACGTACGTGAAGCCGGTGAAGGGGGGCGCTGCGGGCAACTGATCAAGCCGAAAACCAGGATTGACCCGGCGCCTATTGCTCGAAGATCAGCGCCTCCGGTTGTGCGCCCAGCTGCCGCAGGGCCAGCATTACCGCGTCGTTGAACGGCGGCGGGCCGCAAACATAGAAATGCTGATCCCAGTCCACGATGAGGCGTTTCAGCAACGCCTCGTCCACGCGGCCGGGCTCGAAGGCGAACCCTTCAGGACGCGCGACGATGAAACGCAGGACATCGTGCGTCACGCATTGTGTCATCAAAAGCGTGGTGCGGAAAGTCATGGAATCACCCTCCTTGAAAAAGGAAAAAAACAAGTGCGGGTTGGATCGTCCCTGCATGAAATCCCATCGGCACAGGAGAACCGAGTGCCGGGTATAGCGCCGCAGGCAAATACCTGTTGCAAGATTACTTGACCACCAGCATGCCGGTCATGTCGGGGTGGAACTTGCAGAAGAACGCGGTGGTTCCCGCCACGGCCGTCGTGCGCATGCTGGCGCCCGGTTTCAGGTCGATGTCGAAACGGCCGTCGCGCGCGGTGACGCTGTGCTCGAAGATGTCGTGATTGACCCATTCGATGCTGTCGCCGGCGCGCAGGCCGGCCGGTATCGGGCCGTACTGCATCTTGTCGATCACGATCACATGCACCCGGTGCGCATGTGCGGTGGCCTGCGCTTTCGCGGCGGCGGCGATCGGCGGCGACCCGCCGATCGCCGCCAGCAGGCCGCCGATGACCGGAACCATCATGCGGTGCATGGAGCGCTCCCTATTTCAGGCTCTGGGCGAGATGCTCGGCGTGCATCTGGTGTGACTGGAACAGTTTCAGGCCGGTTTCCAACAGCGACTTGAGTTCCGCATTCTGCGCCGACGGGATCAGCGTGCCGCTCAACGCATTGTTGACGGTCCGGTGATACGCCACTTCGTTGTCGACGTAGGCCTTGTCGAACGCGCTGCCCTTGAGCGCCGCCAGTTTCTTGAGTTCATCGGCAGCACCTTTCGACAGCGACTCGCTGGTCGGGTTGTTCTCGGGCGTCACCCCGAGCTTCCTGACCAGCGCCAGCGCCTGCGCGTTGACCGCCGCATGGTCGCGTGCCATTTCCTCGGCGAACGCGCGCACGTCCTTGTTGCGGGATTTTTTCAGTGCCTGCTTCGCGGCAGCGATGTCGATCTCGCCGGCGGTATAGGCAATGTGTGCGATCTGCGCGTCGTTGAGGGCCGGCGCAGCCGCGGTTTGCCGGGCATGCGCACTGGCGATGAAGCCGACACCGAGGGCGAGGGCGAGGGCAACGAGGGTCTTGTTCATGAGCTTTTGTCTCCATGGGATGGGGGCGAATGTTCCGCATCGCACGCAGCGTGGTCGGCGAAGATGCGGAAGCGGAGGACGTGCTGCAGGAGTCGTACCTGCGCGCCTATCACAAGCTGGCATCGTTTCGCGGCGACTCGACATTGCTGACCTGGCTGACCAGCATCGTGCTGAACGAGGCGCGTGGCCGGCTGCGCAAGCGCCACAGCATGGTGGGGTTGGAGCAGATCGACGCCTCGTTGCAGGATACCCACCGCGTGATCCAGTTTCCTTCGAAGTTCGGCAGCGAGGACCCGGCCGTCTCGGCCGCGCGCGCGCAGATCCGCCGTCTGCTCGAAGATGCCATCGACGAGCTGCCGCAGGTGTTCCGCACGGTCTACGTGATGCGTGAGATCGAGCAGTGCACGGTGGAGGAAACCGCCGTCCAGCTGGCGCTTCGCCCGGAGACGGTGAAGACGCGCCTGCACCGCGCGCGCCGGCTGCTGCGCACGTCGCTGCAGGGGACGCTGGCGACCACCATGACCGAGGCTTTCCCATTCATGGGCCTGCGTTGTGCCCGGGTGACCGAAGCGGTGATGGCACGGCTGGAAGCAGACCGGCGGTAAGGAATACGCCGCCTTGGCAGTGGCGCTGTCCGGGTGCGAAGCCTGGCTCATGCAGGCGCCGGGACCAGCGGCGAACCAGACGGGTCGGCGGGCAAGCCACGGATCGACTCGATCCGTGCTAGGGAATGTCTGAATAAGCTTCTGCCCGTCATTCCGGCGAAAGCCGGAATCCAGTGCCTTCAAGGTGTTACCGAGTCACTGGATCCCGGCTTTCGCCGGGATGACAGCTTATTCGGACGTTCCCTAGCGTCGCACGAGTGACGCCACACCGAGGATCTGCCATGAAGCTTTCGCATCTGCTGATCGCGGTGGCGACCTGCCCGTAGGCCATCGACCGCGCCGCGGGCAACTGCGGCGAAATGACGCCACGCCGCCGGCCCGAAACCCTGTAAATGGGCGTTATGCCGCACTTTTTGCCGTTCTGCGCGCTGGCAACCTCGCTTACACTATTGCCAGGCAATACGGGGTTCGCCGGTTCGTACCCGACAGCAACACACCGGCAGTGGAAGCGGTACCTCTCCGACTGTGATTCCACCGCGAGCCCGACGCGCAAGTCGGGTTTTTTTATTCTCCACGGCAGGGGCGGACGACCGCCCCATGTGTCCACGCTGGAAGCCGGTTATGCCGCCGTCTGCGGTTCGGACCGGACACGGGAGCGCTGCGGCGGCCCGGGCTCCCGGCCTTGCGCTGGCTGAAGAAAAGCGCCATGAGCTCGGCGCTGTCCATGTCCGTGCAGTCGACGCCCGCCGGCTTGATCTCCTGCAGCCTTTCCGAAACGCACGCCGCCCGGCGCCTGCGATAGCCGCTCACGGTTTCAGTTAACCGCAGTCCCGCCGATAAGGATGCCGAGCACCCTGCCCCTATCCGTGCAGCACCGGCACAGCCCACCATCGAAGGCCTCGCAGGTACACCCTCATGATCAAGATCATCGAAGCGCCCGCTGAAGTGATGGAAGTCGCGGTTGCCGTCAGATCCATCATCTATCTCGGCGATATCAGCCAGCCGGCCACGCCGGCGGCGAGCCTGGCCATCGGCCTGAACGATGGCATGGCAGTACCGCTGGACGATCCCGCCATCCTGGCGGCGTGCGCTCCCGGACAGCCGCACAGTCCGCAGCAGAAGCAGGCCATCGCAGCCATGGCCAGGCGCCTTGGCTGCGATGCCTCGACGACAATGGTGTCTTTCGTGGTTCGCCGCATGCTCGATTACGCCAGCGCCCGGCTCGTGGAGGAACGTACACGGCAGGCGGCGCGGGTGGGCAAAGAGGCGCTCGTGCCAGAAGTCCCCGCGGACACGACGTCCGTGGCATGGCTGGAGTCGCAAATGGAAGCCGCGGCGATTGCCGGGAACGGGACATCGTCCCGATGATCCGGATCGCGCCGATGCGTCCGGCTGGCTGCTAGCAGCCTGTCGGACTTTGGTTGGCCGGGCTGCGAATCCGTCTGGGTTTCTTTTCGACCCTGCCGGATTTCCGTTGCCGCAGACCCCGCTTCTCAAACCAATGATCGGCGTAGGGATTGGTGTTGTACGGGGGAACTTCCACGTATCCGTTGCGTGCATACAGCGCACGGGCCTCACGGAGCGTGCGGTTGGTATCCAGCTGAAGCTTGTCCAGGCCGATCTCGACGGCGTACTTTTCGAGCGCCGCGAGAAGGCGCTGGGCGATGCCGAGCCCTCGTGTGGAAGGTGCCACCCACATGCGCTTGATCTCGCCGAGCCGGCGTCCCTTGACCTTCATCGCGCCGCAGCCCACGGGCTGCCCGTCCAGGCGCGCGATGAGGAACAGCCCCGCCGGCGGCACCAGTTCCCCGGGATCGGCCGATGTGCTGCGCGTGGAATCGAACCCGGTCTCGAAACGCGCGTCCAGTTCGCGGAAATAGGCCTCGATGCATGCGCGGGCGTCGGCGCTGCCGGGATCGACAGGGTCGATCGTCACCATCGATGCCCGCATGAGCCGCTCCACCTCCCCCATAGCCGCGATCATGCGCTCACGCTGCGGCCCGCCAAGCGGAGCCAGCAACGAGGCGGCGAAATCCTGCGAACGCCGGTCGAGTGCATCCAGTTCCCGCAGCCCCTTCCGCGTCAGCGTCGCCCGCCGCATCCGCCCGTCGTCGTCGGCGCGCCGCAAAGTGGCGAGCCCCTGCTTTTCCAGTGCGCGCAGCAGCCGGCTGAGATAGCCCGAATCCAGCAACAGGCGCACACGCAGATCGCGGACGTTCGCGCCATCCCTGCCGATCTCGAACAGCACCCGCGCCTCGCCCAGCGAACGGCCGCGGCCAAGGTAGTCGTCGGTCAGTACGCCGATCCGTCGCGTGACCGCGCGATTGAAGTGACGGACCTGCCGAATCTGCCCTGCATCCATTGTCTGACTATAGTCAGACAATGGATCACGTCAACCCCGCAGGCCGTCCAGGGCCTGTCCCCGGGCTCAGTCCGGAATCTCCGCCTCGACCAGCCGGAGCCAGCCGGGGCCAGCAGCGCCAGCGACTCCTGCCAGCCCAGCGCGATGGAGCCGTCGCATGGCGCCCATGCCAGAGGGCAGGCCAATCGAACGGGTTGCCTCGCCTCCTTTCCGGTGAAACAGGGCCCCGGCCATGACAGGCAGGCGATACGAAAAAGAGGGCGAGCCGACAGGACTCCACCCTCTTTTTCAACCTGTTTGATGTTGTGCCACATCCTCGATGGGAGCCTCGATGGGAAGCGGGACAGCCGATCGAAGATCCTCATGCAGCGCGGCTGGCGAAATCAGAAGTTCGGCTTGATGTCGAGATCCGCGGCCAGCATCCTCGCCTGGAAGGTCGTCAATGTCGGATCATTGCTCAACTGAACAAAGCGACCCTGATTGGTGCTCACCTTGTGAATGATCGGCGATGAGCCGGACAACAAGGCTTCCTGCGGAATCCGGTACAGATCGCCAGCCAGGGCATCCACGTAGCACCCGGGCTCCTGAATGGACTCCCAGGACACTTCGGTGAACTTGCCGACTTTTACATGGGTATTTTGTGCTTGCTGTGCCATGAACATTTTCCTCCAATTGAACGGTTTCGGCCTGACGGCCGGCAAAGCTCAAGCTCGGGAGGCGCGAGAGGCGCGGGAGGCGCAAGAGATGTGGAATCCGGCCGTGACCGCTGCGCATTTTATCAACGATTAAGGTAGATTTCCAAGGGATGAACGTATCAACAAATCATCTTGTTTAGCATATCGTTCGTAACATGAATAATGTTAAATGATTTATGCGCCGTATTTTATGCAATATGCAATGCCATTATTTTTTCATTATGCATTGACATGATTTTAACCTCGACGCAATACCGGTAAATCGGGCAACGACACAGCCTCACCGCGGCTGCCAACGGCGGGAAAGCTGCCTGCCCACCTTCCGGCGCCTGCCTCCCGATGCGCCGATGTCGATTCCGTGCCGCCCCGTTCGTCGTGGATGAAAGACCTCACCAGCGAGAACCTGCCGATGCCGACGACGCCTCCCAAGCTCTATGCCCACCCCTTTTCTTCGTACTGCCAGAAGGTTCTGGTTGCGCTGTACGAGAACGACACGCCGTTCGATTACCGGACGCTCGAAGATGCCGGCGCCAAGGCCGAGCTGGCCGCGCTGTGGCCGATGCAGCGCTTCCCGGTACTGGTCGAAGGCGGTCGCACGGTGCTCGAGGCCAGCTGCGTCATCGAGTACCTGGACCTGTACCACCCCGGCCCGGTGCGGCTGATCCCCGCGGACCCGAAGGCCGCGCTGGAAGTGCGGATGCTGGATCGCTTCTTCGACAACTACGTTTCCACGCCGCAGCAGAAGGTGGTGGCCGACCGCCTGCGCCCGGAAGCGATGCGCGATGCGCACGGCGTGACCGAGGCGAGGGCGATGCTCGACACTGCCTACGCCTGGCTCGACCGGCGCATGGCCGGCCGCGAATGGGCGGCCGGCGACGGTTTCAGCCTGGCCGATTGCGGCGCCGCGCCGTTCCTGTTCTACGCCGACTGGACGCACCGCATCGACCCGTCGTTCGCGAACGTCATCGCCTACCGGCAGCGGTTGCTGGCGCGCCCGTCCTTCGCGCGCGCGGTCGACGAGGCGCGGCCGTATCGCCGTTACTTCCCGCTCGGCGCACCCGATCGCGACTGATGCGTGATGATTTGCACGACGGTCACTTTTCGGCCACCACGCTGCCGAGCAGGCTCTTGCGGTATGGCGCGATCTCTTCGGCAGCGACCCCGTCGGCCTGCATCTCCCGCAACGCCTGCTGCGGCCGCCTCACGCCTTCAGCCGCCAGCCGGTGCGGAAGATCCACCACACCACTGCCAGGCAGGCCGCCAGGAACCCGAGGGTCGCGGCAAGACTGATGCCCACGCTCACGTCCGCCAACCCGTAGAAGCTCCAGCGGAAACCGCTGATCAGGTACACCACCGGATTGAACAGCGTGACCTTCTGCCAGAATGGCGGCAGCATGTGGATCGAGTAGAAGCTGCCGCCGAGAAAGGTCAGCGGCGTGATCACCAGCAGCGGGATCACCTGCAGCTTCTCGAAGTTGTCCGCCCATATCCCGATGATGAAGCCGAACAGGCTGAAGGTGACCGCGGTCAGCAGCAGGAACGCCAGCATCCACAACGGATGGGCGATGTGATAGTCGACGAACAGCCGCGCGGTGGCCAGGATGATCAGCCCGACCAGCACCGACTTGGACGCCGCCGCGCCGACATAGCCCATCACGATCTCGATATACGACAGCGGCGCCGAATGCAGCTCGTAGATGGTGCCCACGAACTTCGGAAAGTAGATGCCGAACGAGGCGTTGGAGATGCTCTGCGTCAGCAGCGACAGCATGATCAGGCCGGGGATGATGAAGGCGCCGTAGCTGATGCCTTCCACGCTGGTGATGCGCGAGCCGATCGCCGATCCGAACACCACGAAGTACAGCGAGGTCGACAGCACCGGCGAGGCCACGCTCTGCATCAGCGTGCGCCAGGTGCGCGCCATCTCGAAACGGTAGATCGCGCGGACCGCGTAAAGATTCATGCGCCCTTCCTCACCAGGTCGACGAAAA
Organism: Rhodanobacter sp.; assembly: GCA_004322005.1. GTDB lineage: Bacteria > Pseudomonadota > Gammaproteobacteria > Xanthomonadales > Rhodanobacteraceae > Rhodanobacter. Next base: position 1,129 of record SCRF01000062.1, on the reverse strand, counting down.
TCTGCTCCAGCGAATTCTGCTGCGTGCTGAGGTCCTTGAAGCCGATGCCGGCCTGGCCCAGGTCGCGCAGCAGCGAGGTGATGCCGGTGCGCTGCGCCTGGGTGTCGTAGGTGTAGGTGAGCTCGGTCCCGTTCGCGCCCAGCTCCAGCGCATACGCGGCCAGCGTATCGGGCAGCGCGTCCAGCGGTTGCTGCAGCTGCAGGGTCAGCTGCTTCTTGCCGAGCTTGTGCATCAGCACGGCCTTGTCCTCCACCAGGATCAGCTCGCCCTTGTTGATCACGCCCACGCGGTCAGCCATTTCCTCGGCCTCGTCGATGTAGTGCGTGGTCAGGATGATGGTGACGCCGCCGGCGCGCAGCCGGCGGACCATCGCCCACATGTCGCGGCGCAGCTCCACGTCCACGCCGGCCGTGGGCTCGTCCAGAAAAAGCACGCGCGGCTCGTGCGAAAGCGCCTTGGCGATCATCACGCGCCGCTTCATGCCGCCGGACAGGGTCAGGATCCGGTTGTTGCGCTTGTCCCACAGCGACAGGTCCTTCAGCACCTGCTCGATGTGCGCGGGGTTCGCCGGCTTGCCGAACAGCCCGCGGCTGAAGCTGACCGTGTTCCACACCGTTTCGAAGGCGTCGGTGGTCAGCTCCTGCGGCACCAGGCCGATGATCGAGCGCGTGGTGCGGAAGTCGCGCACCACATCGTGGCCGTCGACCTCGATCGAGCCGCTGCCGGGATTGACGATGCCGCAGATGATGCTGATCAGCGTGGTCTTGCCGGCGCCGTTGGGCCCGAGCAGCGCGAAGATCTCGCCGCGGCGAACCGTCAGGTCGATGTTCTTCAGCGCATGGAAGCCCGAGGCGTAGGTCTTGTCCAGTCCGCGCACCACGATCACCGGGTCCGCAGGCGCCATCGGCGCATGGCCCGCTTCCCTGTCCACGCTCACGCGACCGCTCCGCAAACTGCACCGCAGCTTGCATCACGGCCGCGCACGCAACGGGACGGCAACTCGGCTGGCAATCGCATCGGGATCATCGACCCTTCACGGATACGCGCGACGTCCGCTGCCGCGGACAACGCATGGGCAGGCCCGTAGCTTATCCAAAGCAGCAACGGGACTCCACCCGCGCCGGTCGGC
>SCRF01000061.1 GCA_004322005.1 Rhodanobacter sp. | reverse complement strand
CCGACCCGGCAGCTGACCACGCGCTTCTTTGCCACGCTGTATCACGAGCTGTTCAACGAAACCGAGCCGGGGCGCGGCCAGGTGTTGATGCAGCTGGGCGACTGGCTGGGCCGACATGCGGTGGGTGCGGGCAGCTGACGACAGAACGGGCTTTGGGCGGAATTCATTTACACCCTGGCCACCGGACGGCCTGCTGGAGCCGACATGTGCACGTACCCGTTCAACCCAAGCTCGCCGGAGGCATCGGTCATGGCGTCAGCAGCGAGGATATCAAGACGTTGCTGCCGGGCAGCAGCGCACCGAAGATGCTCGACCAGTGGCCGGGTGTGCCGTACCAGCCGTCCGATCCTGACAGCGTTGCCAGCGTGCGGGTCAACCAGGCGGTACGCATCGCACCCTCGGTCGCCTTTCTGAGAACCTTGAACGATGGCTATTCGGCTGGCTGCTGCCGCAGGTCCCGGGGCACGCAAGCCATAGCATGGCGGCAGTCAGCCTCCGCTGGGCAGGCTCCAGATGTCCAGTACGCCGCGGGTGTCGTGATCATTGGCGCTACCTTCGGGAAGGATGATTTTGCCCTGCAGCACGATTGGGCTGTTCCAATGGCCGGGGCCACACGGCAGTGTGGCGAGGTGTTTGCCCGAGCTCGCCTCATACACGTTCAACCCGCCCGCGCGCGCGTAGACGAACAGCAGGCCGCCCGCCTCGAACGGACTGGTGCCGCCGGTCTCGGCTTTCCATATGGGCTGCAGCTTGCCATTTTCCAGCCGCCACGCCGCGGTGCCGCCGTTGTCGGCGGCGAACATCCAGGTCTGGCCGTCGTGGTGCCATACCGCCGGCTGCGTGAACAGCGCGCGGCCACTGGGGGTGGAAACGGTTTGCAGCGCGTGGTCCTGGTGGGGAGCGGTGCCGGCGATGGCCAGGCGGCCGAGCAGGCGGATCTTGCCATCCTTGCCGCCCTGGGCGATCAGGTCGCCGCCCAGCAGCACGGGCGAGGTCGAGCCCAGGTCGAGATCATGCGCATTCAGTGCCGCGGTATCGGCCGGGGTGTAGTTGCCCAGCATGCTCGTGGCACTGGCATCGAGTTCGATGAGCGAATCGCCCCAGTCGGTCGTGCCGTTCCAGTCGCCATTGCCGGTGGCAACGAAGATAGCGCCGTTGCCGGGGTCGATCACCGCGCCGGCGCGCCCCCAGATCGCCGATTGGGCGTGCCGGCAGGAGTCAGGCTCCAGCAACTCGCGGCGATCGCTGCACAGCGAGTTCCATACGTGCAGCAATTTGCCGGAATGGCCATCGAGCACGGCAACGTGGCCCTGATAGGGCGGTCGGTCGCCGATGTAGCCGGCCGTGACGCTGATGACATGGCCCTGGAAGAACTTCAGCGGCGAGTCCATCTTCTCTCGCTGCGGCAGCTGGGTGATGGCGGTGCGCCAGACCCGGTGGCCATCGCTGACGGCCAGCTTCTGGATATGGCCGTCGGGCGAGGCGGCATAGATGAAGCGCCGGTCGGCATCGGCCACGGGAGTGGTGTTGGTGATCTGGCGCGTGCCCACCAGCGCCCGATAACCAGGCGGCGTGTATTCCCACAGGACAGCGCCGCTGCCGGCATCCAGCGCCAGCGTTTTGCCGTAGGTGGTAGTGGCGAAGAGGGCATTGTGGCGGGCGCCGCGGATCGTGACGTCGTGCAGGTAAATGACGCTGGCATCCACGGTGCCGTCCAGCTTTATCCGCCGTTGCACGAGGTGGGTGACGTTGGCGGCCGTGATGCCGGTGGGCCTCGTGTTTGCGCTGGTGCTTTCCACGTTGCCGCCAAACATGGGCCAGTCCTGCGGCGGCAAGCCTTCGGCGGCGACGGCGAAGGTCGCGCACGTGCCAAGCAGGAAGCGCATCGCACACCGGTATCTCATTGCAAAAGTATGCCACCGACCCCGATCGAGGCGACGGCCGATTCCCCGAATGCCCGAGCCGGTTGGTGGGGAATGCTTCACAGCTTCATCCCACGGATGCTTTATGCTGCTTTCGAACCCCACAAGGAATACCCATGGCGATTGATCTCGAAACCCTTTCCCCCAAAGAGTTGCAGGCGTTGATTGCCGAGGCGCAATCGAAGATGAAAGCCGCCCACGCCAGCCTGATCCAGGATGTTCGCAAGAAGGTGGATGCGCTGCTCCATATCAACGGACTCACCCTGGCGGAGGTCTATCCGGCCCGTGGCGGCAAGAAATCCGCCGGCGGGAAAGGGAGCAGGGGATCGGTGGCCCCGAAGTACCGTGACCCATCGGACGCCTCCCTGACGTGGTCCGGCCGTGGGCGTCAACCGGCATGGTTTGCGGACGCGCTGAAACGCCGGGGCGTGACCGCCGAAAGCTTGCTGATTGCAGGTGCCTCAAAAGCGAAGGCACCCGCCAAGAAGGTCGCTGTGAAGAAAGCAAAGGTCGTCGCCAAGGGCAAGCGAGCCGTAGCCAAGCCCGCGAGCGCGGGCAAGAAGGCTTAGCCGAACGCCGAATACCCGGGTCATGCCGACAGAAGCCCCGCCGATACCGGTGGGGCTTTTTGCCTTTGGGCTTGTTGATGTTCGCGTCGAATCGACCATCGGGCGCGCTTTCGACCGACCACCTTCCGGTGCACCATATGCCCGCACTGGTTTTGGTCAGCCCAACCTTGGTCACGCTGCTTTCGGCAGCCGATCGAGGCCAGGTGCGCGCCAACAACCGTGAGCTGCCCTTATGATCCCAATGACGGCCGGGCAAGCTGCGGCGGGCGGAGGTCGACCCTTTGCGGTCACTGAGTAAGTCCTGCCTGCGACGATTTCTGACGCGGTCAATTGCTCAGGTTGCTGCAATTTGTGGCAACACATGATGCAGTGCTTGCACGAGCCCCGGTGCCCGATCATTGAGAAGCACTCGTGTAAGCCAGCCCTCGAATGGGCCTCTGCCAGTGTTCTTTAACCGACTGGCGGCCTGCGCCAACATTCCCTTGTTGTCGACCAGAGACAAAAGGGCTGGTAGGTCGCGACCATCAATTGCAGTGTTGATTTTGTTCCGGCGCTCTTGCGCAATGGCTTGAATGTCAAGACTCTCGGTCTGATGTCGATAGTCAGCGGCAATATCATCGATGGTTTGCTGCAAACTCAGGTCGGTGTTTTTGAGCGAGCGGTCGATACGTCTTAGGGCATAGCGTCGCACAACGGGCTCGATCACGTTTGGTTGAGCAGCCATGGTTAGAATTTCGTTTTCCAGAGCACCAATGCGTAAGTCAATGTCATCCGTTGTCAGGTGTTCCGTGGCTGCGATTTGACGACTTATTTCGGGAAGCAAAAACAAGTTTTCGATTTCCGAAACCGGCAAGACGGCCACTCCCAGTTCTTGGAGGCGCACAATATCCAAGGCGCCGTAGCCATCTGCATCGACAATGCCCGCGCACTGAATTCGCGTAAGCGCGGCATTGGCGCGCATCGTAGTGACGGCATGAACAACGTCTTTGCACGAGCCGCGGGGAACCACAGTCCATTGTGGATATACGCATCGATAGACTGCCTTGTCGAGTGATCCGAGATCGCCTTCCACGAATAGAATCGGGCGGCGACTGCCTAGCAACAGAGTAGTTAGCTCCTCCGAGAACCCAGTATCTTCCGGCACCGATTCGACCGTCCATCGAGGGCCCACCGACATGTAGTCGCGGATCACATACTTTTGACCGACTCTGGAGGCTGCGAACTCCAAGTCATGTGTGATGAACACCAACGCGCAGTCGGGACGTGCATTCTCCAGTTGATCCCACAGCTTATTCATGATCGAGCGATGCACGTGCAGTTCGGGCTCATCGATCAGGAGAAGGGAGCCTTCCGCAGCCTCCAAAGTTTGACCGACGAGATAGAAAATTGCGCGTTCACCGTCGCTCATATCAGATGCGCTGTATAGATCCGCGCCACCAGGCGCACGGACTTGGATATCATCTCCGCTAATTACGAGCTCGCGATGTGGCAGAAGATGCTCCCAAATCGCCTTCAACCGTTCGAACTTTGTGGCGTTCGCCTCATGCTGAATGTGTGCTCGATCCTTGGTATGAGAAACTAAGGCGACGCGGGATTGTTCTGCAAATAATGCTTGCACCAGAAAGTCAAAATCGTTCAACAGCGCCACGGCCGGCTTACCTCCTGGCCAACGGTGATTACTGCGATGGCCGAGGCTGGCATTGTCCGCAGCATTTCCGTATCGCAGGCCATTCAATGCCATACTTTCTTTGATCTTTGGAACTCCCGGGTTCAACGTCAATGCGCGATGCGCCGAGATTCGGTGCACGCGCTCGCCAAGAGCAGTCTCTATCAATACGGCGAGACGGGTCTTGCCGCTCCCATTGGCGCCGACAAAGACAGCAGATGCCCCCTCCTGAATTGTGACGTTGAACGAATGCTCGTTATCGTTCGTCGGAATAGTAAGATCGAAGGGCATGGATTTTCGCTCGCTGATGTAGGGTTGGCGAACATCATGCCAGATACGCCAAAGCATCCCAGCCAACAGCGTGGTCGCAAAAGACGACCGTCCGCTTTTGGCCGTGGGCTGCCCTTGGGGTCCCGATGACGACCGAGGACGCTGCGACAGGCAGGGGTCGACCCTAAGACATTTCAGTGCCTGAACCTGACTCCGATTTTGGCATGCTCTTCATTGCGTGATTGCCTCATTCGCCGGAGCGGACGCGGTAAGTGCGTGCAGTTGCACTCTTTCCGCCAGCACGCCAGATGGAGCACCAGACAGGACCTCCATTTCCATCATGTCTACCGCGACACCTGGTTTGGAACTGTTGAAGGTATGCGAGCCGCAGCCATCGGCCCCACAGAACCACGCAGTTTGATGCCGAGCGTATGGCATCAGGACCAATGGGTGGTCGGCCCTGAGTCGGGTCACCACCGAGGAATCGGGATCCGGCGTGTCTTTGCCAACTCTCGAGTGATAGTTACCCATCAAGGCCGCCACCATGGTGTCAGATGGCGCCGTCCTGATGACAGTTCGGATAGCGCGGGCCATGCCTGCTTCCTTCATCGCGAGGACCCCGCCCGCCGCCTTGATGGACGCCGCATCGCCATAATCAGGCTCCATCAAAAAGACATCGATATGACGGTTTTGTCGGCGAAGCTCACGTACCTCGTCGAGCAACTCCAGCCACGCGTGACTCATGCGACCGTCGGGATGCTTCCAGTAAGGTCCCGTGGCCAGCTCCGCGATATCTGCAGCCGTACCAGCGGACTGAAGATATCGTTCGACAGCAGCCTGCTGCGCTACAGGCCATTCCAAACCGATCCGGATCGGTTGAGTTACCGGTTGAGCAACAACCAGGTCGGTCAGCAGCGCCGGTATCTCCCTAGTGCCGTGTATTTCGCCCATGATCAGCAAACGCCGCGAAACCCACTGGCACTCGATTTGCTGGATCGCCATGGCACGCGGCACGGCACCCTTGCTGAACTGTGAACAAGTCGGGTTGTCTCGTGCTGTGAGGCAGCCTACGGGGAACATCAGCGCCGCCACCAGTACGATACCGCCAGCCCATCGGATCGACATCATTGTTGGCCCAGCCTCACGAGAAGAGCATCAACCTTAACCGAGAACGGGGCTGGTTCAGTTGATCTCGACGGGAAAGTGAAGCTGACCCTGCTTCCGTAAATCTTTCCCCGAAGGTCACCTTCTGGCCGTGGGCTGACCTTGCGGTTCCAGCGGCGGCCACGCAAGCTGCATCGGGCAAAGGTCGACCCATTCCGGTCATCCGTGGCCAGCCGCTTCCGGACGCCCAGTGGTCAGCATTTTTGTCGACAGCTGGCAATATTGCCTGGCATTTTCCAGAAGGGACCCGCGATCATGCGTACCGATGCTATCCGTGCTTGCCGCGTTGGACTGGCATTGGCGCTCGCCATGTTTGTCACAACGGCTACCGCTACCGGGTCAGCGCCCACCGTCACCATTGACGCCGGCACCTTGGTGGGGATCCACCTCACGAAGCCACGCCTCGACGAGTTCCTAGGTATCGCGTACGCCGCACCGCCGGTTGGGCCGCTGCGCTGGAAGCCGCCGCAGCCAGTTGCTGCGTGGAAAGGGGCGCGAACGGCTTCCCACTTCGGACCGCGCTGTATGCAACGAGGGGTGTTCCCCGTCCGCTCCGACGGCATGAGCGAGGACTGTCTTCACCTTAATGTTTGGACTCCCGCAGGTGCCGAAGGCAAGAACCTGCCGGTGCTGGTGTATTTCTATGGTGGGGGAGCCGATGGCGACGGTTCAGAGCCGCGCTACGACGGTGCCAGCTTGGCGCAACGAGGAATCGTCACGGTAACGGTGAACTACCGACTCAATGTGTTCGGGTTCCTAGCGCTTCCGGCGCTGGCAAAGGAATCCCCGCACCATGCCGCCGGCAACTATGGCTGTCTCGACCAGGTTGCGGCGCTGCGCTGGGTTCAACACAACATCTCAGCGTTCGGTGGCAATCCGGACGAGGTCACCATCGGTGGCGAGTCTTTCGGTTCAATATCGGTATCGATGCTAATGGCATCGCCGCTGTCGAAAGACTTGGAGCAGCGTGCTATCGGTGAGAGCAGCGCCTCGCTCGGTAACCGCGCGCCGCCATCGCTTGCTTTGGTCGAGAAATACGACGAGGCGTTCGTGAAGCATGTCGGCGCCCATTCGTTGGCGCAGTTGCGGGCGATGCCGGCGATCACATTGCTGAAAGCTACCGGCGACGAGGGGGTCGTAGGATTTGTGCCTGTCATCGACGGCTGGTTCTTGCCGCGATCGCCCAAAGCCATCTACGAGGCTGGCGATCAGGCGCATATCCCTCTGCTGGTCGGCTCGAACTCGCAAGAGGGTTATTACACCGCACTGCTCAAGGACAAGCCGCCAACACCGGCAAACTATCGCGCAGCCATGGAGCGCGAGGCGGCGAAGGAACATTTGAGCAACTACGTGGCCGAGGCACTGAAGCTCTATCCGGGCAGCTCAGAAGCCGAGGTCAAGGCCTCCGGGACGGCCTTGATCGGTGATTCGTTCATTGCCTTCTCGACCTGGCGCTGGATGCATCTGCAGCGCAAGACCGGCCGTGCGCCTGTGTATTACTACTATTTCACCAAGGGACGACCGGCCACGCGCGACGGCAAGGCGGGTCCGGACACCGGTGCCCGGCACAGCGGCGAGATCGAGTACGCGCTGGGCAACCTCTCAACCAATGATATCTACGCCTGGACCGCCGCCGACTACAAGGTTTCGGCGGCCATGGAAGGGTACTTCGCCAACTTCATCAAGACCGGAAATCCCAATGGTGCAGGCCTGCCGCATTGGCCGGCAGTCGCGCCGAGGGATGGTGGCCTGTTGCGTCAGGTGATTGGCGTCGACGTGCATACTACGGTAGACCACAACGCGGCTCGCTACGAATTCCTGGAACGCATCATGCCCAATGAGCGCCATTGACAAGCTTGAGTGAGGGGAAGGGTGCCTCAGAATCCTGCGTTTCTCCCCCGACTCCGCCGGGATTCTGGCAAACGGGCGGCACCATCATTCATTCGCAGGTGGTCCTTTTCTCGCCACCCACCGCAGTTTCTTGGACCGGCCAAGCTGCAACAGCGCAGGCCATCCATGTCTTCGAACTGACACCGCTCTCGTAGTCGCGCACTCACCCACGCACCTGCGTGTCGGTCATAGACACCGATGATGCGCTCGGCTGTAGTTGCCATTGAGGAATCTTACGGATTCCAATGTCGCATCACAAAGTCAGTTTGCGCCGGTGGCGAGAATTCAGACCCATCAGCTACCGGCTGTCCCATTCCATGGAAACGCTTCGCGTCATGTTACTTCCCACGGCCGCGAGCGACCGCTATAGGGCGGCTCGCCTGAGGCCTACGACCGGCCGTTGTTGGCCGGTTGCGGTCGTACGCTGGGGTACAGAGTGCAGCGATACCGTCGATCTACTTCTACGATGTGCTCCACCCGGGAGCAGCGACACGCCATTCTTTATGAGGCGGCAGCGACGGCCGGTTAGCTCCCGGCCATTGCTTCAGCCCGTATGAGCTGCGGCCAAGTTATGCCTGTAACTTCATCATAAGTCGGCCGACTTGGCCAACTTATGCTCGTAGCCACACGCCACAGATGTCGGATGGCAATGTGGTGGGCCCGCCAGGATTCGAACCTGGAACCAAGGGATTCGCGTGTCCCGGAGGTTTCCCTCCGGCGCGGACTATCTCTTCACCCTTCGCTCGATGCGAATGACGCATGCGCGGGTGGGGTGCGGGACGCTCGAGCCTGTGATCAAGGGCACTGCAGCCCTCAGGTAGTCTCTGCACCTTCCGGCGGTGTACCGCCGGCTTGGCTCAGGGTTGCCACCGTCCGCGCCAGGCGCGCCGCTGAGGTTTCCCTGAATTCATCCCGTTCCCGTCCACGCATTCCTGCGTGGCGGCACCTTTCGATGAGTCCCCTGCTCTAACCATTGAGCTACAGGCCCGTGCCGCTATGGTAACCGAGCCGGCCCGCATCGGGCGGCTTGCGGTCCGATATCTTCATCTGCCGATCAGCCGAGCGGCTCCAGTTCGGGGAAGTTCGAGGCAGCCTGTCGGCGGCGCCGATGCTGGGCGTGCAGCGCGTCGACGCTGACCAGCAGCAGCGCCGCCCAGATCATCGCGAAGCCGGTCCAGCGCGATGGCGACATCGGCTCGTGCGCGACGACCACGGCGATCACGAACTGCGGGCTGGGGCCGATGTACTGCAGCAGGCCCAGCGTGCTCAGCGGCAGCCGTCGTGCCGCGGCGGCGAAGGTGATCAGCGGCAGCGTGGTGGCGACGCCGGTGGACGCCAGCCATAGCGCCGAGCGGGTGCCGTGCACGGTGAAGTGGGTCTGGCCACGGGAGCTCAGCCAGGCCAGCGCGAGCAGGGCCAGGCACAGCAGCAACGACCAGAAAATCCGGTGGGCGACGATCTCCAGCGCCGAGGCGAACTCCAGCTGCACCACGTAGAGCGGAAACAGGCCCCATACCGTGTAGCAGGCGACGCCGAAGATCAGCCCGGCGCGGGAGGCCCTGGCATGGGCGGGTTGCTGACTCACGAAGTGCACTCGCAGACCGGGACCACCGCGGGCAGTCCCGCGGCGATCATGGAAAAAAACAACGCCCGCTGAGGCGGGCGTTGTCGGGGTCGCTGCCGATCGGCCGGCTTACTCGACGTCGAGGAACGAACGCAGCTGTTCGGAGCGGCTGGGGTGGCGCAGCTTGCGCAGGGCCTTGGCCTCGATCTGGCGGATCCGCTCGCGGGTGACGTCGAACTGCTTGCCGACTTCCTCCAGCGTGTGATCGGTGTTCATGTCGATGCCGAAGCGCATGCGCAGCACCTTGGCCTCGCGCGGGGTGAGGCCGGCGAGCACGTCGCGCACGGTCTCCATCAGGCCGGTCTCGGTGGCCGAGTCGACCGGCGAGCTGGCGTTGCCGTCCTCGATGAAGTCGCCCAGATGGGAATCCTCGTCGTCGCCGATCGGGGTCTCCATCGAGATCGGCTCCTTGGCGATCTTCAGCACCTTGCGGATCTTGTCCTCGGGCATCTCCATTTCCTTGGCCAGCTCCTCCGGCGTGGCCTCGCGGCCGAACTGCTGCAGCATCTGGCGGGAGATGCGGTTCAACTTGTTGATCGTCTCGATCATGTGCACCGGGATGCGGATGGTGCGCGCCTGGTCGGCGATCGAGCGGGTGATCGCCTGGCGGATCCACCAGGTGGCGTAGGTCGAGAACTTGTAGCCGCGGCGGTATTCGAACTTGTCCACCGCCTTCATCAGGCCGATGTTGCCCTCCTGGATCAGGTCGAGGAACTGCAGGCCGCGGTTGGTGTATTTCTTGGCGATCGAGATCACCAGGCGCAGGTTGGCCTCGACCATCTCCTTCTTGGCGCGACGGGCCCTGGCCTCGCCGCTGGCCATGGCGCGATTGATGTCCTTGATGTCGATCAGCGGCAGAAACAGCTTGCGTTCGATCATCGCGAGCTTTTCCTGCTCGGCGTCGATCGCCTCGCGGTGGGCCTTGATGTTCGGCGACCACTTCTGGCGCTTGCGGCTGAGCTCGGCGGCCCATTCGAGGTTGCCCTCGTTGCTGGGGAAGGACTTGATGAACTCGCTCTTCGGCATCTTCACCTGCTTGACGAAGATGTCCATCAGCACGCGCTCGTGATGGCGGATGTCGCCCACCACTTCGCGCAGCTTGCGCACGAAGCCGTCGATCAGCGCGGACGGCAGCTTGAGCTTGAGGAACTCCTCGGCCATCTGGTCGCGCAGCTTGACGATCTTCTTGTCGGTGATGCTGGCGGCCTTGGGCGCGGCCTTCTGGAACTTGGCGTAGTAGTCGCGCAGCAGCTCCATGCGGCGCTTGACCTCTTCCGGGTCGGGACCGGTCGGGCCGGCTTCCTCTTCCTCTTCCACCTCGTCGGCGTCTTCGTCGGGCTCGTCGCCGGGTTCCGGTTCCGGCACCAGCAGTGCGGCGGCTTCCTTCTCCTTGCGGGCCAGGTCGGCGGCCTCCTCCAGATCGAGGAAGCCGGCCAGGATTTCGCTGAGGCGGCGCTTGCCGTCCAGATGCTGGTCGTATTCCTCCAGCAGCAGTTCGATCGTCAGCGGGAAGCTGGCCAGTGCGGTCTGCACCTGGCTGAGGCCTTCCTCGATGCGCTTGGCGATGACGATCTCGCCCTCGCGGGTGAGCAGCTCGACCGTACCCATCTCGCGCATGTACATGCGCACCGGATCGGTGGTGCGGCCCACTTCGGCATCCACCGCGGAGAGCAAGGCCACGGCTTCTTCGGCAGCGGCATCGTCGTCGCCGGAGGTGTTGCCGGGGGCCGCGCCGTCGGCGATGGTGTCGGTGTCGGGTGCCGCGTCGTGCACTTCGATGCCGACGCCCTTGAGCACCGCCATGATGTCTTCGATCTGCTCCGGATCGACGATGTCATCGGGCAGGTGATCGTTGATTTCGGCGTACGTCAGATAGCCCTGCTCCAGACCCTTGGAGATGAGCGCTTTGATTTCCGACTGTTGCTCGTGGGGAGCTTTGCTGTTCATTAACCGACCACCGCGGGGTTCAAGAACCGGACATTATAACGATGTGCTTCTTTTATGACCAGTTTCAAGGCCAAAAAGATTCAAACGGAGTTACGCAAAAATCGCGCCAGAACGTGGCCTTGCGGCGATCTTCAGATCTCGAGCGATGGGTGGCCTGTCCCTGCCGGTTCAACCGGCCTTGAGCCAGAAGGTTACCGGGCCATCGTTCACCAGATGAACTTGCATATGGGCACCGAAGCGGCCGGTTTCCACCCCCGGATGCGCCACGCGAGCCAGTTCGACCAGTCGATCGAACCAGCGTCTGCCCTGTTCCGGTGCCGCGGCACGGGCGAAGCCCGGGCGCATGCCGGAACGGGTATCGGCCGCCAGGGTGAACTGGCTCACCAGCAGCAGACCGCCGCCGGTGTCGGCGAGCGAGCGATTCATGCGGCCGGCGTCGTCCGTGAACACGCGATAACCCAGTACACGATCGAGCATGCGTCGGGTCTGGGTTTCGCCATCGTCCGGCTCGACCGCCACCAGCGCCAGCAGGCCGGGTCCGATCGCGCCGATGGTTTCATCGCCGACATCGACACGGGCGGAAAGTACGCGCTGGATCAGGGCAATCATGGGCACCCGATGAGGAGGAGTCGTGGCGCAATGCTATGCGCAGATTTCCCCGCCGTCACCGTAAACTGTAACGATGCGTGCCGACATGTACCTGATCTATCTGCTGCTGCGCCTGCTGGGCCGGCTGCCCTTGCGCCTGCTGCACGGCTTCGGCAGTGTGCTGGGCCGTTGCGTGCTGTGGCGCGGCGGGCGCATGGTTCAGGCCACCGCGGTGAACCTGCGCATCGTGCGGCCGCCGCTGGATGACGCCGCACAAGCGGCGCTGTTGCGCGAGGTGATGATCGAAAGCGGCAAATCGGTCTGCGAGCTCGCGAAAATCTGGGGCGCCGGCGCCGGACCTGCACTGGAACTGGTTCGCGAGGTGCATGGTGAAGCGCTGCTCGATGCGGCGCTGGCTGCCGGCAAGGGCGTGATCGTCGCCGCGCCGCACCTGGGCTGCTGGGAATTGCTCAATTACTGGCTGTGCCGCAAGACGCCGATGGCGATCCTGTATCGACCGCCGCGCATGGCGGCGGTCGAAGGCCTGCTGCGCAAGGTGCGCGGTGCGCTGGCGCCGGAGCAGGTGCGTGCCGATGGTGCCGGCGTGCGCACGCTTTACAAGCGGCTGGCCGCGGGCGGTACGGTCGGGATTCTGCCGGATCAGAAACCGCGCGCCGGCGAGGGCCAGTTCGCCCCCTTTTTCGATCGCGAGGCACTGACCATGGTGCTGCTGCCGCGGCTGGCCGCGCGCACCGGTGCGACCGTGTTGTTCGCGTTTGCCGAGCGCTTGCCGCATGGCGCGGGTTATCGCATCCATCTGCTGCCGGCGCCCGCCGGGCTGGCCGACGCCGACCTGGGCATCGCCTGCAGTGCGCTCAACCGTGGCGTGCAGACTTGTGTCGAGCAGGCCTTTGCGCAGTACCAGTGGCAGTACAAGCGCTATTCGGCCGACGATCGACCCAGCCCCTACGATCGCGCGCGCGCGTAGGAGCGCACCGAAGTGCGCGAAAAGCTTTGGTGTGTAGGAGCGCGCTTGCGCGCGATGCTCTTGCAGCAGAGTGAAG
>SCRF01000060.1 GCA_004322005.1 Rhodanobacter sp. | reverse complement strand
CCAGCCGCGACCCGCGTAGGAGCGCGCTGGCACATCGCTACAATGCGCGGATGACCAAGCCCCCTGTGCCTCCGATCGAAGTCCGCGGCTCCGCCCGGCAACCGCTGGGCATGAGCCCGGCGCGGTTTCTGCGCGATTACTGGCAGAAACGGCCGCTGCTGATCCGCAACGCCTTTCCCGATTTCCAGCCGCCGCTGGAACCGGATGACCTGGCCGGCCTCGCCTGCGAAGACGGCGCGCTGTCGCGGCTGATCGTGCACGACGAAAAGCGCGACCGCTGGAGCGTCAGGACCGGCCCGCTCGACGAAGCCGATTTCGGCAAGACGCCGGGCGCCAACTGGACCCTGCTGGTGCAGGATGTCGACAAGTGGGATGCGGACGTCGCCGGACTGCTGGAGCATTTCCGCTTTTTGCCCAGCTGGCGCATGGACGACATCATGGTTTCCTATGCCGAACCGGGCGGCGGGGTCGGCGCGCATGTGGACCAGTACGACGTGTTCCTGCTGCAGGGGCTGGGCCAGCGCCACTGGGCGATCAGCGACGACCCGCACGCACCGAAGGATTTCCGCCCGGATGTCGAGCTCAAGCAGCTGGCACAGTTCGAACCCACCCACGAGTGGCTGCTGGACGCGGGCGACATGCTGTACCTGCCGCCGAACATCGCCCACGACGGGGTCGCGTTCGGCGGCCCGTGCATGACGTTCTCGATCGGCATGCGCGCGCCATCGCAGGCCGAACTCACCGGCGACCTGGCCGACTACCTCGCCGAGCGCCTGTCCGAGGAGGAGCGCTATGCCGACCCCGACCTGGTGCCGGCTAAGGCCGCCGGCGAGATCGACAAGGCCACCCTGACACGGCTCAAGGCGACCCTGCCGTTCGCGGCCACGCTGGACGACGACAGCTTGCGCGACTGGTTCGGCCGCTTCATCACCCGCTACCGCAATGCGCAGACACCGGCCGCGCTGGACCCGCCGCTGAGCGAAGCCGTGCTGCGCAAAAAACTGGCGGCGGGCACGCAACTGCTGCGTCATCCCTGGTCGCGGCTGGCATGGAGCCGCGGCAAAGCCGGCTGCATGCTGTATGCCTGCGGCCACGCATACCCCGCCACGCCCGAGCTGGCCAGGCAGCTGTGCGAACAGCGCATGCTCCGCCCTGCCGCCGCGCTGTCACACGCCGAAGTTGCGTCGTTGCTCGGCCTGGTCAACGATGGCCACCTGGTACTGCGCGGGGGCAAGCGCCGGTGAAACTGCAGGACTTCAGCACCGAAACGGAACGCGACGTCGGCGCCCTGCCCGCGTCCCATCGCGAGGAGACCGCAGCCGCCCGACTGCAACTGCTGAGCGAGACGCGACATCGGCTGGCGATCTACACGCCGGTGCTCGGCAACGACAGCTATGCCAGCACGGAGGAACTGGCGCAGTTCCGGCGCATCGCGATCTCCGGCCGCGGCGCGCAGATCCGGATCCTGCTGCATGACCCGGCCGCAGCCCTGCGCAACGACCACCGGCTGATCGCACTGGCGCAGCGCCTGCCCAGCGCCATGCAGATCCGCACACCGGTGGAGGAGGCCGATCTGGCTTATGGCTCGGCCTGCCTGCTCAACGATGTCGGCGGCTACCTGTTTCTGCCCGAGGCAAACCGGCCGCAAGGTCGCGCCGCCCGCCACGACCGCGTCGCCCATGCGCCGCTGCAGCAGCATTTCGACGAGGTATGGGAGCGGTCGCAGCGCGCGAGCATGCTGCACACGCTGGACATCTAGACGCCTGCCGCAATTTGGTCGGCCAGACTGCGGCGCCATGGCCGGCGCAGATGCCGGGTGAGGATTAGTTCGCTGTTTTGCGCACGCGATGGGTTGCCGCGTCGCAGTAGGCCAAGGGTATAATCGAACGGATAATCTCCAATCATCCGCGTAGTACGGGTCTGTCGGGGTTGAATACCGACGAAGAGCCGCGACATCAAAGGTCACACGGATGGTTGCAAATATCCCCTCCCTGCCGGTGGTAACGTGAGTACAAACCTGATCCGCGAGTTCTTCGAGTCTTCCCAACTCGCTGGCGGCAACGCCGATTACGTCGAATCGCTGTATGACGCCTGGCTGGCCGACCCCTCGTCGGTATCCGCCGACTGGAGCCGATATTTCGAGTCCTTCAAGGGCCGCGAAGCGGGCGACGTCTCCCCGCTGGCGGCAATCGCCCGGATCGAAGCGGCACAGAAGCAACGCCGTACCGGTGTCGCCGCCACGCCGATGAGCGACGAGCACGCCCGCAAGCAGGCCGGCGTACTGCGCCTGCTCACCGCCTATCGCTCGCGCGGCCATCTCGCCGCCGATCTCGATCCGCTCGGACTGACCGAGAAAATGCCGGCCCCGGATCTGGGCCTGGCCTTTCACGGCCTGAACGATGCCGACCTGGATACCGAGTTCGACACCGGCAACTATGCCGGCGGTGGCCAGCGGCTGAAACTGCGCGAACTGCTGGCCCGGCTCAAGAGAACCTATGCCGGCACCATCGGCGCCGAGTTCATGCACATCAGCAACCATGATCAGCGCAACTGGATCTACACCCGGCTCGAACAGGCCGCCGGCAACGGCGGGCTGGACAAGCCGGGCAAGCTGCGCGTGCTGGACGGCCTGACCGCCGCCGAAGGCCTCGAACGCTACCTGCACACCAAGTACGTCGGCCAGAAGCGTTTCTCGCTGGAAGGTGGCGACAGCCTGATTCCGATGATCGACGACGTGGTCAGCGCCGCCGGCGACAACGGCGTCAAGGAACTGGTGATCGGCATGGCCCACCGCGGGCGCCTCAACGTGCTGGTCAACATCCTGGGCAAGCCGCCGAAGACCTTGTTCGACGAGTTCGAGGGCCGGTTCGAGCACCCGGACGACCCGGCCCATTCGGGTGACGTGAAGTACCACATGGGCTTCTCCGCCGACGTCAAGACACCCAACGGCGGCGTGCATGTGGCGCTGGCGTTCAATCCCTCGCATCTGGAAATCGTCAACCCGGTCGTGGCCGGTTCGGTGCGCGCACGGCAGACCCGGCGCCGCGACACCATGCATGAGCAGTCGATCGCGGTGCTGATCCACGGCGATGCCGCATTCGCCGGCCAGGGCGTGAACATGGAGTTGCTCAACATGTCGCAGGCCCGCGGTTTCAAGATCGGCGGCAGCCTGCACATCGTGGTCAACAACCAGATCGGCTTCACCACCTCCAATCCGCAGGACGCCCGCTCCACCATGTACTGCACCGACCTGGCCAAGATGGTCAATGCGCCGGTGCTGCACGTGAACGGCGACGATCCCGAAGCGGTGATCCAGGTCACCCGGCTCGCCTATGCGTTTCGCAAGCAGTTCCGCCGCGACGTGGTGATCGACCTGGTTTGCTATCGCCGCCACGGCCACAACGAAGCCGACGAGCCCGCGGCAACCCAGCCGGTGATGTACCAGTTGATCCGCAAGCGCCCGACCGCGCGCGTGCTTTACGCGGAGCGGCTGGTGCGCGAAGGCGTGATCGCCGACGACGACGCGCAGAAGCGCTTCGAGGCCTATCGCGACCGGCTGGAAACGGGCGCGCCGATGACCGATCTCGACCTGTCGCCGCCGCGCGACGGGCATGTCGACTGGGCGCGCTACATCGGCGGCAAACTGTCGTCGCCGACCGACACCACGGTGCCGCTGCAGAAACTGCAGGAGCTCGCCGGCAGGATCCTCGCCCTGCCCGCCGACGTGACGCTGCAGGCGCGCGTGGCGAAGATCTACGACGATCGCCGCAAGATGGCCAGCGGCGAGCTTCCGGCCGATTGGGGCTTTGCCGAAAACCTTGCCTATGCCACGCTGATCGACGCCGGCCACGACATGCGCCTGGTGGGCCAGGACGTCGGCCGCGGCACGTTCTTCCATCGCCATGCCGTGCTGCACGACCAGAAGAATGGCCATACCTTCATGCCGCTGGCCACCGTGCGCGACGGCGCCGACGTGGAAGTGGTCGACTCGCTGCTCAGCGAAGAGGCGGTGATGGCGTTCGAATACGGCTATTCCACCACCGACCCGGACACGCTCACCATCTGGGAGGGCCAGTTCGGCGACTTCGCCAATGGCGCGCAGGTGGTGATCGACCAGTTCATCAGTTCCGGCGAATCGAAATGGAACCGCTTGTGCGGGCTGGTGCTGCTGCTGCCGCACGGCTACGAAGGCCAGGGGCCGGAACACTCCTCGGCGCGGCTGGAACGCTTCCTGCAGCTGTGCGCGTTCGACAACATGCAGGTCTGCGTGCCGACCACACCGGCGCAGGATTTCCACATGATCCGCCGGCAGATGCTGCGCACCGTGCGCAAGCCGCTGATCGTGATGACGCCCAAGTCGCTGCTGCGCCACAAGCTGGCGGTGTCGAGCCTGGACGAGCTGGCCACGGGCAGCTTCCAGCTGGTGATCGGCGAACACCGCAAACTGCCGGCCAAGAAGGTCAAGCGCGTGGTGCTGTGCTCGGGCAAGGTCTACTACGATCTGCTCGAGGAGGCCGAGAAACGCGAACTGAAGGATGTCGCCATCGTGCGCGTCGAGCAGCTCTATCCGTTCCCGCGCCCCGAAGTCATCGCCGAGCTGGACAAGTACCCTTCGGCAGCGGAGGTCATCTGGTGCCAGGAAGAACCGATGAACCAGGGCGCCTGGTTCCAGATCCGCCATCACCTGCAAGCCTGCACGGGCAGCAAGCACAACCTTTCGTACGCCGGCCGCTCCCGCTCGGCAGCGCCGGCTGCCGGTCATTTCAATACCCACGTCGCCGAACAGGCAGCGCTTGTCGAACAGGCACTGGTTGCGCCGGTCGGCACCGATCACTCGGCTGAATAAATTCCTCTAAGGATCACCGCATCATGTCCATCGAAGTCAAAGTCCCCGTCCTGCCCGAGTCGGTCTCCGACGCCACCATTGCGAGCTGGCACAAGAAGGCCGGCGATGCGGTGAAACGCGACGAGAACCTGGTCGATCTCGAAACCGACAAGGTGGTGCTGGAAGTCCCCTCGCCGGTCGATGGCGTGCTGAAGGAAATCCGCCACCAAGTCGGCGATACGGTGAACAGCGAGCAGGTCATCGCGATCATCGAGGCGGGGGCAGTCGCTGCCGCACCCGCTGCGAAGGAAGAGCCCAAGGTCGCGGCGCCAGCGGCGCAGGGACCGGCAAAAGTCAGCTCCACGGCCGAAGATCTCTCGCCTGCCGGCCGCCGCGTTGCAACCGAAGAGAATATCGATGCATCCAAGGTCGCCGGTACCGGGCGCGACGGTCGCGTCACCAAGGAAGACCTGGTCAACTACACGAAGAGCGGCCAGGCCGCCCAGATTCCGACCGGTCCCCGGTCCCCGGCCCCCGGTCCCGTGGCTACGGGTTCGCGCCCGCAAGAGCGCGTGCCGATGACCCGCATGCGCGCCAAGATCGCCGAGCGCCTGATGCAGTCGAAGAACTCGATCGCCATGCTCACCTCGTTCAATGAGGTAAACCTGGCCGAGGTGGTGAAGATGCGCAAGTCGCTGGGCGAGCAGTTCCAGAAGACCCACGGCATCAAGCTCGGCTTCATGAGCTTCTTCGTCAAGGCCGCCGCCGAGGCGCTGAAGCGCCATCCGGTGGTCAATGCCTCGGTCGACGGCAACGACGTGATCTATCACGGCTACCAGGACATCTCGATCGCCGTGTCCACCGACAAGGGTCTGGTGACGCCGGTGCTGCGCGACGTGCAGGACATGGGCTTCGCCGATATCGAGCAGGGCATCGCCGACTACGCGAAGAAGGCGCGTGACGGCAAGCTGAGTCTGGACGACCTGCAGGGCGGCACCTTCACCATCACCAACGGCGGCACGTTCGGCTCGCTGCTGTCCACGCCGATCGTGAACCCGCCGCAGAGCGCGATCCTGGGCATGCACACGATCAAGGAGCGCGCCATCGTCGAGAACGGCCAGGTGATCGCCGCACCGATGATGTACATCGCGATCTCCTACGACCACCGCATCATCGACGGCAAGGACGCGGTGCTGTTTCTGGTCGACATTAAGGATCAGCTGGAGAATCCGCAGCGCATGCTGCTCGGCCTCTAATCGCCGCCCCGGCGATTAGAAAATAGGTAATGAAGCTCTGATGGTGAGCTGTGCGACCTGATCCACGCTCACCGTAACTTTTAGTCTTGTGTTGCTTCGACGCAGCATGCAGCAAGGATCAACCATGAGCGACCAACAATTCGACGTCATCTTCATCGGTGCCGGCCCGGCCGGCTACGTGGGTGCGATCCGCGCCGCGCAGCTGGGGCTGAAGGTCGCCTGCATCGATTTCTTCGCCGGTCCCGACGGCAAGCAGGCGCTGGGCGGCACCTGCCTCAACGTGGGCTGCATCCCGTCCAAGGCGCTGCTGGACTCCTCGCGCCAGTTCCACAATCTCACCCACAGCTTCGACGTGCACGGCATCAGCGCGGACAACCCGCGCATCGACGTGCCGACCTTCATCGGCCGCAAGGACAAGATCGTCAAGCAGTTCACCGGCGGCGTGGCCACACTGTTCAAGGCCAACAAGATCACCCCGTTCTTCGGCCGCGGCAAGCTGCTCAAAGGCAACGTCGTCGAGGTCGCCGCCGCCGATGGCAGCAAGCAGACCATCAGCGCCACCAACGTGGTACTGGCTTCCGGCTCGGTGCCGATCGAGTTGCCGTTCGCGAAATTCGACGGCAAGGCGATCGTCGACAACGCCGGTGCACTGGATTTCACCGAGGTGCCCAAGCGCCTGGGCGTGATCGGCGCCGGCGTGATCGGCCTGGAGCTGGGCAGCGTGTGGAAGCGCCTCGGCAGCGAAGTCACCATCATCGAGGCACTGCCGGACTTCCTCGGCGCCGCCGATGCGGACATCGCCAAGGTCGCCCAGCGCGAATTCAAGAAGCAGGGTCTGGACATCAAGCTCGGCGCCAAACTCGGCAAGGCCGAGGTGAAGAAGGACGGCGTGCACCTGGTCTATACCGACAAGGACGGCGAGCAGAAACTGGTCGTCGACAAGCTGCTGGTCGCGGTGGGCCGTCGCGCCTATACCGCGGGCCTGCTGGCCGACGACACCGGCGTGAAGCTGGACGAGCGCGGTCGCATCGTGGTCGATGAGCACAACCACACCGGCGTCGATGGCGTGTGGGCGATCGGCGACGCGGTACGCGGCCCGATGCTGGCGCACAAAGGCTCCGAGGAAGGCGTGGCGGTCGCCGAGTGGATCGCCGGCAAGGCCGGCCACGTCGACTTCGACACGATCCCGTGGGTGATCTACACCGAGCCGGAAATCGCCTGGGCCGGCAAGACCGAGAAGGAGCTCAAGGACGCCGGCATTCCGTACAAGGTCGGCAGCTTCCCGTTCGCCGCGATCGGCCGTGCCGTCGCGATGAATGAAGCCGTCGGTCAGGTGAAAATGCTCGCCCACGCCGACACCGACCGCATCCTGGGCGTGCACATGGTCGGCCCGGGCGTGTCCGAGCTGATCGCCGAGTGCGTGGTGGCGATGGAGTTCAAGGGTTCGTCCGAGGATCTGGCCCGCATCGTGCACGCACACCCGACCCTTTCGGAAGCCGTGCACGAAGCCGCGCTGTCGGTCGACAAGCGCGCAATTCACAAGGGCAACTGAGCGCAGGATGCGCTCATCCCGGACAGCCCATGGATGGGCGTTGATCCGGGATCCGATCCAGAGCCTCCGCTCGGCACCGGCCTGCTCGTGGCGACATGGGAGGGCCTCTGGTTTGTTGTAGGAGCCCGCTTGCGGGCGATGCTTTTTGCCTTTGATGTGGCATCAGAACAAGAGCATCGCCCGCAAGCGGGCTCCTACGGGCGATACCTCCAGCCGGGAGCATCGCACGCAAGCGGGCTCCTACCCAACTCAGGTCACTCCATGCCCCAACCCACCGCCCTCTGCGTCTACTGCGGCTCCAGCAGCGGGAAGCACCCCGAATACGCGGCCCAGGCACGCGCATTCGGCGCCGAAATGGCCCGTCGCCACATCACGCTGGTCTACGGCGGCGGCAAGGTCGGCCTGATGGGTACGCTGGCCGACGCGGTACTCGCCGGTGGCGGCAAGGCAGTCGGCGTGATCCCGCGGCAGCTGGTCGAGCGCGAGGTGGCCCACCCGGAGCTCACCGAGTTGCACGTGGTCGAAACCATGCACCAGCGCAAGACGCGCATGTACGAGCTGTCCGATGCGTTCGTCGCCCTGCCCGGCGGCTTCGGCACGATGGACGAGATGTTCGAGATGCTGACCTGGGCGCAACTCGGCCTGCACCGCTACCCGTGCGCCTTTCTCGATGTGCGCGGCTACTACAGCAGTTTGCGCGCGATGATGGCCCGCATGGTCGACGAGGGCTTCGTGAAGAGCCGCCAGCGAGACAGCATATGGTTCGGTGACGACATGGAGCAACTGTTCCAGTGGATGGAAACCTACGAGGGCAGCCTCACGCCCAAATGGATCGACAGCAGCAGCGTCGAAGCCTGACTGCTGCCCGCGTCCGACGTCATCAGGAGCCCGCCATGACCCAGAACATCGACTTCCACGCCTTCCGCATCCACAACGATGCCGCCGGCTATCGCGCCGGCATCGAAACGATGAGTGCCGATGCGCTGTCGCCCGGCGAGGTACTGGTCAAGACGGCATGGTCCTCGGTCAACTACAAGGACGCGCTGGCCGGGACCGGCAAGGGCAGGATCCTGCGCCAGTTTCCCTTGAACGGCGGGATCGACGTGGCCGGCCACGTGGTGGCTTCCACCGACCCGACGTTCAGGGAAGGCGACGCGGTGCTGTGTACCGGCAGCGGCCTGTCGGAAACGCGCGATGGCGGCTACGGCGAATACATCCGCCTGCCCGCGGCATGCACGATCCCGCTACCGACGGGTCTGAGCCTGCGCGACAGCATGATCATCGGCACCGCCGGCTTCACCGCCGCACTGGGCCTGTTGCGCATGCAGGACAACCGGCAGTCGCCGGCGCTGGGGCCGATTGCGGTAACCGGCGCCAGCGGCGGCGTGGGCATGCTGGCGATCGACATTTTCAGCCGTGCCGGCTACGAGGTGCATGCGATCAGCGGCAAGGCCGATCACTTCGATTTTCTGCGCAGCCTGGGCGCCAGCACCTGCATCGATCGCCACGCGCTGGCCTTCAGCGGCAAGCCGGTGGATTCGGCCCGCTTCGGCGGCGCCATGGACAATGTCGGCGGCACCATGTTGAGCGGCCTGCTGCCGCTGATCGGCCCGTACGGCAACGTGGCCGTCTGCGGCAACGCCGGCGGCGCCGAATTCAGCAGTACCGTATTGCCTTTCATCATCCGCGGCGCCAGCGTGCTCGGGATTGCCTCGGCCGGATCCGCGCGGGATATCCGCGATGAGATCTGGCGGCGTCTGGCGAGCGACTGGAAGCCGCAACACCTGGGACGCATCGCCACCGGTGAGGTCACGCTGGACGAGCTGCCCGGGGTGTTTGCGCGTATGCTCGACGGCCATTCGTTTGGCCGTACAGTAGTCCGTATGGAGCAGCGCGATCCAGCGTGATCGCGCTTGGAACTACCGCCGCCACGGCTTAGAATCAACGCAACCTGCAGGGAACCAACATCACCATGGCACGCATCCTGATCGTCGACGACTCCCCTTCACAGCTGTTGGGGATCAAGCGGATCGTCGAAAAACTCGGGCATGAAGCCCTCTCTGCCGAAGATGGCGCCGCCGGTGTCGAAGTGGCCAAGCTCGAAAAGCCCGACCTGATCCTGATGGACGTGGTGATGCCCAATCTCAATGGGTTCCAGGCCACCCGCACCATCAGCAAGAATCCCGAGACGGCACATATCCCGATCATTCTGGTGACCACCAAGGATCAGGAAACCGACAAGGTCTGGGGTATGCGGCAAGGTGCCAAGGCCTACGTGACCAAGCCGATCAGGGAAGACGAACTGGTGCGTACGCTCAAGGAGTTCCTGCCGGACTGAGCACGCCGCCCGTCGGACCCAGGCCTGAAACGCGGCGCGCGAAAGCGCCGTTTTCGTCTGCAGCCGGGGCAAGCACCGTCACTGCCGCGGGTCGTAGCCCTTGAATTGCCCGCGCAACGCCTCGTAGGCAGCGCGCTGCTCGCCACTCTCCGCCACGGGCGTGCGGATCGACAGTTCCACCAGCTGGTCACCCGGATGCGCGCCCGGCATGCCACGCCCCTTGAGTCGA
Source organism: Rhodanobacter sp. (assembly GCA_004322005.1). Classification (GTDB taxonomy): domain Bacteria; phylum Pseudomonadota; class Gammaproteobacteria; order Xanthomonadales; family Rhodanobacteraceae; genus Rhodanobacter. The sequence continues at coordinate 8,515 of SCRF01000060.1, read as the reverse complement.
AGTTTGCGCCCCGATTGCGAACCTGCCGGGATGCGCAGATCCACCTTGCCGGCCAGCGTCGGCACGGCAACCGTGGCGCCAAGCGCGGCCTCCCATGGCGTGATCGGCAGCACGTGCACCACATTGCGGCCGTTCAGGCGGAAACGCGCATCGTCGCGCACGCCGATTTCCAGCAGCAGATCGCCTCTGGGCCCGCCGGCCGCGCCGGCCTGCCCCTGCCCGGACAATCGGATCACCTGGCCGGGCTGGATGCCCGCCGGGATCTTCACCTCCAGCACGCGCTCGCCACCGGCCGGATCCTGCATGGTCAGACGCGTACGCCCGCCCTCGAACGCCGTCTGCAGATCGATTTGCACCGAAGCCTGCACATCGCGGCCACGCCGCGGTCGTGGCTGGCCGCGCTGGCCACCCGCGGCGGCACCGCGACCGAACAGGCTCTCGAAGAAATCGCTGAAGTCGCCGTCGCCGGCATCGCCGAAACCGTGACCACCGTGCGCCTGCCCCTGCCAGCCCGGCGGTGGCCGGAACTGCTCGCCCTGCCGGTAGCCGCCGGCGCGCAGCTGGTCGTAGGAACGCCGCTTTTCGGCATCCTTGAGCACCTCGTTGGCCTCGTTGACCGCCTTGAATTTCTCCTCGGCACCGGCCTCCTTGTTCTTGTCCGGATGGAACTTGCGCGCCAGCTTGCGATACGCCGCCTTGATCTCGGCCTCGCTGGCATCCGGCTTCACACCCAGGATCTCGTAATAGTCTTTGAATTCCACCTGCCACTCCCCAACTCACGCAAAACCCGCGACGAATCGTCTCCGCCGCGGGATGTCCTGCAACCTGCCCTGGAGCCTGTCAGGCTCAGTGGCCGGTGTCGATGGTAATGCGTCGCACCGTCGCCAGCGCCTTCTTCGGTATCCCGATCTCCAGCACGGCATGTCGGCCAAGACTCATGATGCTCTCTCCTCGATTGGATTGCGGTGCGATTACCGCCTGACAGGCAACATAGGTACTGCGCTGTTCGATTCAAGGCGACAGCCGGTCGCCGGCGATTTAGCATGGCCGCTACCCTTCCCGCTTCCACCGGAGACCCCCATGAGTATCCAGCCCGGCGACACGATTCCCGACACTCCGGTTCAGGTCATCGACGGCGAGATCAAGCCAGCCCGCACCGACGCATTGTTTGCCCGGCGCAAGGTGCTGCTGTTTGGCGTGCCGGGGGCGTTCACTCCGACCTGCTCGAACGAGCATCTGCCTGGTTACACCCGGCACTTCAACGACTTCCGCGAGCGCGGCATCACGCTGATGTGTCTGGCCGTCAACGATGCCCATGTGATGCAGGCATGGGCCACCGCACAGCAGGTTCCTTCGGGTCTGCTGATGCTGGCCGACGGCAACGCCAGCTTCACCCGCGCACTCGGGCTGGAGCTGGACGGCACCGCCTTCGGCATGGGTCTGCGCACGCGACGCTTCGCGATGTACGCGGAAAATGGCGTGGTGCGCGTACTGCAGGTCGAGGCACCCGGCGAATTTCGCGTTTCCAGTGCTGAAGCAATGCTGGCAGCCATTTGACGCACGGTTATTCGCTGCGCAGGCCATACCGGCATCTCGACGACTCACTGGCCGTTGTTGCTCTGGTTGGTCGGCATTGCCCTTCCGGTTGCGCCTGGCGATCCAGTACGTCCGTCTGTGCGGCAGAGCCGCCACCATCCAATGCCTTGTGCGTTACCTGAGAACTTCCTTCCAAGTAATTGATTTGATAACCTCGGCACGACTCATGCCGAGGCATGTCCCATGCGGCCGGATTCCATTGTCTGCGTCACCGCCCAGCGCACGTCATGGCGTGCCCTACGCCCATGGCTTCCGGTCGCGGCCCTGCTCCTGCTGGCCGCCTGCGCCAGCAGCCCGCAGCGGCGTGAGGCGACCTACAAGACTTCGCATTCGATGCTGGCCGACCTGCCGGCCCGGGCACCGTCAGCGGCCAGCGCCGGCACCGCGAATGACGTGCTGTTTCGCGCCATCGCCCTGGTCGGCACGCCGTACCACTGGGGCGGCAACACGCCACAGGGCGGCTTCGATTGCAGCGGCCTGGTCGACTACGTCTATCGCAATGCGGCGGATATCCTGCTGCCGCACAGCTCGCGCCAGATCGCCGCGATGGACCGCGGCCACAACGTGCACCGGATGACCCGACTGGTCAGCGGCGACCTGGTGTTCTTCGGCAGTCACGGCACGGTAAGCCACGTTGGCGTGTACGTCGGCAAGGGGCGCTTCGTGCACGCGCCCAACAGTGGCGGCACGGTGCGGCTGGACGATATCGACGGGCCATACTGGCGCGATCACTTCGAATTCGGCAAGCGGTTGCTGGATTGAGAGGTAGGGCGGATTCGATCACGCCTGCCTCGCAGGTGTAACGGGCCGGGGGGCGGGTGATTTGACGGCTGCCGGGCACCCTCACCCCAACCTTCTCCCGGAGGGAGAAGGGGCGAACGCAAAAAGCACGAATTTGATTGGAGCGGTGAGACAGAGCGAATGAAAAACGGCGCAAGAAGCGCCGTTTTGGTTTGGCTTTTTATCCGCCGGTCAATGCTCTGCACTGCCCGGTGGATGGGCGTGGCCGTGCTTGATCTCTTCCCCGGTGGCGTCGCGCACCTCGCCGATGGCCACGTCGAAATGCAGCGGCTTGCCGGCCATCGGGTGGTTCAGGTCGACGTCGATCGCGGTCATGCCGACCTTGTGCACGGTCACGGCGCGCTGACCGCCATCCTTCAGCTGCAGCGCGGTGACCATGCCCGGCTTGAGCCGGCTGGCCTGCGGGAAATACTTCTTCGACATGCGCTGGATCCGGCCTTCCTCGCGCTCGCCGTAGCCGTCGATCGCGGCCACGTCAACTTCCAGCGTCTCGCCGGCCTGATGGCCTTCCAGCGCTCGTTCCAGACCGGGAATCAACTGGCCGTGGCCGAGCAGTATCCACAGCTGCTCGTCGCGATCGTGCGAGCTCTCGACTTTTTCGCCATCCACCGTCAACGTGTAATGGAGGGAGATCACCTTGTCCTTGCCAGCTTTCATTGCGCGTCTCGTGATGGGATGCAAACTGCGGATCGCGGATTCTATCAGGTGCTCAGGAGCGCGCCTTGCCGAAGCCGATCCCGCGCACCTCCGGCCCCAGCCACGAAGGTCACCGCGGTCTTGCGGACGTCGAAATCCCTGGCGATATCGCCAAGCACGAACACCAGCAGGAAAAAATCGAAGGCGTCCAGGGTCCAGCCCAGAAAGCTGGCCAGCACGACATGCCGCTGGGTGGCGTTGAGTTCACGCAAGGACGCACGCAGCGACATCAGGCTCTCCCACGGAGGCTTGGCAGTTGCCGCTATCGTATCCGCGGCCGTCACGAATCGTGCAGTTTCGAGGACGATAGATGGCGCGCGAACGCCCGACCGACTAATCTGGCGGGGCACATCGAAACACAGGGTCCGGATGGATCGAGCCGCGCGCCACCGCATTGCCAGACTCTATGACAACCGGCTGCAACGCCTTTACGTCAGGAGCAAGCTGGCCAACGATCCGGTCTACGCCGCCACCGCGGCACTTGTCGGCGGCAGCGATTTGCCGTTGCTCGACATCGGCTGCGGCATCGGCCTGCTCGGGCAGTACCTGAATGCACAAGGCCACTTGCCGCCGTACCTCGGACTGGACCACGACAAGCACAAGGTCGCGGCCGGACGACACGCCCTGCAGCGCGCCGGTCTCGATGCGGTGATGACTCTGCGCCATGCCGACGTGGCCGAGCTTCCCTCCGCGCAAGGCCATGTCGCCCTGCTCGATGTGTTGCATTACCTGTCGGCCATGCAACAACTCACGCTGCTGCAGGCGGCCGCCAGGCATCTGGCGCCGCAGGGCTGCCTGATCATCCGCAACGTGCTGCGCGAGCCGAACTGGCGCTTTCACGCCACCCGGCTGGAGGAATTTTTCCTGCGCACGTCCGGCTGGATTCCCGGTGGTGCACAGCACTACCCGACGGCCAGCGAGTTGCGCAGTCCACTGGAAAACGCCGGACTCGACGTGCGTATCCAATCGCTGCGAGGACGCACCCCGTTCAACAGTTACCTGATCGTGGCGCGGCCGCATCGCTGAGGCCGTGGCTTCGCGCTCGTCGTTCATTCCATTCAGGTTGGATCACGCAAGGGCTGACGCCAGGCCGTCGATCCGGCTATACTGACCCGCGCAGTCGCTTCGACTGCTGCGGCACACCGCCGCCCCCTTCCCCTTGGTTTGCAACACGGTATGAACACTCCGGGTTGCTCAGGAGTGTTACATGTCTTTCGATTCGCTGGGCCTTGCGCCCGCGTTGCTGCGTGCGCTTGCCGATTATGGCTACACCCAGCCCACCCCGATCCAGTCCGCCGCGATTCCGTCGGCGCTGGCAGGCCATGACCTGCTTGCCGCCGCGCAGACCGGCACCGGCAAGACCGCTGCGTTCGCGCTGCCGCTGCTGCAGAAACTGTCCACCAGCGGCCAGACCATGACGCGTCGTCCGCGCGCGCTGATCCTTACCCCGACCCGCGAGCTTGCCGCACAGATCCACGACAACTTCCGCAGCTACGGCAAGCACATGCAGGTCAGCAGCACCACCATCTTCGGTGGCGTCAGCATGGGCCCGCAGATCAATGCCATGCGCCGCGGCGTGGACATTGTCATTGCCACTCCCGGCCGCCTGATGGATCACATGCAGCAGCGCACGCTGGATCTGTCCGGCGTGGAAACGCTGATTCTCGACGAAGCCGACCGCATGCTCGACATGGGCTTTCTGCCGGCACTCAAGCGCATTCTCGCCAGCTTGCCGAAGAAGCGCCAGACACTGCTGTTCTCGGCCACCTTCCCGCCGGCGATCAAGACGCTGGCGCTGGAATTCATGCACAACGCGCGCGAGATCTCGGTGGACACGCCCAATGCCGTGGCCACCCTGGTCAGCCACCAGGTGCATCCGGTCGACGCCGCACGCAAGCGCGACCTGCTGCTGCACCTGCTGTCGGTCGACAGCCGCCGCCAGTCGCTGGTGTTCAGCCGCACCAAGCATGGCGCCGACAAGCTGGTGACGTTCCTGAATGCCTCCGGCCTGCGCACCGCCGCGATCCACGGCAACAAGAGCCAGAACGCGCGCACCCGTGCCTTGAGCGACTTCAAGACCGGCCGCGTCACGGTGCTGGTGGCCACCGATATCGCCGCCCGCGGCATCGACATCGAACAGTTGCCGATCGTGGTCAACTTCGACTTGCCATCGGTGGCCGAAGACTACGTGCACCGCATCGGCCGCACCGGCCGCGCCGGCATGGAAGGCCTGGCGGTATCCCTGGTCAGCCATGACGAGAGCGGCCTGCTGCACGACATCCGCAAACTGCTGAAGCAGGACATCGCGATCAACGCCGTGACCGGTTACGAGCCGTCCGCACCGCTGCGTCTGGATGCCGGCGCACCGCGTCCGAAGCAGGGCGGCGGCGGTCAACGCCAGCCGCGCCAGGGCAAGGCCTCCACTTCAGCCCGGCCGAACGGTTATGCGGCGCCAGGCCGCGGCGAGCATGCCGCCGGCAATCACAAGCGCCGCAACAACTCGCGCCCGGCCGCCAAGGCCTGAGCCCCGCCGGACTGCCTTGTAGGAGCGGCTTCAGCCGCGATGCCTTTCGCCACACAGGAAGAGCATCGCGGCTGAAGCCGCTCCTACCTTCGTTTTCGGGGACCCCTACAGCAAGTCCAATGCTTCGGCATGATGGCGCAGATGGTCGTCGATGAAGCTGGTGATGAACCAGTAGCTGTGGTCGTAGCCGGCATGCCGGCGCAACAGCAAGGGCTGCCCGGCTTCGGCACAGGCCTGGTCGAACAGCTCGGGTTTCAGCTGGGCTTCGAGAAACGGGTCGGCGTCGCCCTGATCGATCAGGATGGTGCCGGGAAATGTCTGCCGCCGCACCAGTTCGCACGCATCGTAATCCGCCCACGCATCCGCGTCGCCGCCCAGATAGCGCGGCAATGCCTTGCGCCCCCATGGCACCTGGCTGGGTGCCACGATGGGAGCGAAAGCCGACACCGAGCGGTAATGTGCCGGATGTTTCAAGGCAATCGTCAGCGCGCCATGGCCACCCATCGAATGACCGCAGATGCCGCTGCGCGTGGTATCGACCGGGAACGTCATGGCGATCAGGGCCGGCAGTTCGTGCGCCACGTAGCTGTGCATGCGAAAGCGCGACGACCACGGAACCTCGGTGGCGTCGACATAAAAGCCCGCGCCCTCGCCGAACTCCCAGTCGCCGGTGGCGCCCTCGATGCCGGTGTCGCGCGGACTGGTATCGGGCATCACCAGCACCAGCCCCAGTTCGGCGGCCCGCCGCTGTGCACCGGCCTTGATCGTGGCGGTCTCCTCCGAGCAGGTCAGCCCGGCCAGGAAATACAGCACCGGACACGGTTCCCGCACGGCCTGCGGTGGCCGGTAGACGGCAAAGCGCATCGGCCCGTTGCAAGCTTCCGAGTGATGCCGATAGAAACCCTGCACACCGCCATGCAACCGCTGTTCGGAGATTGTTTCGAGCATGCCCATCCTCGTCCTCGATCCTGCGCAGTGCAGCGCACCGATTAACCGCGCGGATGAAGATACTCCCGATCTCTATTCAGCGCAGACGTGAAGACTGGTAGAATACATACCCTGCGCGTCGCATACCCGATGCTGCCATCTGTGTCTGAGGTCCCCCATGTCATCCCCCGTTTCCGACAACGCCCCGGTTCCGTCCGGTTTTGGCGCACTCGCGCTGCACCCCGACGTTCTGCGCGTGCTGGCCGACGTCGGCTATGAATCGCCCTCGCCAATCCAGGCAGCCACCATCCCGCCGCTGCTGGAAGGGCGCGACGTGCTTGGCCAGGCGCAGACCGGCACCGGCAAGACCGCCGCGTTCGCGCTGCCGATCCTGTCGCGCATCACTCCGCGCGCCGGCAAGCCGCAGGCGCTGGTGCTGGCGCCCACACGCGAGCTGGCGATCCAGGTGGCCGAGGCGTTCCAGCGCTACGCCGCGCACATCCCCGGTTTCCAGGTGCTGCCGATCTACGGCGGCCAGAGCTACGGCCCGCAGCTGCACTCGCTCAAGCGCGGCGTGCACGTGGTGGTGGGCACGCCCGGCCGCGTGATCGACCATCTGGACAAGGGCACGCTGGATCTGTCCGAGCTGCGCTTTCTGGTGCTCGACGAAGCCGACGAAATGCTGCGCATGGGCTTCATCGACGACGTGGAGAAAGTACTGCAGGCGACCCCGCCGGAACGCCAAGTTGCGTTGTTCTCGGCGACCATGCCCAGCGTGATCCGCAAAATCGCCCAGCGCCACCTGAAGGATCCGGTCGAGGTCAACATCAAGTCCTCGGCCAGCACCACGCCGAATATCCGCCAGCGCTACTGGTTCGTCAGCGGCATGCACAAGCTCGATGCGCTGACACGCATCCTGGAAGCCGAGCCGTTCGATGCGATGATCATCTTCGCGCGCACCAAGCAGGCCACCGACGAGCTGGCCGGCAAGCTGCAGGCACGCGGGCTGGCCGCCGCCGCGATCAACGGCGACATCGCGCAGCCGCAGCGCGAGCGGGTGATCCAGCAGCTGAAGGACGGCAAGCTGGACATCCTGGTCGCCACCGACGTGGCCGCGCGCGGGCTCGATGTGGACCGCATCAGCCACGTATTCAATTACGACATTCCGTACGACACCGAAAGCTACGTGCATCGCATCGGCCGCACCGGCCGCGCCGGGCGCAGCGGCGAGGCAATCCTGTTCGTCAGCCCGCGCGAGCGGGGCATGCTGAACGCGATCGAGCGCGCCACCAAGCAGCCGATCGAGCAGATGCAGCTGCCGTCGGTGGAAGTGGTCAACGACGTGCGCATCGGCAAGTTCAAGCAGCGCATCAGCGACACGCTGGCGATCGGCGACCTGGGCCAGTTCCAGCAACTGATCGAGCAATACGAACAGGAACACAACGTGCCGGCGGTCGAGATCGCCGCCGCCCTGGCGCGCATCGCGCAAGGCGACCAGCCGCTGCTGCTGGCGCCGCCGCCGAAGCGTGAGAAACACGAAACCGCATCGCGCGAACGCACTCCTCGCGAACGAGCACCGCGCGACGCCGGCAGCAATGAACGACGCCCGCCGTTCGAGCGCGCAGGCGCGGCCAGCCGTCCGCCACATGAGCACAAGCCGCGCGAACACGGTACGCACGAAGACGCCGCATCGCGCGAATTCGGTCACCGCCCGGTGCGCGCGCATGCCACCGAGGAAGGCAAGCGCACCTATCGCATCGAAGTGGGCCACGAGCACGGTGTGAAGCCGGGCAACATCATCGGCGCGATCGCCAACGAGGCCGGCCTGGACAGCCAGTTCATCGGCCGCCTCAGCATCCGCGACAACTACAGCCTGATCGACCTGCCCGACGGCATGCCGAAGGAAGTCTTCGAGCACCTGAAGAAGGTGTGGGTGGTGCAGCAGCAACTGCGCATCCACGAGTGGGACGG
>SCRF01000059.1 GCA_004322005.1 Rhodanobacter sp. | reverse complement strand
TGCTGTCTTGCTCAATGGCGGCTGGCGCGAGGCCCATCCCCATGACACGCCGCAGATCGTGCTGAAAGAGTACAAAGCCGGCATGCTGCAGAGTTTCAATCCGGCCCTGCTGGAGCGGTTTCCACGCAATCGCACACGGGGCACCTGGGTGGTTCTCACGCCGGAGCCGCCTTGGAACAACGGCGCGCGGATGTTGACGATCTACCCGCCGCCGCTGGGTAACGTCAGCGTATTCGGACCGGGCCAGACGCAGACATTGGCGCTGGACGATTTCAGCGCGCCACCCCATGGGCATGGGCGGCTGGCCTGGCAAGTGCCTGCCGCGCAGGCAGGCTCGGCACCGATCCTGCTGAAGTTCGAACCATCGCCGACCTTGAGTGCGCCGGTGCGCTTCCGGTTGCAGCCCTGGGGCAATTACCTGCAGCAGGATGCACAGTGGCTGGTGTTCGCCAGCGCCTGTTTCGCGGTGATGCTGGCCATGGTACTGATGGCGCTGTGCTTTGCGCTGATGCTGCGCGATGTCACCTTTGCCTGGTACGCCGGTTACATCGTCTGCTACATGCTGATCCAGGGCATCCAGACCGGCTTCCTGTTTCATCCGCTGGAATGGCAATGGCTGTCCGGGGTGGCGATGATGGCCGGCATGGCAGCAGTGGCACTGTCGGTGGCGTTCGCCTCGCTGTTCATGGTGCGGTTCTGCGAGTTGCGGCGCCACGCACCGCTGCTGCAGGTGCCGATCATGGCGCTGGCGGTCGGCATGATCCTGCTGGTGCTGATGCGCAGCAGTCACGTCCCGCTGCTGGCCGAGGTGACGCAGATCCTGCTCAACCCGTTCCTGATGATCGGTGCGATGCTGCTGCTGCTCGCTGCGATCGTCGCGGCAGCGCGCGGCTCGCGCCAGGCGTGGTTCTTTCTTGTCGGCTGGACGCCCCTGCTGATACTCACCGCGATGACCAGCGCCCAGGTCAACGGCGCCCTGCCGGATCTGGACTGGCTCAACGATGCCAGCCTGGCCGGCGGCGCGTTCGAGGCCGTGGTGTTGTCGCTGGGCCTGGCCGACCGGGCGCTCAGCCTGCGCCACGATCGCGACCGGGTACGCCGACTGGCCGATCACGATGCGCTGACCAATGTGCTCAACCGTCGCGCCTGGAATACGCTTGCCAGCGCCGTGCTGGCAAGCGGGCCGCCGCGGCCGATCGCCGTGCTGTTTCTCGACCTCGACCATTTCAAGCTGCTGAACGACCGGCAGGGCCACCACTCCGGCGACCGTGCGCTGGTCGCGGTGGCCCAGGCGCTGGCTGCGGAGTTGCGGCCGGCCGACCTGCTCGGTCGTTACGGTGGCGAGGAGTTTGTCGCCCTGCTCGACGACACCCTGGCGGAGCAGGCCATGCATGTGGCGACGCGGCTTTGTCGCCGCGTGCACCGCCTGGAAATACCGCTGGACGACCAGTCGATGCTGCTCACGATCAGCATCGGCATCGCCATGCGCCGGGATGGCGACGATGTGGAGTCGTTGCTCGAACGCGCCGACAAGGCGATGTACAACGCCAAGCTCAACGGCCGCAACCAGGTCTGCATGGACCCGGCCAGCACCTCACCGACGTCGCCGTCGCCGTCGGCCCGTCGACTGCATATTGTCGAAAAACGCAGCGGCAGCCACTGAGCCGGGGCGCGACGCGCCGGGCCAGGCTGCCGATCGGACATCCTTCCGCAGGCTACCCGTAGGAGCGCACCCTGTGCGCGAATGCTTTTGTTCGAGCGGCGGCAAAGGGCATCGCGCACAGGGTGCGCTCCTACAACGGCCGAGCCTTTGCAAACGATGACCGTGCCGATGGCTATGCCCGCTGGATCCGCTTGATCGAGGCCGCCCGGCTACCCGCGCCCGGCCAGCGCCTGTGCCGCCGCCACCACGTCCGCCTCGCCCGGCAACACCAGCAAGGCGGCGCCGGCCAGCGGGGTGAAGGTGTCCGCGCCGGCCACCCGCTGGATCGGCGTGGCGCCGCAGCCGCCCTCGACGATCGCGGTGATCACGCCCTCGCCCACGCCGGCGCTCCGGCGCCCTTCATCCAGCACCAGGATGCGCTTGGCCGTGCACGCCTGCCCGGCGATGAACGCGTCGTTGAGCGGCACCAGCCAGCGCAGATCGACCACGCGCACCTGCCAGCCCTGCTGCGCCTCGATCTGCCTGGCCGCGCGCAGCGCCATCGGCACGCCGTTGCCGAAGGTGAAGATCACCAGATCGTTCGCCCCCTCGTTGTAGATGCGGCCCTCGCCCAGGGTCATCGCCCGACCCGGCGCCGGATAGTCGAACTGCCACTGGCCGTCGCCGGCCTCGTACAGATCCTTGGTCATGTACAGCGCGATCGGTTCGAGGAAGGCGCACACGCGGCCGTCCACCTTGGCCAGCGCCATCAGCGTGCGCAGCATCGTCGCCGCGTCGTCGCCACGGCTGGGGCAGCCGACCACGAGACCGGGAATATCGCGCAATGCGGCGATCGAGTTGTCGTTGTGGAAATGCCCGCCGAAACCCTTCTGGTAACCCAGCGAGGCGACCCGCATCAGCATCGGGTTGCGGTACTGGCCGTTGGAGAAGAACTGCAGCGAGGCCGCCTCGCCGCGGATCTGGTCGCAGGCATTGTGGAAATACGCCAGGTACTGGATCTCCGGCATCGGCAGCAGCCCCAAGTTGGCGTAGCCCTGGGCCAGGCCCAGGATCATCGTCTCGTCCAGCAGCGTGTTGAAGACGCGGCTGCCCTTGAAGGTCTTGTTGAGGCCCTTGGTGACCGTGTAGACGCCGCCCTTCTGCGCCACGTCCTCGCCGAACAGCAGCGCCTCGGGGTACTGCGCCAGCAGGTCGTGCAGGGCCTGGTTGATCTGGATGGCCAAGTGCCGCGGCGGCTGGTTCTCCGGCAATTTTTCCTCGCCGCCGAACACCGCCAGGCGCGCGTCGGCGTAATCGGCGCGCTCGGCCTCGGCCTGCACCGCCGCGGGCGTATACGGCGCCAGCGGCTTCATCACCTCGGCCAGCGAGGTCAGCCGCGGCCGCGTGTCGGCTTGTTCGGCGGCCGCGAAGCAGCGCTTGCGGGTGGCCTCGTAGAGAGCCAGCAGCTCGGCCTTGCCGTACAGGCCCGAGGCCAGCGCGATCGCCGCCGAGCGCAGCAGCGGATCGGTCGCTTCCACGCCGACCAGTTCCTCGATGCTGCGCCACTCGATTTCGAAGTCGGTGCCGGCATGCCCCATCACGCGGGTGGTCCTCAGGTGCAGGAAGGTCGGTCGCCGGGTGTTGCGGCAATGCTCCACCGCACACTGCACCTGGGCGTAGCCTTCGGCCAGGTCGAGGCCGTCGGCGAAAAAATAATCGAGGTTGGTACGGTGCTGGAAGTTGCTGGCGATCCAGCCGGCGGGCGTCTTCACCGAGATGCCGATGCCGTTGTCCTCGCACACGAACAGCACCGGCGCCGGCAGCTTCTGGTAGGCCGTCCATGCCGCGGCGTTGAACGCGGTCTGCGCGGTGGCGTGGTTGCTGGAGGCATCGCCGAACGAGCAGATCGCGATGCTGTCCGCGGGGATCGGCAGCGTATGGCCGATCCGCCGCGCCTGCTCGATCGCGATGGCGGTGCCCAGCGCCTTGGGCAGATGCGAGGCGATCGTCGAGGTCTGCGGCAGCACCCACAACGGCTTGCTGCCCCACACCTTGTGGCGGCCGCCGGAGATCGGGTCGTCCATGCTGGCGGCGAACGACAGCGCCGAATCCATGACCGGATCACGCGGTTTACCATCGGTTCCAGGCAGCTTGCGGAAACGCTCGGCCATGAAGCCGCCGGAACGGTAGTGCAGGAACGCCGGATCGGTGTGCCGGGTCAGCCGCGCCACCATCGCGTTGCCTTCGTGGCCGCCGGAGCCGATCGTGTAGAACACCTTGTTCTGCACGCGCAGCACGCGCGCCATCAGGTCGAGGTGGCGGCTGATCAGCTGCGATTCGAGCAGCTCGCGAAAGCCGCGCGCGTCGAGCGCGCTGCCCGGCAATACCGGCGCGTCGTCAGCCGGCGCGGCGGCGGCGGCGCCGTCCCACGCGTGCACGAACTCGGTGAAGTTCTGATCGACGATCTCGGCACGGTTGAACCCCTTGTGGCGAGCACTGATGACTGATGGAATCGGCATGATGGCTATCGGGTAGGAGCCCGCTCGCGGGCGATGCTCTTGTTCGGGAATCGGATCGGAAATCGGGAATCGGGAATCGGGAATCTGATGGAATATCGCGCGGTACCGAAAGAGCATCGCCCGCGAGCGGGCTCCTACCGGGGGGTGTTCCGCATGGGCGTATGGCCGGGCTGGCTGCACATGCGCGCCAGCCAGCGGCCGATGTTGGGGGACGGGTTCATGTCTGTGCGCGACGCCCCGCTTCAGAATGCGTTGATACCGGTCAGCTCGCGGCCGACCACCAGCTCATGCACGGTCTCGGTGCCTTCATAGGTGATCACCGATTCCAGGTTCAGCGCGTGGCGGATCGCGCCGTGCTCGGTGGTGATGCCGGCGCCGCCGAGGATGTCGCGGCACTGGCGCGCGATGTCGATCGCCATGCGGCAGTTGTTCCACTTGGCCAGCGATACCTGGGTCGGCTGCATCCTGCCGGCATCCTTCAACCGACCCAACTGCAATGACAGCAGCTGCGCGGTGGTGATGCGGCGGGCCATGTCGGCCAGCTTCAGCTGCACCGCCTGGTTCGAGGCCAGCGGACGATCGAACAGGATGCGCTCGGCGGTGTAGTCGAGCACTTCCTTCAGGCAGGCTTGCGCCGCACCGATCGGCCCCCAGGTGATGCCGTAGCGCGCCTGGGTGAGGCAGCCCAGCGGCCCCTTCAGGCCCTTCACGTTGGGCAACCGTGCCGTGTCGGGCACGCGCACGTTGTCGAAGAACAGCGCCGAGGTGACCGAGGCGCGCAGGCTCATCTTCTTGTGGATTTCCTGCGCTTTGAAGCCGATCGTGTCGGTCGGCACGATGAAGCCCTGGATGCCGTCCGCAGTCTGCGCCCAGACGATCGCGATGTGCGCCAGATTGCCGTTGGTGATCCACATCTTGGCGCCGTTGATCACCCAGTCGCCGCCGTCCTGCCTGGCGTGGGTCTTCATGTTGGCCGGATCGGAGCCGCCGTGCGGCTCGGTCAGGCCGAAGCAGCCGATGATCTCGCCGGCCGCCATCTTCGGCAGGTAGCGCTTGCGCTGCGCCTCGCTGCCGTAGGCGAAGATCGGGTACATGCACAGCGAACTCTGCACCGAGGCGAAGCTGCGCAGGCCCGAATCGCCGCGCTCCAGCTCCTGGCAGATCAAGCCGTAGCTGACCCCGTTCATGCCGGCACCGCCATATTCCTCGGGGATCGTGGCGCCGAGCAGGCCCAGGCTGGCGATCTCCGGGATCAGCTCCTTCGGGAAGCGGGCCTGGTCGAAGCAGTCGCCGATGATCGGCAGCACCTTCTCGTCGACGAAGCGGTGAACGGTGTCCTGCACCATGCGCTCTTCGTCGGTGAGCAGCGCGCGGACGTCGTACAGGTCGAGTGGGTCGAGGCGGGCAGCCATGCGGATGTTCCGTGGTGATCGGGCAAGATGGCTATTGTAGCTGGCGTCGATGGTCCCGGTCATCGCGCCGGATCGATGCGAACCGCCCCGCGTTAGGCACCCGCCTGGCCCTGTTGGTACTTCGAAAAACCTGCTCTTGCTCGTCATCCCAGCGCAAGCTGGGATCCAGTGTCTTTGCTTTTCGGCATCACGTGAAAATAACTTGACCAATTATTCTCCCTGTGGTCTAAAGACGGCATGCATGTCGCCGCCGCCATTCGGCAGATCAAGTCACGCTACCGTGCGCTCGCGCCGTTGATGGATGAACGCATGCGCCGGCAATGGGCGGCGACGGAAGCACAGACCTACGGTTGGGGCGGCTTGAGCGCAGTGAGTGATGCGACCGGCATGTCACGCAACACGATTCGCCGTGGCTTGGCCGAGTTGGAAGTGCGACGGAAGAAGCCGAAGGCTGTGGTTGAGGGTCGTCTGCGCCGGGAAGGTGGCGGTCGCAAACGCCTGACCGAGACTGACCCGGGATTGCTGGAGGCACTGGAGTTCTTGGTGGAGCCGATGAGTCGTGGAGATCCGATGTCGGCATTGCGTTGGACCTGCAAGAGCACGGCTCGGCTGGCCGAAGAATTGACGCAGCAGGCGCATCCCATCGGGCCTTGGACAGTTGGCTCGCTGCTCAGAGCGCAGGGCTATAGCCTGCAGAGCAACCGCAAGACCAAGGAAGGAACGACGCATCCGGATCGCAACGCTCAGTTCGAGCACATCAACACGATGGTCAAGCGGCTGCAGCAGCGCGGTCAACCGGTGATCTCGGTGGACACGAAGAAGAAGGAACTCATAGGCCCGTTCAAGAACGGCGGGCGCGAGTGGCAGCCCAAGGGCGAGCCCGAAGAGGTGGACGTGCACGACTTCCCGGATCCGCACCTGGGCAAGGTCATTCCCTACGGCGTGTTCGATCTGAGCCAGAACGAGGGCTGGGTGAGCGTGGGGATCGATCACGATACGGCGCAGTTCGCGGTGCAAGCCATCGGCCGCTGGTGGAAGAAGATGGGTGCCAAGCGATACCCAGACGCCAAGGAACTATTGATCACGGCCGACGGGGGTGGCAGCAATGGCAGCCGGTGCCGCTTGTGGAAGGTGGCACTGCAAGAGTTGGCTATGCGCTTGGGGATGCCCATCCATGTGTGCCACTTCCCACCGGGCACCAGCAAGTGGAACAAGATCGAGCATCGCATGTTCAGCCACATCACCCAGAATTGGCGTGGACGACCCTTGGTCAGTCACGACGTCATCATCAATCTGATTGCGAACACAACAACACAAGCCGGATTGAAAATCCGCGCCGAACTGGATCGAGGCATCTATCCTGTCGGTCTCAAGATCACCGACGCCGAACTGAGCGGACTCCGTCTCAAGTTGGCCAATTTTCATGGCGACTGGAACTACACGCTCCTGCCGCTACGAAAGAAAACGTGATCAACTTATTTTCACGTGACTCCTTCGAAAGCTTGAAAGTCACTGGATGCCTGCTTGCGCAGGCATGCCGGGTTGTTCGAGGTGCCCATGTGGGACGATAGCCGCCTCTCCCCAAACTTCCGTGCCGGACCCCCATGCGCAAAGGTGTGCTCCTGGGCTTTGCCTGCTTCGCGGCCTACTCGATCAGCGATGCCTTCGTGAAGTCGCTGCGCGGCTCGCTGCCGGCGTACGAGGCGGTGTTCTTCGGCGCCGTGCTCGGCCTTGCCGCGCTGCCCTTCGTCAAGGGCAAGGGCCACCGCTGGCGCGACGTGATGATCGCCAACCACCCGGGCCTGTGGTGGACGCGTGCGATCACCGGCGCGATCGGCAGCATCGCCGCGGTGACCGCCTTCACCGCGCTGCCGATGGCCGAGACCTTCGCGCTGATCTTCCTGATGCCGATCTTCGTCACGCTGCTGTCGGTGCTGCTGCTCAAGGAGCACGTCGGCTGGCGCCGCTGGTCGGCCGTGTGCATCGGCTTCATCGGCGTGATGGTGGTGCTGCGCCCGGGTTTCCGCGTGCTCGGCATCGGCCATCTGGCGGCGATCGTCTGCGGCCTGTCCGGTGCCATCTCGGTGGTCGCCATGCGCCGCGCCGGACCGCACGAGAAGCGCATCAGCCTGTACGGCGCCGGCGTGATCGGCCCGCTGCTGCTGGGCGGCCTGTTGATGCTTTCGCATTTCGTATGGCCGGATCTGCGGCAATGGGGCCTGCTCGCCGGCTACGGCCTGCTCGCCGCCCTGGCCAGCGTGCTGCTGATGCTGGCCACCCTGCGCGCACCCGCCAATCGGGTCGCCCCCACCCAGTACAGCCAGATGCTGTGGGCGATCGGCTTCGGCTACTGGCTGTTCGGCGACCGCCTGGACTGGCCGATGCTGATCGGCATCGCGCTGATCCTCGGCGCCGGGCTGTTCACGCTGGTGCGCGAGGAGAAAGTCACGCCGTGGTGGCGGCGCACGAAGATAGTTTGAGCGTGGGCGGCGTGTCGCATAGCCAGGCCTGTTCGGTACGCCGAATACAGAAGAGCCGGGGCCGCCCGCAGGCAACCCCGGCTCTTGCATACACCGATACCCCACCCAGCCCGCGTGGGCAGGTGGGGCGTCGAACTTACTGGCAACCCGGGAACTTGAACGACGCGATGCGCGTGTTCCAGTTGAACGAGCCGGTGGTCTTCAGGTATTCGGTGGTGTACCAGAACGTGCAATCGTCGGCCGGATCGACGGTCATCGCGCTGTAGTCGCCCCAACGCGACAGGTTGTTGCCGCTCTGCGAACCGAGGCCTTCGATGATGCTGCTCTCGGCCTGCATCGTGCTCAGCGGATCGCTGGCCAGCCGCCCGGTGTAGCGGATCGCCGGATGGATGGCGCTGCTGGACACGCTGTAGCCCAGCGCCATGTCGCCCAGCTTGTCCATTG
>SCRF01000058.1 GCA_004322005.1 Rhodanobacter sp. | reverse complement strand
TGCAACAGGCACTGACTGCCGCGCCGGACAACCCACAGGCCTGGGTCGCGAAGGGTGATCTGGCGTTCGACGGCGGGGATTTCGCCGGCGCCGAATCGGATTATCAGAAAGTGCTGGGCTTCAAAAACCCTGACTGGCTGCCGCAAGAGCGCTTTTATGCGTTGGCTCGGCTGGCCAACGCACAGGCGCAACAAAACCGGTTCGACAAGGCTCTGGCCAACATTCGAACACTGGAAAAAATGGCGCCCCAGCAGCCGCTTCCCCACTATCTGCGCGCCTTGGTGCGGTACAGGCAGGGGCATCTGGACGACGCGATTTCCGAGCTCCAGCAGGTGCTCCAGATGTCGCCCGATAACGCGCAGGCGCAGGTGCTCATGGGAGCGGTCAACTACGCGCAGGGCAACTACGGCCAGGCGGAAATGTACCTCAGCAACGTCGTGGGCATGGATCAAAAGAATGTCGCTGCCCGCAAGTTGCTGGCGCTCACGTTGTATCGCGAAGGCCGCTCGCGCCAGGCATTGGACACGCTGCGGCCGGTGGTGCCGGGCACGCCTTCCGACACCAGGCTGCTGGCATTGTTGCAGAGCGCGGGGGCCGCGAATGCCGGTTTGCCGGGAGCGGCAGCCTCCAAAACCGAAGCAAGCAATCCGTCCGACGACCAATTCGCACGCGCAGGCAGGGCCGCCGCCAACGGGAACGAATCCGAAGCCATCCGCCTGCTGCGGGAGATTCCCGCAGGCGATGCCTCCATCGAGGCGCGACGCAACGGTTTGCTGGTCATGGCCTACGTGCGCGAGAAGCACCCGGCCGATGCGGTAAAAGTGGCGGCCGACTATGCCGCCAGGAATCCACACGACAGTGCTGCGCACCTGCTGTACGGAACCGCGCTGCTTGCAGCCGGTCGGCGCACTGAAGCACGCGCCCAATATTCCGAGGCCTACAAGCTGGATCCCAAGAGTCTCACCGCGCTCCTGAACCTGGGCAACCTGGATTCACTCGAGGGCCATTATGGGGATGCCGACATTCGCTACAAAGCGGTGTTGAAAACGGATCCGCGCAACGCCGTGGCCATGACCGCGCTCGGCAAACTTGCCATGCTGCAGGGCAACAAGGCAGAGTCACTCGAGTGGTTCGAGCAGGCAATCGATGCGGCGCCGAAGTCCACCACCCCCTACGTCGAACTGGTGGTGCTGTACAGCGAAAGCGGTCAGTTCGACAAAGCCGTGAGCATCGCCAAACGGCTGGTGACTGCCAGCCCCGGCAACCCGGCGGCGCTCAACACCCTCGGTGCGGCTGAACTCAATGCCGGCCATCACGATGAGGCGTTGAAGCCGCTACAGCAAGCCGTGAAGCTCGCTCCACAGGTACCCGTATACCGCACGAATCTGGCGCGCGCGCAGATTCTCGGGATGGACACAAAGGACGCCGAAGACAATCTCGACGAGGTGATAAAGGCCGATCCGGGTCAAGTGACGGCGGTGGCGCTGCGGGCATTCCTGAAGTTGCAGCACCACGATCTGCCCGGCGCCATCTCCCTCGCACAAACGCTGCAGCAGCAGCCCGCCACCAAGGCGGCAGGCCTGACGCTGGAAGGCGACCTGTACATGGCCAACAAGTCCTATCGCGAGGCCGCCAAGGCCTACCGGCTGGGATTGAAGCTGCATTACGACCGGCCGCTGGTGATCAAGAACTTTCAAGCGCTCAGCGAAGGCGCGGCCAAGGAGCCGGAGGGCGTGCTGCGCGACTGGTTGGCCAGACATCCAGACGATGCCGCCACCCGCCTGCTGTTGGCCCAGTACTATCTGAGCCATGCGCAGAACATGCTGGCTGCCAGCCAGTTCGAATACGTGCTGAAAACGTATCCAGCCAACATCGGCGCACTCAACAACCTCGCGTGGATTTACACAAAGCAACACAATCCCAAGGCGTTGGCACTGGCGGAACGTGCTTACAAACTGGCACCTGGTTCGCCCGGTATTGCGGATACCTATGGCTGGGCGCTGATCGCGGACAACCGGGCAAAGACTGCCTTGCCGATCCTGATCCAGGCGGCCAAGGGGGCACCAAAGGTACCCGTCATCCAATATCACCTGGCCGTGGCGCAGGCGCGCACCGGCGACAATGCCGGCGCGCGAACCACCCTCGAGGCACTGCAAAAATCAGGCGCCAATTTTCATGACAAGCAAGCCGCGGAAAAACTGTACCGGGAGCTGGCCGGCGCAGCTGGCGGCGGGCCCGGCAAGTAGTGCCCTTTCTTGACCTACAGCTTCGCGCGAGTGCGCGGTGGAGTGTGTGCCGGTGGGTGCAATCGTTAGGCTTCCAGGTGTTCGCAGATTACCGCTGGCGCATCACGAGCGACGAACCAACCTCCTATCCGATGAGCGATAGAATTACACGGGATCCGACACAGGTTCCCCGGGCCACTCACCCGATGCAAGGCAGAGCAACAACCATGAGTACAGGTCGACAATCACGAAGGCTTGTTCAGCGAGGCCGACTTTTGCGGATTGTCGGAAAGGTCATGGGTGTGTACGCAGGCTGCGTGTTGCTGCTCGGTGCGCTGCAGGCGCGGGCAGCAACGGTGGTCACGGATAACGTGGTCAGTCAGGCCACGCAAATGCAAACCGATGTTCCGGTCACCTTCGGCCAGGTCTTCAGGGACGGCGATGTGCCCCGGGGCAGCACGCTAACCGCGACCCTCGATGGCCGGCCGGTCACCTTGCAGGTGGATACCAAGGCGACCAATCCTGACGGCAGCTTGCGTCACGCGGTACTGACGGCGATGGTTCCAGCGCTGCCGGGTAACGCAACGTTGCCCTTGGCGCTTTCCACGGAACCCGCGCCAATGGCCACCGGAAGGGCCGGTCCAGTCCGCTTGGCGCAGTTGCTTGCCACGAACTACGACGCCAAGGTATCGATCAACATCGGCAACAAGAGCTATACGGTGAACGCTCATGGTCGGTTGCAGGCGGCCAGCAGCGCGCAAGCGTGTGAGCCATGGGATGCTCAGTGCAACGTGTGGCTTTCCGGCCCGCTGGCCAGCGAGTGGGTCGTCAATGGCCCTGTGCGGGCGGCGGATGGCACGACCAACCCGAACCTGCGAATCTACTTCGCGGTGCGCGCCTACACGGACGGTTCGTCCAGCACGATTCGACAGGTGCGCACCGATGTCATCGTGGAAAATACTTCGGCCTTCACGCCGCAGGCGCAGCCGCAATACACCGCGACCCTGACCTCCGGCTCCGCCAGCTACACCAGCCCCGCGCTTACCCAGTACGCCTACACGCGCTGGCACAAGGTGTTGTGGTGGAACAACACCCAACCGCAGGTGTATTTGCAGCAGGACACCCGCTACATCCAGGAAAGCAAGGCCGTGTCGCGCTACATGGCACTGAAGCCCGACGAGACATTTCTGGCCGGCCTGCGGCAGTCTTGCGCGCCCCTGGACCACTGTGATCAGACCAAGACGATGTCGAACGTGGGCGCGCAACCGGCAATTGGACCCCTGCCGCGCTGGACCAGCGTTTACATCGTCGATCCCGACGTGCGCGCCTACCACTGGATGCTTGCCAACACGGATGCGCTCGGCAGCTACAGCATCCATTACCGGGATCAGACGACCGGCTGGCCAGTCAGCATCGAGAAGCATCCCTACGTGACGATCGCCGACTGGGCGTATGCGAACCGTGTTGCACGGCAGGGCAGCGCGAGGGGCGCGCTCTACAAGGCAGATCTGCTGCCGGCTTGCACCAACAACGCGGTGGTCACGCATTGCAGAACGGTCTGGTATGGCACCGGCAATCCGTATACGTGGGACAACGCGCACCAGCCGGCAGAATCGTATGTGCCCTACATGGTGACGGGTGACTACTACTACATGTCCGAACTGGCGTTCGGCGCCTCGATGAACGAGCTGTGGGCGAACGAAACCTATCGGGGTTTTTCACAGTTCCTGATCGATCGTTCGCACAGCTCGGTGCGCGCCAAGGCGTGGACATTGCGCGACATGGCGGAGGCGGCGTACCTGCTTCCGGACAACTACCCACTGAAGGCCGAGTTCAACGCTGGCGTCAAGGACTCGCTCGACGACTGGAACCGGAAATACAGCAACAATCCCGGGGCCAGCCCCCTTCACATTACAAACGACAGCGCGGTTTACAGCTTGAATGGGGGGAAACTCAACGGCATGGCCCCCTGGCAGCACAACTTCTTCACCTGGTCGGCGGGACACGCCGCAGAGTTGGGTTTCGCCGATGCGATACCGCTACGTAACTGGTTGGCAAAATTCGAGATCGGCCTGATGACCGACTGGCAGAGCAACCCGGCAAATGGTTATTGCTGGCTGGAAGCGTCCGCCTACCATATCCAGGTAAAAGATCCATCAGGGAACTGGCTGCCATCGTACACCGCGGTCTACGGTGCGACCTTTCCGACGCTCACCGGTCTCGCGTGCAACTCATCGGCCATGGTCGCAGAGGCCGGAAGGCTGAAGAAGAAGCCCTGGCAGGCAGGCGAAATGGCTGGCTACCCGTATTCGGCGACAGGCTTTCCCGCCAACTTCCAGATCGGTGTCGCGGCTGCAGCCGACAGCGGTTTGCCGGATGCGACGGCTGCCTGGAACCTCTTCCAGTCCCGCAGCTTGAAACCGACAGCGCCAAACGCCTACAACGACTATCCGAACTTCGCAGTTCTGCCGCGCTCCGCCTCATTGTTTTCCGTGCCACCTGACAAGCAGCCCTGACCCCCCCGGACGCCCGAGCCGGCGCGCGAACTGCCTCTGCCGTTTGCAAATACCGTCTCTCGTCCCTGCGGGACGTACAGGGCTAATCGGGGAGACTTTCGGACAAATCATCGGCCGCTGGCGGCCACCGAACGGCTCGGACATCCGGCGGCCTTACCCGTTGAACCGATAAAACCCCAGCAAAATCAGTCCGACCCCGATCAGCCAGCCTGCGGCCATCATGACCAAAAGCCGCTTGAACCTGATCCCTTTCAGGCGCCAATACAGATCGGTCAGCAGACACCACAGGCCGGTGAAGACGGCAAGCGCAAAAATGCCCCAAGCCAGATGACCGGATGCCCAGAACAGGCCATTCATGGGCCAGTCAAGCCTTCGGCAACAGCCGTTTGCCCCGCCCAGACACGATCGCCCGCACGCACCAACAGCTTCGTGGCGGCAGGCAGCTCCAGCACCACGGTGCTGCCCAGCAAAATCCTGCCGATCCTCTGGCCTCGCTCGACCTGCTCGCCCGCGCGCACCCAGGTCTCGATACGCCGTGCCGCAAGGCTGGTGATCAACCGCACCGCGACTTGTCCGCCGTCGGTCGCAATCACGAGGCGTTTTTGCACTGGGCAGGATTTCTCCCTCAAAAAGACAAACTCCCGCCCCTCGCCATCCATGAAATCGTCACCGTGCGAGTGCACGCCAAGCACCCTCCCGGCGACCGGACTGCGCTGCACATGCATATCCCAGAAGCTGAGCGCGATCACCAGATAGCGTTTCCCCGCGCGCACCTCCGCACTGGTGACCAACCCATCCGCCGGGGCAAGCATGCCGCTTCCCGGAGGTGCGGTACGCTCGGGGTCCCTGTAAAAATGGCGCAGGAACGCACGCTGGTACTTCCCGCTCTTCAACCATACGCGGATCTGCGTTTCAGGCCATCGCTTGCGCGGAGGAAGCCAGCGCCGTACCAGCGGCGATGGGAACGGAAAATAAAGCGCCCAGAGCACCAAGGCCGCGGCCAGCAGGCACAAAATTACAATTTGTAGAACGAGTATCATCATTCCATCGTGGCTTCTGATTGGCATTGATGCCGAGTTGGCATCGGTCCGCCCGGACCTTCTTGTTGGTCATTCTGGAGCCGTCGCCGGATGTAACGGTGATGGACCAGGCCTGCCAGGGCAGATGACATCGGGTAACGCCTGGATATTGCCAGAAGATAAGGGTGCAAATGAAAACCTGCGTTGGCATATCCATCCGGTATCGCTGCTGATTTCCCCAGGCTCGTCTAGCCAGTCTCAAGGTTGCACGTCCCCTTCTCACCAGGGAACGAGGTGATGAGACCTCCTCCGGTCGGCCACCCCTGATACATTACAAGGACCTTGGTTAGGTTACTCAAGTACCTCATCAGGAGGGTCCGTTGCGCAGTCGTCATGCGACAAGTTCGCGCCATGCAATTTCCACCGCCAGTGCGCGGGCAAAAGCGTAGTCATCGGGCAAGCGTCTTAAATCCAGGACCGGATCGAGCTGCCATTCCCCAGGCAGTAGCGAGCGGCAGTACTTGAGCAAATAGGGTGCCACCCCTGCCCGGCGCAACCGGCGCCGTGCCGCGTTGATGAACGGTCGCGCGAATACAGGGCGCATGCAAGTTGCCTTTTCCCTGAGCCGCGCGCGCAAATCCGGACCGTCGGCGAACCGGAAGCCGTATGTCGAGGACTGGTTCGAGATCCCCGGATGCAGCCTGGCAATCAAACTGCTCTCGAAGCGGCCGGCATTCTTCCAGGCCATCGGCAGTCGATGTGCGAGCCTTACGGTATTCAGATCAACAAGCGGAGTGGCATAGTAACCGTGGCGCAGGGCAATGCTATTGTTCACACTCATCCAGTGGTGGCAGCGAAACAGTGGATAAATCAACTCGACCTGCTGGCGCCCGAACCTTTGATGCGCAGTCGAGTTTTCCATGCCTATAGAGCGTTCGATGGACGATACCAGCCTGTCTTCATAGAAAGGCAGTCCTTCGGGACGCCTGAATACCCCGGGATCGAATCCACGATAGAACGTTCGTACAACGTCAATGGCATAAAAGCGCCGGTCCCGCAGATGAAAAAAATTCCGAAAGATTTCCCCGCCGCCGCCATTCAGCGCCAGACATCCTCCGGCCGTCTGTTCCTTTCGAGTCTGCTGGTCTGCCCCCCGATCGTAGATCCCGTCGTTGGGCAGCCCGTCAAAGAACAACGCGCTGTGCACAAGCCGCTCGATGTCGGGTAATGCCAGACATCCATTCAACACATTCTTGTCGATGACTCTAAGCGAGATGCCGGCGTTGCCGGCAACCAAACGTGCAATGGGTATGTCTTCGGACCCCTGCCCGCCGTACACGAACAGGTCCGGACGTGTGCCGCAAGCCAGCAGCGCCGCAAGGATCAAGCGGGAATCAAAACCACCGGAGAGTGCGGCGCGCAGACGCCCCGGAAACGCTGCCGCGATTTCCGTGAATACCGTGTGCAGCATCGCTTCGGCTTCGTCCGCCGCCTCGTCGAATGACTGGGGAACCCCGCCTCCTGACCATACATTTGCGGCCAAACGCGGACATGTCTTTTTTTGCGCCAGGTCCACGGCGTGACCAAGCGGCAGCGTGGTGATGCCGCGTGCAACAGTTCGATCCGAGTGCGATGCTCCAAGCAGCACGTATTCGCAGGCCGCAGCCTCATCGATCTCCACATTGCCGGTATAAGCACACGTAGCCAGCCAGCTGGTGCTATAGAATAATTTATCCGCGCTGGCGTACAGCCGCACCAGGCCCAGCGCATCGTTCATCAGTGCACAGTATCTGTCTGTATGAAGGAACAGAACGAAGTTACCCCGCAACTCCATCTCATCCATTTGGCCGGCTTCACTGATTTCGTTAATAAGCAGGTCCAAGGCCTCGCCGCCAAACCGGCCCCGGTACCACAAGGGCCCTACACAGCACGCATATCCGGTGGGTAGCCGAATGCTGCAGTTCTCGCTTGCGGATTGCGCCGGATCTGCCCATGTATCGAGCACACCTTCTTTCCAGATGAAAGTGTCCGCCGCGACGAACCCCTGGCTTTCGAACGACCTCAAGGCGCGCAGGCGGCCAACTGGATCGCCAACTCCAAGAGAAATCGATAATGCATTCAGCATTGCATGGCCCAGATCAGGTCCGCGCTTGAAACCGGGCCATTCGTTCCTGTGCCTGATTGCATCAGTCCTGCCGACGGGGTGGGCTTTCTCAACAGCATGCTAATCAGGCCTTCTTTTCCAAGCCGAAATTTGTCCATG
This sequence comes from Rhodanobacter sp., assembly GCA_004322005.1. Taxonomy (GTDB): domain Bacteria; phylum Pseudomonadota; class Gammaproteobacteria; order Xanthomonadales; family Rhodanobacteraceae; genus Rhodanobacter. Next base: position 34,926 of record SCRF01000058.1, on the reverse strand, counting down.
GGGTGAGTAGCTGGAGCCAAGGCGTGCGGCGCAGTTTCAACACATGTGGACGAGCCAGCCTCTTCACTTCCCAAGCGTGGCTCCCAACCATGTCTGCCCGCAACAAATTGGGGAAATAATTCCAGCCCAACTTTCGACTGTGAATCTCAAAAGGATAGAGCCGATTTGGAACAGTCATGAAAAGCACCCCTCCCGGTGCGACCACACGAGCCATCTCCTGCACACAGGACTTCCGCATGTTCGGGTCGGTGACGTACTCCATCACGGAGCAGCAAATGCAAAGATCAAAATGGTTGCTGGAGAAAGGCAACGCCTCACCCTCGCCGATATAGTCGAACCGGCACCTGTCGCTGACTCCGTACAGCTTCGCCCGCTCATGGGCAATGGATACCTCTCTTGGACTGATATCCGTCCCATGGCACAGGATTTTTGGAAATATCATTGCCAAGGCTATTGACCCACTGCCCGATCCACAACCGAAATCGATGACGGTATGAGTGTCGCCATCGATACAAGTCAGGAGCTTGGGGACAAAGTTCAGCAAATGATGCTCGACGCCGCGCAGGTAACGGTCCACTCCTTTCACACCTTTGAACCGCCACGGCGACTTCGCTCGAACGATCTCCACAAAGTCGCGATAAGACTTGGACTCAGCGACGACCGCTGCCCTTTCGAGGGCCGCATCCAAGTTGCTCGCATACGGTATGGGTAAACGTCCAAGGGCACGCATGACCATCTCCGAGTTGCAGGAAATCCCAAGCCCACTTCGTCTACTTGACAGCTGCTCTGTAACGCATACAGAAGTTTAGCAATGGATACTTCTTCCATAAAATAGAATAGCATGCGATCGAGCACGCTGGATTCAGCGTAATCGCAGTCACCTTGCCCATCGGCAAGGTGACTGCGGCTGACCCACACGTCGAACCGCGCTGCCGGAGATTGTTGCATAGACAGTTCGCATCGGGCGTTGGGATACTGTAAACACATTCCGGGCCGCTTGTCGGAGTAGATTGGCGGTGATTGAGGCCGCACAAAAAGGGTTGCAACGCGCGTACAAATCGCTACGCTGCATGGCAATGGATCGTGGGCAGACCACTGTCGATATGGACATCCGAACGCCGGGGGTGTTGGTCGCCGAAAAGGTGCAGGTGATCACGCAACAGACGGCATTGATTGCATGTCACGAGTAACTCACCTCCAGCACGAACGCACTGTCAGGTTCGGTGCGATTCTCTCGATCAACGGGTCTGGTGTTTGAACATGGTGCGTGCTGCGATAGCGAAGCCTTACCAGCACCCGAACAATGCCGGCAGTGCGCGTGTCCAGGCGAACCCTGTAACAATCTCGAGACAAATAGTTACCTAAACGAGATTACCTCATGAAGCAACAATTACTAGAAATAATGCCACAAAGAGCCTATTTGATGCTTAAGTACTGGGATTATAGGGTAACGCATGGAGCCCGCTTCAAGGAGTTGCAGCGTGAGAGAGTCAATACGACAGAGGACGGATACTCGTACAAGCCCTTCGATGACAAAAAGGCAATTTTTGTCCATATCCCGAAATGTGCCGGGATTGCCATTAATGAAGCAATTTTTGGCAACAGGGCAGGCGGTCATACAACTCTTGAAGAATATTTGAATATCTTTGAACCACGATGCATCAGAAACTATTTCAAATTCACGGTCGTGAGGAATCCATGGGACAGACTGGTGTCTGCGTATTTCTTCCTGAAGAATGGAGGTATCGGTGAAAAAGACCGGGCGGGATTCGTACGAGAATTCGGGGATGGTTTGGATTTCAGGAGTTTCGTCAAGAGCTGGGTAAACAGATCCAATATCTGGAAATGGCATCATTTTCGCCCACAGTATCATTACATGCTTGACAAGAGGGAGAAAGTTCAACTGGACTTTGTCGCGTTTCTGGAGAATATCGATAACGATTTCTCCTATATTACCGATCAGATCGGTTTCGTTCGCACATTGACCAAATCGAACAAAAGCAAGCATTTTTCATATGTGGATTATTATGATGAAGAAACGATGGCCATCGTCGCCGAGACATATGCCGAAGATATACAAATGCTGGGGTACAATTTCGACAACTCCAGTCTGGAAGCCCAACTGGCAAGTCGTAACAGAGGAAAAGTGTACTCGTTACGCCCGTAAGCGACAGGGAGCCGATGTATTCGGGCCACTCAGTGACCGGACGGTTTCGGAATGATCCACGCTATTCATCAACTGAACCGGCGTTGTTCACGCGTTTCCACCCATGCGTCCGCCGAACGGCCATAATAACTTCCGTGTGAAAAGGAGATATTTCGCGGTATACGGTGGTCGCAGGCTCCCCAAGTGGCAACGCCAAGCCCGCATGTATCGACCATCTTCCCGATATGTGGCCGCCAGATTGTGAAGGGTACGCAAATATTTTCTATCCGCCTTTCGGCGCACATTGGCGTCCACCCTCACGTCGTGCCGCACCAGTCTCAGCAGATCCAGCGCGGCTTCATGCTGCTGGATTTGCTTGGACATCGATCCCGGCGTGTCGTAGTAATGCACTGTTGCAACATCCATGAAATGCAAACGCTTGTTCTGCGCACAAAGCTCGAACGCCAGATGCGTCCATTCCTGATGGCTCCAATCAGAGTTCAGCATGGTGGCGGGAACACTTGCCGTTCGAAATATGCAGGCGCCGGGGGACAGCCAACATTCGTCCAACAAGCTCAAGACGGGTTGCTTGATATGGCTGGCAATATGAGTTGATTCACTCAGGACGCCGTCATTCTTGATGAAGTAGCCGTTGTTTATCAGAACATCATAGTCTCGATGGCCCTCAAGCCACTTTAGCGGTTCCAGCAATGACCCCGCTATCAGCACATCGTCGTCGTCCAGATACGAGAAAAAGGGTGCCGTTACCAGCCACCGGCCGACAGCACGTGCCAGTCTTGCTGAAGCCTGCGGCTCATGATGCAAAAATATACCCTGCCGGTTTTCCAACGTCTTCAAAGTCGCGCCGTCGAATCTTTGACCGTTCACCACCACAATGGCCCGGGCGGTGACACCATTTTGGTCCTGAATGCTGTCCAGCGCACGGAACAACAGTTTGGACCGTGGCGCATCCGCCTGTGTTCTGACTATCACATCTACAGAAAGAGACATGGCCTTGCCCTAACTTTGAGAGGTCCGCAGACGGTTACGGAAGAAGGATAGTGCGTGCCGCAGCTCATCCAGGATGGGATGTTTCATCTGGATCACGCCCAGCAACCATCCAATCCCCGAACCGAGGACCGACACGGCAAACGCCGTGATCAGATGGTCGGAAATGAGGCCTGGCCAAAACGCGACTGCGGCAGGAACTATGCAGGACGTCACCGTCACCCCGGCGCTCGGGAGCAGCGCCACGAGCATTTTGCTCATGGTTACCCCATCGTAAGCAAGCATTTTCCGGTAATAAAGCACGGTTGCAATCCCATATACCAGGACTTGCGAGGCGGCGACCGCCTCGACACTGTAGAGCGCCGCCACGATGGCTATCACCAACCGGGCGATCTGATACTGAATTTCAATGGTTGTCACCGCACCAACCCGACCGAGCGCAATGAACAATTGGTTGCATTGGTAAATCAATGTGCCCACGATTGCCGCGCCACATAGCCAGCGCATCAGTGGTACCGCGGCATCCCATTGGTTTCCGAAGAGGATCCGTATGATTGGGAATGCCATGAAGGCGGAAAAGGCGAAAAATGGCCAACTGATGCCAGTCAGATAGACGAGGGAGCGTAAATAGAGCTCCGGCGCTGCATTGCGCTCCCGATGTTCAAGTGCGAAGGCCGGAAACGCGACGGCACCGATTGCGCTGATCACCTTCTCCCGGAATATGTTCACGACGCTGTAGCCTCGCGAATAAAAGCCGGCATTGACCAATCCGAGCATTTTTCCCACCACGAGATTGGCTGACTGTTGCCCGAGTTCGCTCACGACGTCCGAGACGGTTCGGTTGACGCCAAAAGGCACCACAAGCCGCCATTCCGACAAGCTCAGGCCGCGTGCCCGGTATTCATGTCCCCAGATCGTACAGCCCGCTATCCATGCCACCATGGCCGCGAGCGATGCCCACGCCATGCTCATGTACCCAAATCCGGCAAAGGCCAGGCCAATCGTCACACTGCTCCTGACCACGACTTCGCCTGTGCGGATCTTGTAAAGCAAACCAAACTCCATGTTCCGCTGCAGCAGCGCCATGGCAGTCGTGCCGAATGGTGTCAGAATGAACGTTGCGCTCAGCACTCTCACGACTTGGCCGACGCCAGGGTCCCCGTAGAAACCGCCAATAAGCCAGCTCGCGGCAAACAGGCCGGCCGCCAGCAGCCACGCAAGGATGAGATTGATGGTAAACGACGTACGGATCATCCCCTCATGCAATGTTTTTTCCTGGACCAGATACTCGCTGACCCCAAAGGTTCGCAACATCTGCGCCAACGCGGTCAGCCCGACGGCGACCGAGAACACCCCGATCTGTTCAGGTGTAAGCAAGCGGCTCACGATAATGACGGTGAGCAAATTGAAGACCAGGCTCGTATATTTTTGTGCGAACGAGAGTACGAGTGCCCCCCTCAGACTGCGCTTTGCTTTCGACATGACCGGATAGGCCTGTTCATTCTCGATTCGAGAGTCAGTTGATTGTCAACACGTCAGCAGACACGTTGTTTTCAAAAGAATTCATATCCCAGATAGACAAGGATGGTTATCAAGACGGCCAAACAGGTACTTCCCGTGACAAAAATCAGGAAATTTTTCCAGCCGTCATTCCAGGACACCAATGCTCTGCCCCATGTCAACCAGATTCCGGTATAGGGCACATGGACAATCGATTGCGGCATCGCATCCACGTCCAGATGCCGGCACGTTTGTTCGACTGTGCCGACCTCGATGTCATCCTGTTCGCGGAGCCAAGCAAGCAGGGCTGAAAGCCGCCGGATGACACGCCGATGGGGCTTTCCGTGCCGGGACAGGCTGAAGCTGTGCATGAGTATAGCCACGGTAGGTAGCCCCTGCTGGATTGCTTGACGCACGACATGCTTGATTTCGGGCAGCGAGCAGCCCTCGATATCCAGAATGCGTCTGGAGCACCAGTGCCCCACGCGCAACTGGTCATAGTAGGTAACCGGAATCTCCCAGATCTTGCCAACCCGCCGCGCCAGGTTGGACGCCCCAATTTCGTTGACAAGCGGCACCGAAACGCGACTTCCTGGCGAGAGTGAACAGTCCGCCATCATGCCCACGGCTTCGGCAGCACGCACTGTATCCACATTGGCGGAAAATGCACCTGCCCGGTGACCAATCACTCTCTTGCCTGTCCATCTCTCGATTAGCGATATCCCTGTCTCGAGAATCGCAACCTGCTCGTCAAAGGGTGCCTTGCTCATCCCATAAAATTGAAACATCGGCAGAGGATGAGTATGCAGCTCGAGATCGTGCCCGCGTGAGTGAATGAGTCTCGCAGCGCGGGTCATGACCTCGTCGCCATGTTTCGCGACCTCGTATACATTCAGGAAGAACGTCCCGCGCGCCTGCTGCCTTTCCAGCAGATCCATCATCAGTCCGATACCGACATTTTCTCGATGCCCCGGAAGATCGCCCAGTACATCCTGGGCTGGATCACCGTGACTCCTTGTTTCAACATCGATGGTAAAAAGAAATGTGGTCGTCATAGTTCAGGCACCCGACCACTGACCGCGCGATCGCCGGTCAACGGAAATCTTCACTTGGACACGTATCGTGGAATAATGGCGAACTGTGGCGAAACTTCATAATCCGGCTTGATAGTCCTGCTGTCGAACAGCGCCCATGCCTTGCGGGCCCCGGGAACGTCAGAGCCGGCAGCGGCTGCCAGCCCAATCTGGAAATTTGCCGGGAATCCGGTAGCCGACTGCGGATAGCCGACCATGACGTTTCTGGCATACTTATAGCCACGCGGTTTGCTGAGCGCCGCTGCCATTTTACTGCTGTTGCACGCTACGCCTCGCATTTCAGGGAACGTGCTGGAATACACATTCCGCAGCGAATCATAGAACGGGCTTTCCTTTGTGTCCCTGACCTGCAATTCATACGCGGATGCCATGATCCAGCAGAAGTCGGGACTTGTCATCAAGTTGACCTGAAATGCTGCCACCCAATTCAGCAATTTGTCTGCACCACGAAAACCGAGGTCCCTCAGATTGCCTACCGACCATGTGAAGAATGATTCCTGCCACGTAGCGACCCCGGTTTCTGGGTTTCCATGGTTCGGATAACCAACAGCGTATCCGTTGGTGATGACATGCAAGGCATTCGCGGATGGACTGTCGGTGTAGTTCTGGTTGTACCAATGAATATTGTTTTCGACCACACGATTCAGATAGTTTTTGAACGGATCATTATCGGGAAGAATAAATGCGGCATAACCAAGTGTACGTAGTGCCCAGCCCTGCCCTCTCAACGTGTAACTGTAAAGCAGCCCGTTTGCATAATGTCTATAGGCAGGGTTCTGCTGGAACACTACCCAATCGGCCCAGAATTTCAATTCTTCGAGGTAGTACCAATCCCCGGTGACAAGATACGCAACATAGGCCGGTGAAGGATGATGCGCTTCGTTCGCGCTCAATGGCGACTTGCACTGGGCCTTGCATCGCGGGAAATTGTCGTTTGCGTGAGGCGAAACCGGGCAATGCGAAACTTCCGCAGGTTCCACCAGGGTCGCGCAGGGGTGGCCTTCAACCGACAGGGGCTGGCCGCTGAGCTGATCACGATAGTGGACACCGTAGGAGCCAAGTGCGTCGCTGTTTGCCAGCATCCAGGCGTAGGTTTGGTGTGCAGGGTCGACGACATAAGCGCTCGTCCAGCGCGGCAGCGGGCCAATTGCTGGCTGCGCTCCCACATTCGACATGTCCTTGGTCTGGTCGCAGCGCTGCATCGGACCACAGTTCTTCCGAATGCGTTGCGTTGCCTCCCTGAATATTTTTTCCGACAATTTGACCGGTTCATATCGCGGGACCGCCAGGGTGGCCTGGAGATATCGCGAGTCCTGGCGGGCGTATAACGGATCGGGCTTGCCCCACCAGAATGCCTTGTGCCAGCGTGCCTGCCGGTAGTGTTCCAGGTGATTGATGGTATAGGGCGATTGACCGGCCACCTCTATTTTTGCGTCATACGTAAGGTTTTGCGGATCCCGCGCATATGCCCAGTCATTCTCGACGATCACGTCCACCCGCACGCGGGTGACCGGGGCCGGGCCGTACGCACGCACGGCAAAGTACACCGCAATGTGGGAATGGGGCATGCCCTGCTGGCTGAGTACCGGCCCCCCGACTACCCATTCCGAAACCAGTGGTCCGGACAGCCACTGGCTGCACTCGCGCCCATAGGGTACGCATGACCGGGTCAGTGCGGTGTGCTGCAGGAGAGCGCGCGCATCGAGGTGCCAGTGTTGCCCGGAAATCGTGATATCGGCGGCGGCGTCGAAGCCCGATCGCAACAAATCCTCAAGTGACAGGCTCCGACGTTTGCCTCCGGTATCGGCTACCGGTCGCAAATTCAGCGGTGCGGAAGCGCGCCCGGCCAGCACCGGCAGCACGACCGTCAATATCGCGTGCCGAACAGATCCATCCGGATTACGCGCTTTGATATCGGCTTGCGTCGACAGTGCCTTGCCGTCCAAGTATGCGACGACCGTGTTTCCCTGCGGGATATCACCGCTCCGAAATGGCTCCCCGAAGGTCACCGGAACTTGCCGGAGCGTTCCGTCCGCAAGATTGACCACGGTAATGGCCGCTTGCGATTGATGATCCATGGGCGACGGGGAAACGATCAATCCGGCAGTCGCAGTTGGCGCGCAACCGGTGATCGCGGCGCACAGCGCAATATATGTCGCGCCGCGCAAAAGGAGCCTTGCTGTGCGACGGATCAGAACGGCCATGTTTTGATGCTTAACCATCGACGGTCGCTACCTGTATTCGGAGATGCCCGGAAAGACCTTGCGTGCCAGATACCACGCTTCGCGGCTCAGCCTGTCGTGTGCAACATAAAGCCCCCGGGAGAGGAATGATGGCTGATGAGCGATCCCAGTCAGGGGGTAGCCTGCCTGCCGCAGCGCGTCACCAGCCACCCCCTCAAAAATGGCTTGGGCATGCGGCGTCATGGCCTGACGCCAACGGGCGATTTTTTCCGGCTTGAGCCGTTGCGCGTCGCGCATGAAGCGCCCGGTGACCGGGCCAGCGGATGCCCCGGTAATGAATTTTTCAAGCAGTGCGATGCTCGATTCCGGCTTTGAAAGCAAGTCTTCGTAGTTGATTTCAAGATACCTGCCCGGCATGCTTTGCGCGTCCGTCCTGGCCCTGAGCAGATAGTCGCGCCAATGCACCGCCGCTGCATAGGTATTCTGATGACCCCATCTCACGTGCTTGTGTGACAACGCACAATCCCTGCCGTCGCGTACCACATGCACGATCCGACAGTCTGGAAAGTGTCGGCTCAGCAGATTCAGGTGACGGCCAAATACAGGGTATTTTGATCCTATTCTGCCCTTGCCCATTTGATCGGAGATCTGCCGTAATATATCCAGTACGATTGCCGCGAAGGTCGGCAAAACAGTTGCCACATGCGGCCAATCGATCTCAACGTCATAATTTTTCTTCAAAATCGAGAAGAACCGATCTTCGGAAATGTCCTGCACCAGACGTCGATGATTGTCGCTTCTCTGTAGGTCGCCGTAACGCGCGAGACGCAGGCCGAAGGAGATGATGAATTGACCTTCATTGACGAAGCCGGCATCGAAGTAATCACATAGAATCCGATTTACCAAGGTAGTGCCGGAACGGGCAAAACCTGTAAGAAATATGGGCGTGTCCATCCTCCAATCGCTCACGGCCGGAACGGTTGGGCTGATGGATGACGAGCGGCTCAGCGTCGGATTCACTCTTCGTTTTCCGTGGCCACTTGGTCCAACAATCTGGCGAGCACGGCTGCGCCCTCACGCCTCGAGTATCTGGCGATCGCATCCGGCTGGGCCTGCGGCGCCTGACCTAGATGCAAAGCCTTTATGAATGCCAGCAACTTTGTCTGGATTGCGGCAATGTCATCGAGCTGGACCAGCTCCGCTCCGCCTGCGTTACGCAATACCGCCGCGGTATCTCCGTGCTCTCCCACCAAGGCGAAAATCGGTCGGCCGACCCGCAGGTATTCATAGAGTTTTGCCGGAATCTGCTGATCATACTGCCTGCCCTGGAACAGCAGCAGCGCGTCGGCCGTGGCTTGTTCCATCAAAGCTTCGCGGTTGGAGATTGGCGGCGCCAGAACGACCATTCCGTCGAGCCCCAAACGCTGGATTTCAGGTGCGTATACTGCCTCGGAGCCACTAGCTCGCAGCACAACCCTCAGATTGTCGGCAGTCACGCTTCCCGAAGCTTTCAGACGCGCAACCGCGGTAAAAAATGGAACGGGGTTGCGCCCTTCGGGATACAAGAGGCCACTGTGGAGCAGCACCAGCGGTCTTCCCGTCGTCGGTGGTGGCGCCTGCGGAGGGTCAATGAATGCGGTCTCGTCGTACCCATTCGGGATGACCGACATGCGTCCATCTCGGTAGGTTTCCGGGTAGCGTTCGGCGTAGGCGCGCAAGGCACCGGGGGTGGTAAAGGTGGCGCGTGTCGCACTATGCAATATCTTCGGCTCCCAGCGGTGCTGTGATGCCATCGAAAAGGCATTCTCGGCAGAGACCGAACTGGCCACCGGATCCCTGAAATCCGCAATCCAAGGCAACCCGGAAAGGCGGCTCAAGGTCCGGGCAATGCAATGCGCGGTCATGATGGGATAGGTGGACCAGATCGCGCGCACCCGGTGGCGGCGGATGAGGCGCAACCCCTGCCACACCGCCGCCGGCCACCAGGAGACCCAGCGATCGGGCTGCGCCAGAAAACCAGGATATTTCCCACCAACACCAAAATGGCGCCGGGCATCGAATGCCAACGCGCGTCTCACCAGACAGCCCCGGGGAATGACGCCAGCGTCCACCGGCGCGGTACGCGGGTAGGCAAGTGCCCGCGCCGACAACACGATGGGATCCCAGCCTGAAGCCGGCAGATACCGGGCAAAGCCCAGCGTGCGCAGGTGTCCGCTGCCCATCGCAGCCGGGGGGAAATGATAGGCGATCATCAAGACAGGGCGGCCCATGTTCCCGTTCCTAGACCGTATCGAGCGATTTTTCGGGGGACATGGTCGATCCGGCGGATGTTCGTGCCTTGACCGATTGACGGCCCGGGATCTCCTGCATGCCGTGGCCAACCAGAAGCGCCGACAGCGCCATGAGTTGATAAGTCAAATCAAAATAACTCATGGGCAGGAACGTCCCGGCGGTCATGAAGGCCACCAGGCCGACTTGCAGCATGGATGCCAGATCGAAGGCCCACCTCATGTCCGGATTATCGCGCGTCCTTTTTCGCACGCGGCTGCAGTTTTTCCAACTTGTGAACAGCAACATCAGGAACAAGACCAGCCCGGGAAAACCCTGTTCACCCAGAACCCGGAAATAGATGCTGTGTATCGCGCGCGGGATCGCATCTTCCGGACCGTAGCGCTGCCACAGGGAGGCGCTCTTGTACACGTCGAACCCACCACCCAGCAACGGACGGTGTGCGGCGACATTGGCCGCGAACTTGTAAGACTGGATCCGCGTTTCTCCTGAATCCGTCTGCTCAGCGCGGTGCAAAGTGTTCATCCTGTCCGTCCATTGAGCGGGCATGAAATGGTAGGCGGCAAAGCCTACCGCCACGATCACCAGAACCACCGCCAACCGGCCTCGGCTCTTCAGGAACAGGGCGCCCGCGACAATTGCCAACGCGATCAAACCGCCTCGTGAGTAGGTGCCCAGCACGGCGACACCGGTCAACAACATGCCGAAGCCCAGGCCAGTGCGTACGAATTTCCATGATGAATGCAGCTGCAGATAACGCATGAACGGCAGCGTCATGCATAGCGCAAGCGCCAGCGCGTTATTGTCGGCAATGAAACTCCGGGGAGGTCCGAGTACATGGTTCACGCCGCCATGGAGTACCGTGAATACGCCGCCCTTGACACCGTAAAATCCCAGCGAAACCACAATCATCCATACCAACCAATGCATGCGTTCGCGGTTGTTGACCAGCATCAGCGTTACGAACACCATGACCAGAACTTTGGCGAATTCCAGCCACTTGTCCCATGCCGAGTCCGGCACTGCCGCGTAGAAAGTGGTCAGCCCGGTCCAAAGCAGGAACATCATCATCAGCACGCTGATCGCCGACCATGGGATCCTCTTGCTTTCCTTGCTGAATACAAGGCTTGCAAGCGTGACGATTGCAACCAGTTGCACCCAGGGAAAGCCGACGGCAAAGCCGTAGCACAACCGATTGGGGTTCATGTAACCGAGCCAGGACCATACCAGCAGGCCCACGTAGGGCCGCATCAAAATGAAGGGAATCATTCCGAAGATGAACAAGGCGAGGGCAATATCGCGCATGTCGCTAGTCCGTTTCGAGTTGCGGCATGAGTGCGTCCATGAAGAACTTCGCTGCCCAGTTCGGATAACGGTTCTTCATGTAGCCTCCTTTCAGGGGATGGGAGCCCGGTATGCCACCGCGCACGCCGTTGTCGGTGGCAGTCAAGTTCTGGATCGACAGATTGAAGCAGATGGCGCTTTCCGCCGCCGGTTTCCAGGACGGATCGCCGGTTGCCGCCGCCAGACGATGCCAGATGATGGCCATCTGTGCATTGCCGGTCACACAGGTCCAACGACTCGCCGGACGCCAGGCTGCGTCCAGGCGTCCGGGCAAGGCTCCATCGCGACGCTGGGACTGCGCTGCGGACCGGGCCATACGCGCGGCGGCGTCCACAAAGGTGCCGTCGGCAGCGAGCAAGCCGACTTCCAGGATGCCGCGGGTCGCATACGCGATGGTATGCGTGAGCGGCCGCTCGTTGTCTTCCAGGTCGTTGTTCTCCAGCCAGCCATTGGCGCGCCTCTGGGTGAGCGCCCACTGCACATTGCGCACCGCTGCATCCAGATAACGCGGCTCTCCAAGGGCGTGACCGGCTTTGGCCAGCGCGAAAGCCACACGCGTGTTGTAGGTATTCACGGCATGGGCAGAAAAGGGTGAAGCGAAGCGCCGCCATGCGCCATCCGGATCCTGGGCAGCCACCAGCCAGTCAGCCGCACGCACCGCAGAGTCACGAAAACGCGCGTCTCGCGTCTGCTGCCAGGCAGACAGCCAACCGAACAAGACCTGTCCCGTGTTGAAGATGGTCGGCACCACTTGCTCGGCGTCCAACGTACCGGCGCGCACACCGCCTGCGGGAAGCTGGATGGCCGATTCCCACTCGGCCATGCGGATCGCACGCTCTCGGTACTCGCTCTGACCGGAAAACTCCGCATAGCGAAAGAAAGTCGGAATGATGTAGCCGGTGGTTTCCGGGTAGGCACCCGCCCAAATACGTTTCGCCGCGTCGTAATAGGCGCTGACGCCGCCGCAACCGGTGGCGTCTTGCGCACGCGCCAGCCATTCGGCTGCAGCCCGCAGTCCACGCTGCGCATCCGCGGCCGGGCGCCTCCATCGTCGGGACAGGAATCTGGCAACCATGCTCATGGCTTGCACTTCGCCGCTTGCGATCCCGGCATCATCTTCGACGCCCGGCTGCGCAGCGCGCGCTGGACGCGCCACAGGCCCTGCACCAGGCAAGGCACGGGATCATGCCACCGACACAAGGCATCGACTACGCGGCCTCCGCGCGGATAGCCTTGCGTGATCCGTTGGTTCTGTATGGCTGCGGACTGCACGTCTTCGGATCTTACGCGCCATACGACGGGCCTCTTTGTCACTGCTGACGCCGGGAAGGGGAAATCCAGTTCGGAGCAATAGGCCGCATACGGCAAATTGACGCCGTTCAAGGTCGCTACTTCTTCCTGGTAATCAGTACGACCGATCGTCGGCTCCACCATTCGGAATTCACGACTATATGCATCGCGCTTGTACTCCATGCCGGCCATGCCGATCACGCCCGCGTCGCGAAAAAATCGCGCGGTCATGGCCGAAAGTTCATCATGGACTTCCGGGGCCGCTACACAGCTGGCTGTGCCGCCTACCTGCGGCGGCCAGGAACGGATTTTGCGGCCGGTGAATGAACCGGCAACCTGCCCCTGCCGGTTGATGTATTGCAGACAAAAATAAATATTTGAATCCGGTCCCTCAATCCACTCCTGAACCACGACGTCCGCCATCACCGGCAGAACGCGGCGAATCAACTCGATAGCCTCCGCAGCGCTGGGCACGCGGTAAGCCTTCTTGAACTGCCGGGCATATTCCGTATGCCGCTCGCCGGGTTTGACCACGACCGGATATTGCAGGTTATCGAGTGCGGGCAGATCCGCGAACGTGCGAACGTGCAACAGCGGCGGAATCGGGCTGCCGAGTTGTTCGGCGACGCGCTGGAAACCCTGTTTGTGCAGCAATGTATCCACAACGTCTCTGGATGGCAGGCTGAAACGGTAAAACGCAGACAGCCGATCGCGGTGGTGCGAGACTGTCCTGACGCTTTCTTCCTGAGTCAGAAGCAACACCGGACGCGAACCGGAAAACCGCGCTGCGCCCAGACGCACAAGTTCTTCGACCAGCGTTTCACCATGTGAGGCACTTACCTTCAAGGGCTTCGCCGCCCGGGTCTGCATTGCCGGGCACCGTTCATCGGGATCCAGCAACCAGACCGGTACCTGCATGCGCGCCAAGCTGCGCGCCACACCCAGGCCATTGACGCCGGCACCCAGTACCACCGCAGGTGTATCAAACGCCATGCCCGCCCCCTTCACTCCGTCGGTGAGAGCCGAGCACGGCTGCATAGACGGCCCGATAGCGTGCCACGCTCGCCGACCACGTCCGTTCGCGTTCCACGAAGTCCCGTCCGTTGGTTATCACCTCGTCCCAGCTCTCGGGGGTTTTCATCAGTTTGATCAGGCAACGCGCGACGGCCTCGGCCGACCCGGCGGGGAAGAGATGGCCATGGTGGCCGTCGCGAATCAGCTCCCTGTGGCCGCCCACATCCGAAGCCGCCACCAGCTTGCCCATGGCCATTGCCTCGAGCGGCTTCAGCGGCGTCACCAACTCCGTCAGCCGTCGAGAGACCCGCGGATAGACCATGATGTCCATCGCGCCGTAATAGCGGTTGACTTCGCTGTGGGGCACGCGGCCAATGAAATGCACGACGTCCTCGATGCCGAGACGGGTGGTCAACGCCTGCAAATCGACTTCCTGCGGCCCGCCGCCCAGTAACAGCAGGCGCACCTGCGGCACCTCGCGAAGTACCCGCGGCATCGCCCGCAGCAGCACATCCAGTCCTTCGTAGGCGTAGAACGAGCCGGCGAACCCCAGCGTGCTCCCCCGCGTGAGTCCATATCTCTCCAGCAGCCCTGGATCGGCGGTGGCAGTGAAGCGGAATTGGGATAGATCCACCGCATTGGGAATCACGGTGATCTTGCCTGCGGGGATACCGCGCTTCAGCATATCGTCGCGCAGGCCGGCGCAAATGGTGGTCACGGCGTCGGCACGCTGCAGTGCACGGGTTTCCAGGGCACGCGTCAACCGATAGCGCGGCCCCCACTCGCGCGCCGTACCGTGGTCAGCGGCAGCGTCTTCCCAGAATGCGCGGACTTCATATATCACCGGGATGCCTGCGTTCCGACCGACCGCGAGCGCGGGGAGCGCGTTCAGCACCGGCGAGTGCGCGTGGATGATGTCGGGGCGCACCTTGGCCACCACTTCGGCAAGCCGCGTGTGCAGGGCTTTCATCACGGAGCGATACTGGACAAGCGGGAGCCTTGCCGCGAGACCGGATGCGGGCGGGGTGCGGTAAAAAATCCAGTCGCCGATGTGTTCCTCGCGCTCCCGACCGCCGCCTTGTTTGGGGCCTGTCAGCTGAAACGTTTCCCATCCCAGGGCTCGCTGCTGGCCGAGGATGGCGAGCGTCCGAAACGTATAACCGCTATGCAAGGGCAGCGAATGATCGAGCACGTGCAGGATGCGCAACGGCCGGTCGGTGGGCACTGCCGGCAGGGCTTGGCATCGCGCGATGCTCATGGTGTCGCTCATGGCTCTGCTCCGGGTTGTTTGCCATCCGCTGCAGCCGACAGGACCTGTGCATAAAGCGCATGCTGCGCTTCCACGACGGGCCGCCATCCCAGCCGCTCCGCAATGCCGCGCGTCGCGGCGCGCGTTGGTGCCCGCTCCCGCAACCGCAGCCATGCCGAGATGACGGCTTCGGCGCTTCGCTGCGCAGCGATTTCTCCCGCTTCAGGTGCATCCAGCAATTCGGCGACGCCTTCGAAAGGCGTGGCCACCACCGGCGTGCCACAGGCCAGGGATTCCAGTACCACGTTGGGCATGCCTTCATGGCTCGATGCGAGCACCATGGCATCGGCCGCGTTGTAGTAGTCGCAAAGCTTCGCATGGGGGATGGCGCCGAGGAACCGCACACGCGCACCGATACCCAGACGGTCGGCCAGCTGTCGCAAGCGCGCTTCCTCGGGGCCCTGGCCCGCAATCAGCAAAGTGACGTCAGGCACCTTGGCAATCGCCGCCAGCGTGATATGCACGCCCTTCAATTCGATCAGATGGCCCACCGCCAACCAAATCGGACCCTTTAGGCCCAGCTTGGCACGTATCGCAGCACGGTCCCGTAGCCCGAAGCGATCAAGATCGACACCGTTGCGCAAAACCGCCATTTTCCCGGGATTCACGCCCAGTGCCACGAGTTTTCCCTTCAGTGCCTGCGACACGGTGACAATCGCGGCAACGCGCTGCGCCGCCCACTCGATTTGCCGTCTGGGCCGACGATAGTGCGACAACACATTGACATCGCTACCGCGCGCCGTGATCACGACCGGCTTGTTGATTGCCGTGCCCAGCTTGGCCGCTGCCACGCCGTCCGGATAAAAGTAGTGCGCGTCGATCAGATCGAAGTCGATCCCGCTGGCTTTCAGTTTCCGGAATACCGGCAGAAGGGCGCGATACATCAGGAATGGCGCGATGCTCATTCCGAGTTTCGGAATCACCGGATAGCGAGGGTGACTGATATCAATGCCGTAGCGCTGCTCGTGCCCGGGCACCCTGGCGAACGCCGCGTAGGCACCAAAACGTCGATGCCGAAACGGAAACCATGGCACTGGCGCTATAACCGTCGCCGTAACCCGGCCGGAATCCACCAGATGGCGTAACCGCTCCTCGACAAACACACCGTGGCGCGGCTGTGCAGCATTCGGATACAGGCTGGTGAATACCAGCAGATGAATCTTGCGATCGCCGTCCGCTTCGGCGCCGGATCCGGCAGCACGCCACGCCGCGTTGAAATCCTTTTTCGCCGTCGGCGCAACGCCATCGTCAGCACACTCGACCAGCGCGTTTCTCATGGTGTCGCCTCCGACAGGGGGGCCGCCGGCGCCTGCACATCGTCGGCATAAAGCCGATACAGGGGGCTGGTTCGGAAAATCCGCAGGATGCGTTCGATGACTTGCGGCGCCAGTTCCTCACGCCAGCGTCCTGCCGATGCCTGCGGGCGTTTGAACACACTGTAGTAGTCCGTGTCCGTCGCCTGATTCGTTGGCTGGGTGCTCGCACGAATAAAGTCCTCGGTCTGGGACTGCCAGTGGAGACCGGTAAACTCGAACATCTGCCGGGTCACGACGAGGGGCTCGGCGCAGACATCCTCATACCGCAGCGTCAATACGCGCCCGCAACGCCCGACATCCGCAAGGATCTTTTCCTGGGTCAGCACCCAGCGCCATGCCAGCCGCTCCTCGGGCGTGAGCCGCTCGACGTCGTCCAGACTGAGCCCGCGGGTTTTTCCGACGGATGTGGCCAGCAGTATTTTAAGCAACCACACGTCTTCCGCGCTGGGTATCAGATCGCCGAAACGCCTTGCCGTCTCGCCGCGCAATACCGATGCCACGTAACCGCAAGGGTGACGCATCAAATGAATGGCGCGGGCATCCGGCAGCGCTTCCATGCACACACCCAGGCGTCCGGGAGACTCGATGGACTTCCACACGAGACGTACCTGCGCACAGCCATCGGCCGTAGGCCGGCAGAGACAGGGGAAGTTTCGCTGGACACGACTCGCGGCTTTGGCGAAAGCTACGCCCACACGATATGCGCATAGACCTGCGGCGGACTGGTAGCTCTTGGGGAACAACGGCTGCTTGCCAACCACCTTGGGACAGCGCAGCCGTGGCAATGACGCGACAAACTGCTCCAGCTCCTCACGGTACTGCGGCGCAACATGCGCCTCGGGATACAGCGGCAGACTCAGGCGCCGCACGCTATCGGGTTCATGGCGGTAGAGCGTGTCCGGATGGCTGTCGAACAGTTTGCCGATCCAGGTGGTACCGGAGCGCGGCATCCCGAACACCAGAATGCAGCGGCTCATGGCAGTGCCCCGGCAACCGGAACCCTGCTCACCGGCCCGGGAGGCATCGCGGTGGCGGCAGGTTGCCGCATGCGGCGCAGAAAGGCATCCAGCATCAGCAGGCTCCACAGCGTAGCGCTGTGATCGTGCCGGCCCGCCGCGTGTTGTCGCACCAGCCGATCGAGCATGACCGGCTCGAAATACCCGCATTCAGCAATGGCTCCTGTAAGCAATGCCTCCCGCACGCGCTTGGCAAGTGGGCCACGCAGCCATGCCGCCAAGGGGACCCTGAAACCCATCTTGGTCCTGTAGAGCACCTCGTGGGGTAAATCCGGTTCGAGAGCCTTCTTCAGGAGGTATTTGCCTGTTCCCCCTTTCAGCTTCAACCCGGGCGGCAAAGAGGATGCCCATTCGACCAAGCGATGATCCAGCAGGGGTACGCGGACCTCCAGGCTGTGCGCCATGCTGGCGCGGTCGACTTTGGTCAGGATGTCGCCGGGAAGCCAGGTCTTCAGGTCCAGGTATTGGGCCAGCAGCAGCGGATGATCCGTGGGCGCGCGTTTTGCGTGGGCACGGAACACAGCCAGCGCGCTGTAGCCCTGGAGTTCGTGCTTGAAGCGCGTGCTGTAGAGACGCTGGCGCATCGCCGCTGACGTGATGCTGACGCTGTGGTAATAGGCTTCCACGTCGTCGCGGGCAAGGGCCTGCAGCGTGGTCTTGGCGCGCAGTGGGCGCGGCGCCCAGTCAGCCTTGGGATAAATGCTTCCCAATAGACCAAACACCCGTTTTCTCAGCGACAGCGGCAATCGTGCGCGCAGGCTGCTTTCCCATGCATGCAAGCGGTAGCGCCGGTAACCGGCGAAATTCTCGTCGCCGCCATCGCCGGACAGCGCCACGGTCACCTGGGTGCGCGCCAACTCGCACACACGATAAGTCGGCAGCGCCGAGCTGTCGGAAAACGGTTCGTCGTAAACCGCCGCCAACGTGTCGAGGAGTGCATAGTCGTCGGCGCTGACCCGCTGCTCGAAATGCCGGGTATGCAGGTGCCCGGCGACGCGGTGCGCAAAGACGGTTTCGTCGAAACCGCCATGGTCGAAACCGATGGAGCAGGTGCGCACCGGTTGGCGCGACGCCCGGCTCATGCTGGCCACCACGGCGCTGGAATCCACGCCGCCGGAAAGAAACGCCCCGAGCGGCACGTCTGCAATCATCTGACCTGCCACGGCTTCATCCAGCAAGCTGCGGAGCTGCGCTGCAGCCTCATCCTCGGTCACGTCGGCGGTACGGTCGAAAGGCACATCCCAGTATTGCTGGGGAACCGGCTCGGGATCGTCGGCGCGCCAGCTCAGCCAGTGCCCGGGTGACAGTTTGTAAACCCCGCGATAGATGCTTTTCGGATCCGGCACGTAGCCGAGCGCCAGATAGTCCTCCAACGCCCGTGGATCGAGCCTGCGTTCCACCCCGGGATGCGCCAAAAGCCCCTTGAGTTCGGACGCAAACACCAGATCGCCGGAGCTTGTGAAGCCGTAGTAGAGCGGCTTGATGCCAATTTGATCGCGCGCCAGATAGACACGCCGCGCACGCATGTCCCAAACCGCGAACGCGAACATGCCAACCAGACGCGGCAGGCAGGCTTCACCCCACTGCTGCCAGGCACGCAGCAACACCTCGGTATCGCAGCGGCTTTGAAACACCACGCCCAGCGCTTCCAGTTCGGCTTTGAGCGACGGGAAGTTGTAAAGCTCGCCGTTGTAGACCAACGCCAGACCGGCCGCTTCATCCACCATCGGCTGCTGCCCATGAGCCAGATCGAGGATGGACAGGCGGCGATGCGCCAGGCCCACCCCCTCGCCGCGATACAACCCGGCCTCATCCGGCCCGCGGTGAAGCTGTGCATCCCTCATTGCCAGCAGAATGCCTTCATCCACGCAGACATGGTGAGACGACACAATTCCTGCCAGACCGCACACGTCAATTCTCCTTGTGCTCGGTCAGGCCGCTCATCACGCGCGGCTGCAGGGCGTACGTCTGCCGACCCAATACTTCATCGTAGAGTGCTGCATAGGCGGCCACCATTGCGCTCAAACTGAATTGCGCGGCGACACGGGCGCATCCAGCGGAGCCATGTTGACGCCTGAGGTTTTCATCTGCGACATAGGCACTCAGGGCCTCAGCCAGGGCGCGCGGATCGCCTGCCGGCACCAGCGTACCGGTCACTCCAGCCTCGACCACCGAGGCGACGCCCCCGACGTCGGTTGCGACCACCGGCAGCCCGGCGGCCATGGCTTCCATCAGCGTGAGCGGCATACCTTCGGCAATGGAAGACAAGGCAAACACATCACATTCCGCCAGCAGATGTGCCACATCACCACGGTTGCCAAGCAACCGCACCGTTTCCGTCAAGCCAAGTCGAACAATCTGTCGTTCCAATTCCCCGCGTTGCGGCCCCTCACCGACGATGATCAAGCGGGCACTGGCATTATTTTCACCGGCTTGCTCATGCAAGAGCTTGAACGCGAAAATCAAACCTTCCTGATCCTTGACCTTGTCAAGGCGCGCAACATTGGCGACAAGCACCGTTCCCGGCGGCGCAAAGTCGCCTAACCGTCTGCGCGGCTCGAACCGAATGCATCGCCGACTGAATTTGGCCCCGTCAATGCCGTTCGCGATATAGGTTACCTTGCAGGGTTGAATGCCCACACGATCCGTGAGCCAGATCTGCAAGTCATGCGACACCACAACATACCGCCTGATGAGTGGCGCCATCCAGCGCCGCAGCCATTGGTATCCGGGATTGTCGCCTCCCGGATCGGCAGCATCGCGTCCGTGTTCGGCGTGGATCAGTCTGTGCACGCCGGCCAATCTTGCGACTGGCGACAGATCCAGCGTCCCAATGTTGTAAGTCTGCACCAGATCCGGCTTCAGCGTCCGCAGGGCGCGCCAGAATCGAAGGTAGCACCGCCAGTCCTTGCCCGGCTTCTTTTCAAGCGACAGGCACGCTACAGCGGCATCCTCGATTTCGAGGCGCAGAACGCCGAAGCCGGTCAGCGAAATCACCGCATGCCGGTAACGATCCTGGGTCGCGTTGACCAGCGATACCACGACACGCTCCATGCCACCGGTATCCAGCCGGTAGACCACGTGCACGATCAGCGGTTTGTCGTTCACGGCTCGTTCCCCGCAACCTCGGGTCGCCACTGCGCCTGCAAATCCGCCGCGCCTGCCACACGCAGCGCCTGCGCAAAGGTGTGCAAGTTCGTCCTTGCCTGATCCGTACCGCCGTTGGCGACCAGCGACGAGATTGCCCACACCGAAGATCGCGGTACTTGCCCACGCAGTACATCCGACGCTTGCAGCAACTTGGTCAGCACTGGCGAACGGGTGCAGCGGTGGTCGACACAATACCAGTACCACACCAGGCGCGGACCCGTTGTACCTGCCAGTCGCAGCTCCTCGGCAGTCGTGCCCCGCCCGTTGACAAGACCAACCTGTTGACGGCCGCGACTCAGAATTTGCGAGTGCGCCGGATTGTAGAGATCGTTTCCGAAGGTAATCAGGGTATGTCCACGGCGCGGCTTGCCGGTATAGACGGCATGAAACAACTCGACGACGGCGCCGCGGGTAGCCGATCGATAGGACGCTCGCACCTGCCCGGCCGCCCCCTTGAAGGTCGGGCGCCAGCCGTCTTCGGCAGCCATCGGCCCGCTCCAGCCGGCGATCGTTGGTGCGGTCAAATGCATGGTTTCCGACGCTGCCGGTGGTGCAAGTCCGGCGGCCAATACCGGACCGGCGATCAACAGCGCGATCACTGCCAGCCAAATCACGCTGCGCGCACTGGCGAATGTGTCGTCATCCGCAGGGGAATACTCCTGAACCAGGAGGCTGTCGCGGAAAAACCAGCCGGCCAGCAACAGCAGTACCAGCACGGTACCGAAGAACTGCCAGCCGAAAATCAGGTGGTCCGTGCCAGTGGCGTATTTCAGTCCCCAGGTCTCGCCGATCAGTACGGTGAAATAGACCCGCAAGCCGTTCGCGATAACAGGCACCACTGCCGCCAGCGCCACGAAAACCACCCGCTTCCACCAGCGGCGGTACATCAGGTAGGCATACAAGCAGCCGAGGGCGGTGCAGGCGATGAAGAATTTCACGCCGCTGCATGCATCCGCCACCATCCATACCGCCGAGGGCGTGATGATCTCGCGGCCGTTGAGCAACACCGGCGTGCCGGTCAACTCCAGCGCGCGCACGGCAAAATGCGCCGTGATGTCCTGCAACGGACCCACCAGCGCATCGCCCCAGGGCACCGCGAATACCACCAGATAGCCGAGCGGGAACACCAGCACCCACAGAGCGCGCCATCCCCAACAGGCCAGCACCAGCGCAGGAAACAGGGCCACGAACGCGAAATGCTGCGCCAGATTGATATCCAGCAGGTGGCCGGCATACCAGACGGACACCAACATGACCACCGCCGCCAGGCCCCAGACGCTTGGCGTGGGCGGGTCCGCCCGCAGTTGATGCCGCAGGTTGAATGCCGTCCACAGGCTCAATGGAAAGATCAGAAAGGCATACTGGTACGTTCCGTCGTGATCCCAGACCCATAGCAGCGATTGCACGGTCTGCCAGTAACCGGCCAGCAGCGCAATGACGGCGATGGCGAAGGCGGCCACAGCCAGCACCCAGCCGGGGCGGCGCACGGAGATACCCATCATGGCTGCAAGCGGTCGGTTCAAAAGCGTGCCTCCAACCCGTCAGTGCACACGGTGGCCACGGAGGCCGCACCGGGCTGCGCATTGCGCAGCACGTTTCCATAAATGTCGAGATTGCGTGCCCAGTCATAGCGGGACAGAACCCTGGCGCGGGCCGCCGGCACACGCACGGCTTGCGGCGCATCCAACCAACGCAAGGCTTCCGCCGCCAGGACTTCGGGCGATGCATCGATGCAACCTTGGCGACCCTCGAAATCTTCGATGCCCTCGTAGGCTTCAGGCGTTGCCAGCAACACCTTCTCCATGGCCAGCGCCTCCAGTACCTTGTTCTGAATGCCGCGGGCCATGCGCAACGGCGCCGCCACGACATGTGCATGTGCCAGGTATGGCCGCACATCTTCGACCCACCCGGTAACCGTGATGCCCGCGAGCTGGCCCAGCGCGCGGACCGATGCTGTCGGCCTGCTACCCACGATGCAAAAGCGAGCGTCTTGACGCTGGGCGAATATCAGCGGCCAGACTTCGTGCGCGAACCATTGCGCTGCATGCACATTGGCGCGGTAATCCATAGCCCCCACGAACACCACCACCCTTTCTCCCGGCGGGTAGGGGCTGGAATAGGTACGTTGCGGATCCCAATACTCGGCGTCCACACCATTGGGGATACCGTGCACCTTGTCCGCCGATTCCGGCACCTGATGCCGAAAAAACGCCGCTTCAACTTCCGAAACCAACACGCTGGCGTCAAATTGGGCGGCAATGGCACGCTCGAACCCTGCCAGCCGCCGCGCTTCCCGCCGGTAAATCATGCGCGCCACGCCACCATGGTTCTGTGCATATTGGCACCATTTGTCGGAGTCTACGTCCACGAAATCCATCACCCGGGGAAGTTGGGTATGCCGCAGGACAAATGGCGCAACGCCGGACGAATAGCACAACGCCAGATCCAGCTTGTGCTCGGCAAGTAGCCGTTCGACCCACCTTCGCATGACGCGGTCGTGGTAAACCCCGACGGTGAGAGCCTCGCCCCGCATCAGCGAGGCAAGCGCGCGCCAACCGGTACGCCAGGGCCCCAAAGGGCGAACACAAACCTCGGCGCACAAGGACTCGACCGGTGCCAGGTACTGCCAGTCGGCCGGATCGTCCACGAATGAGCCGAGATACACGCGATAACGTTCGGCGAGCCACCGCAATACATGGTACGAGCGAATCTTGTCGCCCTTGCTGGGTGGCCACGGCAACCGGTGGCAAAGGAACAGTACCGATCGCACGGGCTAACCCAAATCCCGCGCGAGCCATGGGCCCAACGCACAACTCACTGGCAGCGGCAACTGCTTCCAGGCCTTGATGAACAGGTCGTATTTTCTATTGGCAGGACTGATATTGGGGATCCCCTTGGCGCGTACCAGGTAATAGGCATAGGGCAGCGGCTGCGGCTCGAAGCCCCAGTGCTTCTTGAAGTGATAGGAACCGCTGTCCTGTTTGCTGCGACCGTAGTCGAACAGGCGCGCGCCGCGCTCCACCGCACGTTGCATGACCGCCCAGTACATGAAATCGTTGGCCTTGAGATCACGGCCACGTGCCACGCTGCCGCCGTAGTAGGGATGCACTTCATCGCGGAAGTAGAAGCTCATGACCGCGGACACGGGCTGCCCTTCGTGAGTGACCACGGTAACCTCGCAATCTTCGCCAAACGTCTGCTTCAGTCTCATGAAATAGTTGCGTGACAACACGGGCGTACCCAGGTTGCGCACGCTCTCGGCGTACACCCGGTAAAACTCGGCAATACCGCCGTCATGGTGCGCTTGCAAACCGGCGCTGATGCCCTTGCGTACCATGGCGCGCTGCTTGCGCGGGATCGCCTTCAGATTTTCGTCATGATCCGGATGGATCACTTTGCGGAAGCTGACGTACAGATCCTTGACTGGCCAGGCGGGGGAGCGCAGCTCACGGTTGCGCAATTCGAGATAATCGACTCGCAGTTGGTCGGCGAGGGCGGTCGCGGCCTGTATCAACCGTACCTCGCTGTCCGGATCGCACGCCACCACGCCGCCATAAACGCAAAATGGCGTCGAAATCAACGCGTGGCCGAACAGACGACTGCGTATCTCGGCGAGTGGCAGCACGCCGGTCATGACTCCATGCCGTTCCGCATACAAATAGTGACAGCGGTGGCCAAGCACCTGCTCAAGGATGCCGCACCAGGCGGTGCGGTGGAAAAACGTTGCCTGCGGCGCATCCTTGACAAACGCGTCCCAGCGTCCCTCGTCACCACTTCCCATGCGCTTGATGACGCAATGGTTGGCGGAACGACTGTCGTCCGGACGGTCGGGCATAGTGCATCCTCTCTCAATGCGCACTGGGTTCGGCGGCCCGAAGCGCCACCACGGGATAGTCGGCATGCGTGGGAGCGAGAAATACCCGGTCCATGCGTGCAAAACGGAAATCGCGCATGAGTCGCTCGAGCCGGGGTGCCGTGCGCTTCAGATTCAGGTAGTGACGCACCCGATTCTTGAGCGTCACGCCAGGGACCCGCGGCTGTTGCGGATCCACTTCCCATGGATGGAAATAGAACACGCCCGGGCAGCGCTCACTCAGGTTGACGCGTCGCAGGCCACTCCTGAACAGCGTGTATGGCAGCAAACGGAAATAACCGCCGCCGCCGCATGGCCAGTTGCGCCCCCCTAGTCGCACCGTCGTCACCGGGATTTCGAGTAATCCGGAGCGGCCGGTAAAAAACGCGAATCGCGGCGCTCCCGGCATACCGTAAAGATCATGATGGATCGGTACGATGCTGGAACTGTAGCGATAACCCGCTTCGAGCAGATCCTCGTGTGCCCACAGCGTGGCAGGTCCGATGGAATAACTGGGCGCACGGTAGCCGTAAACCGCGTTACCCGTAAGATCCTCCAGCAGACATTTCGTGCGGGTAATCCCGTCACGGAACTCGGAGCGACCGAGACTGGTCAAGCGCTCGTGTCCGAAACCGTGGCTCGCGATCTCATGGCCGGCGGCGCCGATGTCACGCACCAGCGCGGGGAAGCGTTCCGCCACCCAACCGAGCACGAAGAAGGTGGCATACACGCCGTGGCGCTCGAAGAGCTCCAGCACTCGCCGGGTATTGCCTTCGACACGCATGGGCCAGTGCGACCAGTCCTCGCGGCGGATACACTTTTCAAAGGCCGCAACCTGGAAATAGTCCTCCACATCCACCGTCATGGCATTGGTGATGGGTTCGTGTTGCGGCGACACCGTATTCATTTGCGCTCACTCTCGGGACGAACGCGGGCACCGCATGTCGACGATCGCCGCGTCATCCGTGGCGGATGCCGGCAACGGTCCGGGTCCGGTCCGCAGCATCCTCTTGAGCCGGACCTCTTCGCGCATCAAGCGCAACAAAATCTTGAGTTCCAGCGCGGCGAGCTTGGCTTCACGCTCGACGGTTGCCGTGGCCCGTGGGAGTTCCTGGTTTTGGGGCATGGCAGGCGCTTCGAGCGTCGGCGGCACACCGGCCATCTCCTCGTGCATTTCGTCGAGCACCATGGTGAGCGCGGCCAGGTCCAGGCTGTGCAGCTCTTCCAGATAGCCGTGCAACAGCAGTCGGTCCATGATGAGGTTGATCTTGCGGGGGATGCCGCGACTGTCCCGGTAAACCTCGGCAAAAATTTCTGGTGCCAGTTCCGGATCGTTGTTCCAGCCGACAGCATGCAGGCGGTGCAGGATATACGCCCGGCTCTCCTCCTCGCCCAATGGTTCGATTCGGTGTGAGGCAATGATGCGCTGGCGCAACTGCTCCATGTGGTTGCTTACGATGATCCGCCTCAGTTCGGCCTGGCCGACAAGAAATATTTGCAAGAGGGCATGCCCCTTCAGCTCCAAGTTCGACAGGATACGGAGCATCTCGAGCGCGGCTGGAGTGAGCGTTTGCGCCTCGTCCACCACCAGCAAGGCGTGCGTATGACGGGCATGCAGCGATATCAGGTACTGTTTCACATCCTGCAGCAGTGCCTCCTTGCTGCGGCGCTCATATGGCAGGTCAAGCGCCGAAGCCACGGCCGGCAATATGTCCTCGCCATCAAGATTGGCCGAGGCGAGACTGGCAACCACGATGTTGCGATGCGCGAGTTCTTCGAACAGCTTCTGGATGAGCAGCGTCTTGCCGGTACCGACCGCGCCGGTGATCATCACGAAGCCTTCGCCCTGCTCGAAACCATAGAGCAGGTAGGCCATGGCACGCTGGTGACCCTTGCTGGGAAACAGCATTCCCGGATCAGGGGTCAACTGAAAAGGCTTGCCACGCAGCTGGTAAAATGTCTGATACATATCGTTCTCAGAACAGATGGGTCCACTGCAGGAAAATCACGTTCACGCGGTACCCGTGGGCACCCGGCGATCCGGAAGACACATTACTGGAGTCATGGCGCAGCCGCAGGCTGCCGAAATTTCTGGGATTGAATTGATGCACGATCGCCAGTTGCTCGTAATACATGTGGCTGATCTGCCCATCCCGAAACTTGTAACGCTGCCAGCGGAAACCGGGGGTGAGCGTGGTGAATGCTCCCACGTTGAACAACCAGGAAACGTCGGCATTCGCCACCCGCTCCTCGCTGCTGTTCTGCGCGAAATAGCTGCGTGATTCGTCATACACCCTCACGCTCAGCGTGCTGCTTGGCATCGTGTAGGTCGCCGAGGCCGACATTCGCTTGCTGAGATACGGCTGACGCTCGGTCAGCGAGGGGATCGCCGCGTGGATGTTGGTCGGAGGAGCCACCCCCGTTCCCGAGCTCAGACCGAGCAACTGCTGGTTGTAGTCGGTTGGCTGCTCCACGTAGCTCAGGTCGGTCGTCAGCAGTGCCGCCTGGTGTGTCCAGGAAAGCTGAAAACTGCGCCCGAAGAACCGGTGCCCGGCCAGCAACCTGAATTTATTCCGGGTGATTGACCATTCAAACCCGGCGTCCCAGAACGGCGCCCCCAGTTGCTGCACCGTGCCGTCCGGCAGGAACCTGTTTTCCTTGCCCGCATCGGCCAGCAATCGGATGTTGTTGTTGACCAGTAACGAAGCACCCAGTTTGGCCACGGCGAACTGCACGCTCTGCCCGAAATCCGGATTCAGCCGCTGCTCGGAATACTCCAGGTTCCAACCCCACGTTTGATACGTGGGGCTCACCAAACTGAACTGCACCGCGTTGCTGGTGACATCGGGAATGCCGTTCACCACGGTGCGGTTTTCCGCCGAGATACCGCGGTGGTTGTATACCACCCGGCCGCGGGTGTAGCGCAGGGTCAGGCTGCCGACATTGCCGAGATCCTGCAGCCAGTAGGGACTGAGCAGGCCGATCGCCACATTGGCGCGGTTGTTGTCGAGGAAAAACGTGCCGGATCCGGTCGGCAGTTGTTGATTGACGACCTCGCGCCCGTACAACGCACTGCCATCGAGGAAGAAATGTTGCGGAAGGATGACGAGCGTACCGTGAGCGTCGAGGTTTTGAGCCAACTGGTTGTGGCGCGATTGGCCCTTGTACAGATATCCGGTGAGTGTGTAATCGAGCAGTCCGGAAAACCGCGGACCGCGATAGGCCGACTTGATGAACGGCTGGATCTCGGTGATCCAGCTTGTTTGTTTCGGCTTGTCTCGAGCTGCTATCGTCAGATTATCGACATACAGCTCACCGAGCGTGACACCCGCGACCACACCAGGAGAGTCAATGTTCGGCTGCGGAATGACACCCGGCGGGACGTTCTCGCTCCCCCCTGCCGGTCCGCCGGGGGAGGAGTTCAGTGCCGGCGGCGTCTCAGGATTCTGGCTCTGGGCTTCAACCCCGGTCACCCAGCTGCCAAAGACCATCGACGACAACACAACCGACGCCGACAGCGTGTATCGACGCTTGCCCTTCATGGCGTCTGGACTGCCCTGGCAGCCTGTCGGGCTTTGCTGGTCGAGGCGGGAATATGGACCGCACCGACGGATTCGCAGCCCGGCCGAGCAAAGTCCGACAGGTCGCTAACCATAGTAGCTGTCATAGTGGTTCTCGCTCGCCGGCAGGCAGCTCATGTTGAGAATGAGGCCAACATAGTGCGAGCCATTCAGGCTTTGCAGTGCCGAATTGACCACTTGCTGGCGTGTGCGATCTGCGGCCACCACCACCACAACCTGGCCCATATGAGAAACCAGCGCTTGGGATTCCGAGGTGGCCAACAACGGCGAAGAGTCAAACACCAGCAGACGTCGCAGGTTCCGACCGCCAAATTCTTCAAGTACGTATTCCATGCGGAGGCTTCCGAACAACTCAGCGGCAAGCGATTGACGCCCCCCCACGGGTACCACCAGCAGATTCGGCACATCGGTTCTTACAATGACCTCGGCGGGGTGGCGCTGCTCGTCCGCCAGCACGTCCATCAGCCCGGGCCGCCCCTCCAGACCCAAAGCGCGGGTGATGTCGAATTTCGGTATATCTCCGTCCACCAGCAATACCTCTAAATCCCGCTCGCGCGCCAGGCTCAGGGCGAGATTTACCGCGGTGAAGGTCTTGCCTTCGCCTGGCACCGCGCTGGTTACCACGATGCGTTCCGCGTGAGCCCATGCTCTGGCGCCCTTTCCGATTGCATTGCCCATCAACGGCCGCTTGATGCGGCGCAGCTGATCCGTGAGCCGACCATTCGCCTCGCCATCGGCGGAAAGCAGGCCCATGCGCTCGAGCGCCCTATGATCCACATGCCAAGTCGGCGCGGTTTCCGTGGCTTGATCCACCGCCCGCGCACTATCCCGCAAACGCTCGATCGTCGGCGCCGGATGCGGTGACCCCGTCTCGATGCGTGGCGATACCGGCGGCTCTGGCTGCAGGGTTTTGAGTTTTTCGACGGCCTTCTCGACGATGCTCATGCGGCACCCCTCACAAAGAAATGCTGCACCAGACGCGTAAGGTGTCCGTCAAAAACGACCCCCAGCACCAGCACCGCTGCGAACAGACCAACCCCTGCGCAGAACCCTGCCACCTCGCGACGCTGCTCCAGGCGCCGCGAGCGCGACACAATCAAACTGAGGGCGCCAAGCACGGGGTAATCGCCGAACTCCCGCAAACTCCTGAGACTTACAAACACCGGCCTTATTTTATGCATGAAATACGCAAACCCGCTGCCGATAGCCAGCGCCAGTGCAAACACCATCAATAACAACAGTCCGCGTTTCGGGCTCACCGGCAGCAGTGGAACCGCCGGTGGATTGATAATGCGAAATTTCAGATTGTTGCCGCTCTGCGTCGCGTCCTGGGACAATTGGGCTGTGTTCAAACGCATCACCAGTTGGTCGTATTGCTTCTTGGTGATGTCGTAATTGCGCGTCAGCCGTTGCAAGGTGGTTTGCACGTCGGAAATCTTGTCGACATTGCCCCTGAGATCGACGATCTGCCGTTTCTGCAGGGCGATTTGCGTGGCCAGCGTGCGGATGCTTACCTGGGTGGAATACATGGACTTCTGCATCTCCTGGTACACCGGGTTGTCCGAGATCACACCGATCATCGAGGCGCCGGCTGCATTCTTCTGCAGTGCTTCGCGCCGCTTCTGGAGTTGCGCAATCATGCGCCGAGTGGAAATCACGTCCGGATATTCATCCGTATAACTCAGCAACAGCTTGTTGAGCTGCAGCTGGTAAGCCGCAATCTGCTTGTCGATCTCCTGGCTGCCTGGATCGATACCTGAAGAGGTTGCGCCGCTCGCCATGGCGCGCATCTGCTGCTGGGTGGTCGCGCGACTGGCGACGGCCGTATCGTACTGGTCTTGCAGGTTCTGCAATCGGGTCTCGGCCTCCTGCAGGCGCGCGAAGTAGCTGCTGCCACCCTGACTGGGGATGTAGCCGACGTTGGCTCTCTCGAAAGCCGCAAGCTTCTTCTCCTCCTCATTCAACCGGTTGCTGTAAGCATGAACCTGTTGTTGCAGGAAATTCTGCGCCGTCTCGGTGGATGCGGTATTCGCGCCCAAGGTATTGTTCACGAGAATCTGCAGGAATGCCTGTACCACTTTCTGCGCCATATGCCGGTCGGAATCGGTATAGCTGAGGTTATAGAGACCTTTGGTGCCAGCGTCGCTGACAGCGACAGCAGCGCCGAGGTTAGCCAATAGCGCGTCCTTGTCCGCCGGCGTGGTGGCGCGCAGGGACAGCCCGGTCTTGTCTGCTACCGCCTCGAGATTGGGGCGCGAGAGCAACGTATGGGTAATGATCTGCAGGAGCTCGCGCACATCCGGTCGCACCGCAACCCCTCTAAGCAGCGGGTTCGTCAACGCTTCGGTATCGGCATACAGCTGGGCATTGGCCACATACTTGTCAGGAAGGCTGAATACCAGCAGCGCGCCGACAATCGATACACACCATGCGACGATCAGCGCATGCCAGCGGTAGCGCCAAGTGGCGCGTAACTCCAGCAATAGATGCTGAAACAGTTCATGGAAATCGATCGATTGCTTCTGCGTCGCATTCCATATTTCGATATCTCTGACGGTTGTCATGTACGCATGTCCATCGTGTCAAAACAATGACTGGGGAATGATCAGAATGTCGCCGGGATGCATGTCCATGTTGTATTTGACCGTGCCGTTCATCAGGTCGCCAAGCCGCACCGGTATGGTCTGTTCGGTGCCGTCGGGCAGCCGACGGACGATCTTGGCGCTGTTGCCGGCAGCAAATTTGGTAAGACCGCCCACATCGATCATCACATCGAGCAAGGTCATGCCACTACGGTACGGTACGGCCTCGGGCTTCGCCGCCTGCCCGACCACGCGCACCTGCTGGCTATAGGCGCCGACGAAACTCTCGACGATCACGGTCACCAGCGGGGAACGGATGTACTGGCTCAACGCCTTCTCCAGGTCGCCTGCCAATTGGTCCGGAGTTTTGCCGGCTGCCATGATCGATTGCACCAACGGGATTGAGATACGTCCATCGGGACGCACCGGCACGGTGGTGGTCAGATTGGGGTTGTCGCGCACAAAAACCTGCAGCGAATCACCCGGACCAATGATGTAATGCTCCACGGGCGGGGTTGGCGCTGATAAGCCACTGACAATTGGTGTAGTGCTGCACCCGCCAAACAGCAGCAAACCCGCTGCCATCATCAGCCACGTAACGCATTTTCGCGATAGCGGTTTCACTTGCATGTTCTCCTCGATTTCAGCGCGCACCGCGTCCAAACAGCACTACTTCCAGGGTCTGGATCAAAATGGCCAGATCAAACACCAAGTTGTGGTTTTTCACGTAGAAAAGGTCGAACTTCAGCTTTTCCTCGGCATCCTCCAGGGAGGAACCATAGGGGTAGCGCAATTGGGCCCACCCGGTCAGCCCCGGCTTCAGGCAATGCCGCAACGAATAGAAACGAATGCGGGTGTTGAAGTCGGACACAAACTGAGGCCGCTCCGGCCGCGGGCCGATGATGCTCATGTCGCCACGCAGTACGTTCCAGAGCTGCGGCAATTCATCCAGCCGGGCCTTGCGAATGAAACGCCCGACTCGGGTCACCCGGTCGTCGTTCTTGGTGGCCCAGCGTGCCACGCCGTTGCTCTCGGCGTCGGTGCCCATACTGCGGAACTTGATTACCCGGAACAGCTTGCCGTTTTCACCGACCCGTTCCTGGTGGTACAGGATCGGCGCGCCACGGCCCGACTCCAGCCGAATTGCCGCGGCCGTCAGCAGCATCAGCGGCCATGCCACCAGCAACACCAGCAAGGCGACGACGACATCGAAAGCGCGCTTGATCGTGCGCCTCATGGGGGAGACGTTGAAGCCATCCGAAAATACCAGCCACGACGGGTTGGTAGGTTCCATCTTGATTTTGCCGGCCTCGCGCTCGAGAAACTCGGGGAGATCGGTCACCGCTATGCCGTGCTGCTTGCATTCCAGCAGCGCGTCCACCGGCAAGGTACCGCGGCGGTCGTCGGGCCCCACCACGATTTCCTTCACGCCGAGCCGGGTCGCCCATTCGCACAGGGCCTCGTCGGGATGCAACAGCAGGGGCGCGGAGATGGACACCGGATCGGTACCGACGGGCAGGTAACCCATGATCTTGAACCCGCGTTGATCGCTCTTGCGGCGCATCATGCGGGTCAACTCGGCGGCGCGCTCGCCGGCACCGAGCATCATCACGCGGCGCTTGAACAGGTCGGCATCCACAAGACTCAGGAACAACACCCGCCATAACACCACGACGAGGTAGCCGAGCAGCAACGCAATACCTAGAACCCCGCGCCCCAGATACGTTGGGGGAACCGCGTAATAAAGCACGGTGAGTGTTATGCCGCCCAGCACGAAGGCTACGCCTTGCCGGCTGCACCACCCCAGCCAACCCGCCCGCAGGTGACCTGGTATAGCCCGAGCGACGCCATTGAGGAAATCAGCACCGTTGCCACCAGCGACGCACGCCAATGCAACGCTTTTCCAAACGCGGTTTGGGCGCCTGCCTCCCCCCAAAAACGCAGCTCCACCGCGGCATAAACACTCGCCACCAGCAGCAGGAACTCAACCAGCATCAGCAACAACTGCCAGCGTTGTGCACTGTGTCGGAACAGCCGGTACATGTTCGCGCCTCCGCACTGACGAATCCACCATCAGCCCCACCCGATCACAAACCGAGCGGCACCTATACCACAAACTGTGACGTAGTGCACATTCTTGGTTAGTCGCGATCCGCGTGGAACAAGGTTGCATGAGGTGGCTGCTATCGACAGGCTGGCAGGACGGAAAAGCTCTTCACGCAGGCCTTGGGTCCGATGCCGCCGTGGGCGGTGACGTCGTTCGACTTCCGTCAGGCGGGGACGATCTTTTTCGGGTGGACTGCCACGCCAAGCGGCGGCTGCCGTGCCCGAGACGGGGAAGGGGTCACCAGGCTTCGGGGAACCTGGGATACCGCTTCCGGAGAGAACGCGCCGCGAGCGTCGGAAATGCTCGCAAGTCGTTGATTTGGTGCGCCCGGCGGGATTCGAACCCACGACCCATCACCGCCTCGCCGACCGCGTGCGTGCGCACATCTTCCTGTGCATGCTCGCCTACTACGTCGAGTGGCATCTGCGCGAGGCATGGCGCACGTTGTTGTTCGCCGATCCCGACACGGAGGCCAAAACCATGCGCGACCCGGTGGCGCCAGCGCAGCGCTCGCCGGCTGCACAACGCAAGGCCGCCTCACACACGCTCGACGACGGCACCCAAGCGCACAGCTTTGCCACCTTGCTCGCCGATTTGGCGACCATCGTACGCAACACCTGCCATGCACCAAACGACACCCACAGCAAAGCCGCCGCCTTCCACATCACCACCACCGCCAACACCCAACAACAACGCGCCCTCGACTTGGCACAGGCCATCCACTTGTAGCCAGTACGCGGCATCGCGAATTCAAGCCATCTGCTTGAATCAACGGCCAAATTCCACTGGTTGGTCAAAGAACTTCAGCTTAGAAAGGCCCCGCTTCGCAAAGCAGGCGTTTGCCGACTTGCCGTCGGGAGCCACATGCTGCAAACGCCAGCCAACTGCCCACCGTCGCCATAGCAACTGACTAGGGCCGGCAGCCAAACTGCGCGCCGCCGCCAAGTAAGTTGATTAGTGCCGCCAAACTGACCAGCGTCGTCAGCCAGTTGACCATCCTGCTGAAGGTCGCTTGTCGGCCACGAGCTGCCGGTCGCAGCCTGAGTCGGGTTACTCGATAGCAGACTATGGCGATCTATGGACTGGACTTACCACGAAGTGTCCGCGTTAACGGGGTAGAACCCGCTGCACTGGAGAGGCTGCACTAGCCTGGCACAGCCGGAAAGGCTGTGATCCATCAGATTCATAGCCAATCCAGCGGATCGTTGAGCCACTAACAATTAGTTTAGCGTTATAACCTTGGGTCCCACCGCCGTTATTAATCGCGTTCAATACACCCTGTTGCTTTGTATTGACAAGCCTATAGGTATTGCTCCCAAATTTGCTCCCAAATCGAACGTTGGTCCCCTGAATAAGAATCACGCCCGGTTGGCCCGGGTTCCCACAGGGCTTCCCAACTTCCGTATAAATTCCATCTGAAAGTTTGGTAACTTGGATCGGTAAACTCTCAACCCACGGAGATACAGCCCATCCGCCGTCTGTAGGGGTGTTAGGCGGCGCACTAGTTACTCGACCATTAATGCATCGCTGGCTCGCGTAAGGGGCATAGCAAAGTCCTTCGTTTTCGCTGCCGCAGGGAAGATTTCCCCCAGCACATTTTGAGTGCGGATTCGCCTTCCACGCGGCCAGACAGTATGCAATGCCTGCGTCCCGAGCTGCGCCGCCCTCCCTCACTATTCCCCCGCAGTACGACTGCGCTTGTGCCAGCTCTTGCGGGCTCTGTGGCTGATTGTGCGCAATTATTGCTTGACGCCTTTGCTCCGCTTCTTGTTGCTGCCGAGCCTGCTGCTGATTCTTAACATGCTGGACCCGCTGTTTGAAAGCCTGCTGATCCTCTTTCTCCGGCAACATGCAGAGGACAAACTGTTCATCATCTGCGCTCGGGATCTGCCCAAAACTCACCGCCATCTGAATGTTGGCCAGCCTTTGCTGATGCACCTGAGCCTTCGGGTTGCATGAAACAGCGTGAGCATTATTAAAGGATAGAAAAAGCGCCGCGGCAGCAGCGCAGGTGATCCATTTGTTCATTACAAATCCCCTTTCAGGCGGCGGTTCCACTTTGGCGGTGAAGCCGTGCAGGCTACCGCGCCTGCGCCGCTCCATCGCTTTGGGTGGTGCACTTCAGAATTGAACTCGCCGCCCTT